>CAZVRP010000029.1:4108-17683 GCA_964630255.1 uncultured Oscillospiraceae bacterium | reverse complement strand
AGCGCCTCGATACGTTTCAGCAGAGCTTTCTCGTCCATTGTGTACTCCTCCTTGTAATAATGGTTCATAACTGATTTTTGATAACGGTCCCGGCGTGCATGACAAAGGCCGTCCGGCCCAGCTGTTCCAGCCGGTCGTCCAGTTCGCCGGGTACGGCGATGATATCCGCCTGCTTACCCGGCCGGAGGCTGCCCAGCCGATCACCCATCCCGCAGGCCCGGGCGGCGTTGACGGTGGCGGCGGCGATGACCTCCCGGGCCGTGAGTCCCGCGTCCAGCAGCAGCCCCAGCTCCCGCAGAGGAACGCAGGCCGTCTCCGGCCGGGCCTGCATGCGCATGGTGTCCGTGCCCATGACCACCGTGCCGCCCTTGGCGTGGAAGCGCCGGATATTGTCGATGGCGCAGCGCTCCTGCCGGGCTGTGTCGATGGCCTCCATTTTTTGGATTGTCTGGCGGATATGAGGCGGCATCCGGTCCAGCTCCTCCTTGGGCAGGGGCGGCCGGGGGACGTTGATGGGCTGCAGGGTGCTGGTCATGGGGATGTCCCGGGCCACCATCTCATCCATCAGGTCCTCGGGGATGGGGTCCAGCACGGTATGGGCCATCTCGGGGATGCCGTTTTCCACCAGGATACGCAAAAACTTGCTCATCTGCACGTGGGCCGTGCACCACACGCCCAGCTCCTTTGCCTTGGCCGCGATAGCGCGGACGGTCTCCGGGGTATACTGAGGGGTCCGCTCGTCCAGCATATCGTAGTCCATGGCGATCTTCACCCCGTCGCAGCCCTTGGCTATCTGGGCTTCGATGGCCCTTTGGGCGTCGGCCGGCGTCCTCACGCCGATGCCGTTTTCCTTGCCCATCATCATGTGCATGTAGCCGCCCCAGGCCGCCACGGCCTGGCCGGCGGTGAGCACCCGGGCCCGCTCCGGGGTCTGGACGGTCTTGAGCCAGGCAAGGTACCTGTCGCAGCTCTCGCCGTTTCCAAGGCCGCAGTCCCGGACGGTGAGCACGCCCGCCTGGGCCCAGCTTTTCAAGGGCGCGTCGTCAAACGTCTCGCCGCCGCTGATGATATGGACATGGGCGTCAATGAGCCCGGGCAGGACGGTGCAGCCGGTCAGGTCTACGGTCTCGCCGCCTGTCAGATCCCGGCCGACCGCCAGGATAGTCCCGTCCTCCACCAGGATATCGGCCTTGACCTTCCACAGGCGGCCGTCGCACAGCGTTCCGTTTTTCAGGCATATAGTCATATCGGATTACCTCTTTTCCGTTTTCGCGGGAGCTTCGCTCCGGGATGTCTCAACGCAGGGGAGCCGCCCGGCCAGCACGGCCAGGGCCCCGGCACAGACGGCGTCAAAGGCGCTTCCGCCCAGCATCCACAGCTCCGGGCCCAGCTCCAGGGCCTTGCCGTATCGGATCAGGAACACCCCCTGGCCCAAAGCGCCCAGGCCCAGCAACACGGCCGCGGCCCAGCCGCCGACGCGAAGGCGGGTGAACACGGCGTACTTCCGGCGAAAGGTGAATATCTCCTCCGCCCGCGCCAGGTTCCACACCCCCAGCCCCAGATAGAACAGGGGGATCACCGCCAGCAGGCAGGGCGCCCCGGCATACCACGCAAGGCCCCCCTGGGTCATGGTGGTCTCAAAGCCGACATACACGCCGCAGGCCAGCAGATACGTCAGCCCCGCCAGGAGCTTCACCCGGGTCCGCCGCTTTTCCGTCAGGTCCAGCCGGTAATGCTCCCGGACATAGACCAGTCTCCGTTTCGGTCCGTTCGGACCGGGCACATCCCGGTACTCCCAGCCCCGGAGATACCAGTTCTGCTCCTTTTTCATCACCCTCCCGCTGAGGGCATTCGGTCCTTTCTTCATCCGAGGCCGTTGATCTCCTCCGCCCGGTGGCATGCCACGAAATGGCCGGGCAGCACCTCCCGGGCCTCCGGCAGCGCCTCATGGCACGTCTCGCAGGCGTAAGGGCAGCGGCCGGCGAACCGGCAGCCGGGGGCGGGGTTCACCGGGGACACGATCTCCCCCTCCAGCAGCACCCGCTCCCGTTTGTAGTGCAGGCTGGGGATGGGAATGGCGGACAGCAGCCCCTTGGTGTAGGGGTGAAGGGGGTGTTCAAACAGATCGTCGCAGGGGCTCTTTTCCGCCAGGCATCCGCAGTACATCACCATGATGTCGTCGGAGATGTGCTTGACCACAGACAGGTTGTGGGTGATGAATATGTATGTCAGCCCCCGCTCCTTTTGCAGATCGGCCATCAGGTTCAGGATCTGGGCCTGGATGGACACGTCCAGGGCGGACACAGGCTCGTCGCAGACGATGAATTTGGGCTCCACGGCAAGAGCCCGGGCGATACCGATGCGCTGGCGGCGGCCGCCGTCCAGCTCGTGGGGGTAGGACAGGCGGTACCGGCCGGCCAGCCCCACCGTTTCCATCAGCTCCAGCACCCGTCCCCGCACGGCCTCCCGGCCCTTCACGATGCCGGTGATGTTCAAGGGCTCCGCGATCAGCTGCTGGACGCTCATGCGGCTGTCCAGGCTGGAATAGGGGTCCTGGAAGATGATCTGCATATCCCGCTTCATCTTCTTTTTCACCGCGCCCCGGGGATGGGTGATATCCCGGCCCTCGAACAGTATCTGGCCGCCGGTGGCCTCGTTCAGGCCGAGGATGGCCCGGCCCAGGGTGGATTTTCCGCAGCCGGACTCCCCCACCACGCCCAGGGTCCGGCCGGCCTCCAGGGTGAAGGATACGCCGTCCACCGCGTGCAGCGGACCGGCCGGGGTCATGAAATACTTTTTGAGGTCCTTGACTTCCAGCTGGCTCATGTCGCCGTCTCCTCCTTCCCAAGAATGTCGTTGCCGGGGTTGGACACCGGCAGGCCATGGTCATAGGCAGATTCGTTGACGCGCTCATCGGGGAAGTACAGGGGCACGTCCTTGCCGCAGTGGTGGCAGCGGCAGAGGTGGCCTTCCTCCAGCTCCCGCATCGGCGGCTTTTCGGAAACGCACTGTTCATCGGCATAGGGACACCGGGGGGCGAACTCGCAGCCTCTGGGCAGGCGGGTGGGGTCCGGCATCTGGCCGCGAATGGGCCTCAGCCGGTCCAGCTTCCTGTCCAGGGAGGGGATGGAGTTGAACAGCCCCTGGGTGTAAGGGTGGGCTGTGCGGTCGAAGATATCCTCCACCGTGCCGCTCTCCACGATGCGCCCGGCGTACATGATGGCCGCCTTCCGGCAGCTCTCCGCCACCACGCCCAGATCGTGGGTGATGAGGATCATGGAGGTGCCGCTGTCCTTCTGGAGCTTCCCGATCATGTCCAGCACCTGGGCCTGGATGGTCACATCCAGGGCGGTGGTCGGTTCGTCCGCGATAATCAGGTCGGGATGGCAGGCCAAGGCCATGGCGATGACCACCCGCTGCTTCATGCCGCCGGAGAACTGGTGGGGATAGTCGTCCGCCCGGCCGGCGGGAATACGCACCTTCTCCAGCATCTCGACCATGCGCCGCTCCGCCTGGGCCGCGCTGCAGTCCTCATGGAGGGCGACGGCCTCGGCGATCTGCTCGCCCACGGTCATCACCGGGTTCAGGGCCGTCATGGGGTCCTGGAAGATCATGGATATCTCCCCGCCCCGGATAGAGCGCATATCCTTTTCCGGGGCCTTGCGAAGATCCCGGCCCTTGTAAAATATCTCGCCGCGCACATACTCCCCCGGCGGGCACTGGATGAGTCCCAGCACGCCCAGCGCGGTGGTTGTCTTGCCGGCGCCGGTCTCCCCCACCAGGCCCAGGGTCTCCCCCGCCTCCAGGGACAGGTCCACGCCGTTGACCGCGTGGACCACGCCGGTGTCTGTGTTGAAGCGTATCTCCAGATCCTTAATCTCAAGCAGGCTCATATCGCAAAAACCTCCTTACCGCTTCATCTTCGGGTCCAGGGCGTCCCGCAGGCCGTCGCCCAGCAGATTGAAGGCCAGCATGGTCGCCGCCACGGCCAGCCCCGGGAAGATGATGATGTGGGGGGCCTTGCGGATGAAGTCCTGGCCCGCCGCCACCATGTTGCCCCACTCCGGCGTGGGCGGCTGAACGCCCAGGCCCAGGAAGGACAGGCCGGAGATAGCCATGATGGTGCTGCCCAGGCTCAAGGATATCTGCACGATCAAAGGCGCCAGACAGTTGGGGATGATATGTTTGAAGATGATCTCCCAGTCGCTGCCGCCGAAGGCCCGGGCCGCTTCTATGTACTCGCTGTTTTTCATGAGCATGATGCTCGAGCGCAGCTGCCGGGCCATCTGGGCGATGCTGGCCACAGCCAGGGCGATGGCGGTTTTCACAAGGCCGGTGCCCAGCGCCGCGGAGACGGTCATGGAAAGGAGCATGCCGGGGATGGAGCCCAGAATGTCCATCAGACGCATGATTACATTGTCCACCGCGCCGCCGTAGTAGCCGGACAGGGCGCCCAGGATGATGGCCGCCGCCGTGCTCATGGCCACCGCCATCACCGACACCAGAAGGCTCACCCGGGCGCCCCGGAGGACCCTGGTCAGGATGTCCCGGCCGAAGTTGTCGGTGCCGAAGGGATGTGCTTTCGAGGGCGGCTGGCTCATCTCCAGGAGGTTTTGGGCGTCGTAGTCATAGGGGGTCAGCCGGTCGCAGAAGATGGCGCTGAGCACCAGCAGCACAAGAAACACGAACGCGGCCACGGCCAGACGGTTCCGGCAGAACCGGCGGAGCATGAGCCGGAGCTGGCTCTGCTGGGACAGCTCCTCTTCCGCCGCCATGGTCAGATCAAGCTCCGTCATGTCACGCCGCCTCCTTTGTCTTGGACGCTTTCACCCGGGCCGGGCTCCGGTACTGCGCCTTGATCCGGGGGTCCGCAAAGGCGTAGCACAGATCCGTGATAAGATTCATGCCGGAGATGATGAACGCGCACACCAGCACGCAGCCCTGGGTGGTGATGAAGTCCCGCATGGAGATGGAGCTGTTCATCAAAAGCCCCAGACCGGGGATGTTGAAGATGGTCTCGCACAGCACCGAGCCGGTCATGGACAGGCCCAGGTTCATGCCCACCACGGTGATAATAGGGATAAGGGCGTTTTTCAGGGTGTGCTTCCAGATGATGGTCCGCTCCGGCACGCCCTTGGCCCGGGCGGTGCGGATGTAATCCTGGCGGATGACCTCCAGCATGGAGGAGCGGGTCATACGGGTGGTCATGGCGACGGGCATGACGCCCGTGGCCACGATGGGCAGGATGTACCCCTTCCAGGAGTCGATGCCCTGGACCGGCAGCCACTTGAGCCGCACAGAGAAAAACAGCATCAAAATCAGGCACAGGAAAAACGCCGGCATGGCGGACAGCACCACCGACAGAACCGTGGAGATATAGTCAAAGATGCTGTTTTGCTTCACCGCGGCCAGGATGCCCAGGGGAATGCCGATGACCGCCGACAACAGCGCGGCGAAAAAGCCGATCCTGATGGTGATGGGCAGCCGCAGACCGATCATGGACAGCACCGGCTGGCGGTACACATAGCTGGTACCCAGAGTGCCCTTGGTGAGGATGTTCCAGAAATATGTCCCCAGCTGGACGAAGTAAGGCCGGTCGATGCCCAGCTCCGCCTCCTTGGCGGCCAGCTCCTCCGCCGTGGCCGTGGGGCCGCAGAGGACCACCGCCGGGCTGATGGAGGAAAAGTAGTTGATGGTGAAGATGATGATGACCACGCCGATGAGCACCGGTATCATCATCAGGATGCGTTTCAGGATGTATTTTGCCATATCAAGCGCCTCCTTGGGGAGGAGCGGCGGGCGGCCACGCGGCCGCCCGCCGCTCCCTTAGGTCAAAGGATGGTCCTGTCCGGTTCAGCCAACGCCCTGGATGTAGTTGGCGAACAGGTAGCCGTCGGCCAGGGTGGAGCCGGCCAGGCTGGAGGCGTCCACAGTAGAGGCCACGGCATAGTTGACGTTGGACTCGTACAGGGGGATGAAGCTGGCGTACTCATAGGAGCGCTGCTGCAGCTCCTCCCACAGGGGCTTGCGGGCGTCCTCGCCCTCCATGGAGGAGCAGGCCTCCTCCAGCAGGTCCACGAGCTCCTGATCGTTGTAGGCGCTCAGATGGGCGGGCAGGCCGGGACGGCGGGAGTTGACTACGCCGGCGGGATCATAGCTGCCCATATAGGAGTTGATGGAGAACAGGATGTCGTTGCTCAGGGTCCGGTTCATAAGGGTCGCGCCGTCGGTGGTCTCGATCTCCATGATGATGTTGGCCTGCTTGAGCATATCCTGGGCGGCCTCCGCCAGCTGGCTGTTGTAGCCCTGATCGGAAATGGTGCAGGTGAAGGTGAAGGGGTTGCTCTCATCATAGCCGGCCTCGGCCAGCAGGGAGACGGCCTTGTCCAGGTCATACTCGTAGTTGCCGGTGGAAACATAGGCCCAGTTGGAGCTGGGGAGGATGGAGTCGGCCACGGTGAAGGCGGAGCCGCAGATGGCCGTCACCAGGGTAGGCACGTCGATGGCGTAGCCGATGGCCTGACGGACCCGGACGTCGGAAAGCTCCGTGTGGTCGGTGGTATCCATCTGGAAGCCGGTGATCTGCTGGACGGGGATGACGGCGATGGAAGCGCCCTCTGCCGCGCCGCCGTTGATCTCGTCGATGGAATCGGAGTTGGACAGGAACGCCACGTCGAAGTCGCCGTTCTCAAAGGCCAGCAGCCGGGTCTCCTCGGAGGCGATGAAGGTGATGTCCACCTCGTCGTAGTACACGGCGTCGGCGTTGTAGTAGTCGGCGCGCTTGCTGAGCACCACGCCCATGCCGGTCTCCCAGCTTTTCAGCTCATAGGCGCCGGAGGAAACGGGGTCGATGTTGATGTTGTCGTCGCCCTGCTCGCACCACGCCTTCTCCATGATGTAGATAAGGGACAGGTCCTCCACCATGGTGGGAGTCTCGGCGTACAGGGGGAACACGGCGGTCAGCCCGTCCTCGGCGTAGGCGTCGTTGACATCGATATTGGAAAGACGCATGGCGCCGGCGGTGGCCGTGGAGGCGTACTGATAGCTCCAGATGACATCCTCGGCGGTGATGGGGTTGCCGTCAGAGAAGGTCAGACCGTCCTTCAGATGGACCACCAGGTTGATGCCGATGGGCTCGCCGGAGGCGCTGGCCTCGCCGGAGGCGCTCTCATCGGGCTCGGCATCGTCGGCGGGGGCCTCTTCTGCGGCCTCCACGAACTCATAGCTCTCGGCGATCATCATCAGCTGCTGGCCGTCGGCGGTCATCTTCCAAAGGCCGTCGTACAGGCTCTGGGCCACGAACATGGAGCCCTGACCGTCCGCCTGGATGGTGGGGTTCATATTGCTGGGCTCGTTGTCCAGGCCGATGCGCAGCACCGTCCCGCCGGAGGCCGCGGCGTCTTCAGCCGGCGCGGTCTCCTCCGCGGCGGTGGTCCCGTCATCAGCGGGGGCCTCGGCGCCGGCGTCGCCGGAGCCGCCGCAGGCGGCCAGGGCAAACACCATGGTCAGGGCCAGGAGGAGTGCAAGGATCTTTTTCATGTCGTTTTCTCCTTTTTATAAGATTTTATAAGATTATTGGTTGACTTATATCTGATTGGCCACAGACCAGGCGGAGCGCAGGGCGGTCATGAGCGTGCCGCCGCCGGCGCAGTCGCCGATCATGTGGAAATCGTATTGGTCGCTGCAGAAGGCCAGCGCCTCATCGGCTAGCCCCCGCATCCCCGCGGCCAGGATCACCGTCCCGGCGGGGACCGTGCGGACAGCGCCGTCCTGGGTATAGTCCACGCTGCCCGCGTCCACGGCGCTCACCGGCGCGCCGGTGAGTACATGGAGATTGGCCAGGCTCTGCCAGGCGGCGTCAAAGGTCTCCCGGTAGTGGATGGGGTTGACCTCCGGGGCCACCCTGGCGTTCCGGCCCAGGACCGTCACGTCCAGACCCTTTTTCGCCAGAAACATGCCGGTCTCCATACCCACCTCGCCGGCGCCGATGATGACCACCGGACCCGTCACCTTCTCCGGGTGCTCCAGCGCCTCCGGGGCGGCGATGACATTTTCCCCGCCGATGCCCGGCACGGGCGGCACAGCGGGCACGGCCCCCAGGGCCGCCAGCACCGCGTCAAAGCCCTCGGCCTCCAGAGACTCCCTGGTCGCCTCGGTGTTCAGGCGGATGTCGATCCCGCATTTCGCGGCCTGCTTTTCCATCCAGTCCGCGAAGCGCTTCACCGGCCACTTGAAGTCCGGCGCTCCGGCGGCGCGGAGCTGGCCGCCCAGGCGGCCGCTCTTCTCAAAGAGGGTGACCCTGTGGCCCCGGGCCGCCGCGGTCCGGGCCGCCTCGATGCCCGCCGGGCCGCCGCCCACCACCGCCACCTTTTTCGGCGCGGTCACAGGGGCCTCCAAACGGTCCAGATAAGTCCGGACCCCGAAGGCGGGATTCACGGAGCAGGCGCTGCGGTAGGGCTGGTCATGGCTGATGACATGGCATTTGTTGCAGCGGATGCAGGGGGTCACGTCCTCTCCCCTGCCCTGCCGCAAAAGCTGGACGTAGTTGTCGTTGGCGATCCAGGTCCGGGCCATGCCCAGCAGGTCCGCCTTTCCTTCCCGGATAACGCTCTCGCACAGGTCCGGGTCCTCATAGCCGCCGATGGGCTCGATAACGGTCTTCAGGCGCAGGGCCTTCAGCTCCTCCGCGTACCGGAGCGTGGGAGTCTCCTCATGGAAGCCCATGGGGTGGGACGTGTCCCCGTCCGGCATCCTGATCTGGAGAATATCGATGAGGCCCTCGCTCATTGCGGCGAATCTCTTGGTGTCCTCAAAGGTATAGCCCCCGGGCAGGTCCTCGGCGGAGATGAGCCCCTCCAGCACGAAGTCCTCCCCCACGGCGGCCTTGACCCGGCGGAATATCTCCAAAACGACCCTGGAGCGGTTTTCCAGGCTCCCGCCGTATTCATCGGTGCGGGTGTTGGTCAGCGGGGAGAACAGGGCCCCGGCAAACATGCTCCGATAGGCAAAGTGGACGGAGCAGGCGTCAAAGCCCAGCTGCTTGGCGACCACCGCCTGGGTCACATAGCCGTCGATGAACCGGTCGATAATCTCCGGCGTGTAGGCCTTGGCCCCCCGCTCGGGGGCGTCCACCACGTTCCACTCGGGCATATTGGGCCGGGTGATGTTCAGGCAGGCCTTGCTCTCATAATAGTGGATGGCGTCGCAAAGCTGGATGAGATAGTTCTGGCACAGGGGATCGTACATATCCAGAGTCGGGAAGTGATCCGTATCCCCGCCGAATTTCATGCCGTGGGCCCCAATGGGGGCGTATGTATGGGAGAGCGTCACCATAGCGGCGCCCTGCCGGGCCCGGTCTGCCAGCAGGTTTATCATGTGCCGGGGCAGATAAGGCTCCGGGCCCATGAGGAAATGGGGCAGACTGGTGGCGGCGGTCATGCGGTTTTTCAATATAAGTCCCCGCACCTTCAGCGGAGAGAGCAGATGAGGATAGTACCTGGCCATGGAAAAAGCCTCCTGTTCCGGGCCTGGCGGCCCCTTTGTCCTCGTTAATTATAAAATAATCGATCCCGAAAGTGAAATATAAAAACCCGCCGGCATTTATATCCGATCGGAATAAATCCGTGGCGCGGCGCCATAAAATGTGTTATACTGAGGGCGGAAGGCTGCCGGAGCACGCGGCGCGCCGGAAACGGGGAGAAATATCATGACCTTTGAGCAGATGCGCTGTTTTCTGGAGGTGTCCTACTGCCGGAGCTTTTCCCAGGCGGCCAGGAACCTTTACATGGCCCAGCCAAACCTGACCAAGTCCATCGCGGCCATGGAGAAGGAGCTGGGGACCAGGCTCTTTGACCGGACCACCCGTCACGTGGCCCTGACCGAGCACGGTCAGGAGCTTCTCAGCAAGGCGGAGACACTGTTCATGCCCTTTTACCGGGCCTATGAGGACATGCAGGCGGACATCGCCGCCGACCGCGCCACCATCCATATCGGCGTGGCGCGGGATGAGCGGCTGCCGGAGGCGGTCATCCATCTCATCCGCCACCGGAACCTGTCCGCCCGGGGAGCCCGGTGTCTTTTGAGCAGCGACTCCCATGTGGGCCTCACGGCGGGGCTGCAAAACCGCCGGTACGACCTCATCATCTCCTCGGACCGGAACGCCCGGACCCTGGTGGGGGCGGAGCACATACAGCTGCGGCCCTTCCGGATGATGCTGGCCGTCAGTATCTACCATCCCCTGGCCGCCAGGGCGGATCTGACCCCGGCGGAGCTGGGCAACGAGACGATCTTCTTCGCCCTGTCCAAGGGCGTTGCCTCCTCGGCGGAGCTGGCCCAGTCCCTGTACCACCGGGTGGGGACAATGATGAACGTGAAGCTGGTGGACACGCCTTCGGACGCGCTGGCCAACGTGAGCATCTGCGCGGGGGCGGCGCTGCTGCCGGACCTGGTGGACGCGGAACAGTATCCGGACATCCGTTTTCTCCCCTTCCCGGACAACCGGCGCGAGCCCGCCTGCCAGGCTCTGATCTGGCGCAGCGAGGAGCGGGACCCGGCTGTTCTGAGCCTTTTGCGGGAGCTGCGGGGACTGCCGGAAGCGGGCAAACAGGCATAAACGACGCGCGCCGCCCCGATGCCGGGGCGGCGCGCGCTTTATATTCGCTGCCGAATCAAAATCAGCCAAGCATGGCGTTAGGCAGCCATGTGGCGATCTGCGGGAAGATGTATACCAGCAACATGACGAGGATCATGGTCGCCATGTACGGCAGCATGCCCTTGATGATGGTCTTGGAGGGGACCTCCGGGGCCTGGGAGGCCACCATGAACAGGTTGATGCCCACGGGCGGGGTCAGGGCGCCGATGCCCACGGTAAAGGCCACGATGATGCCGAACCAGACCAGATCGAAGCCCAGCATGGCGATCACGGGGGTCAGGATGCTGACCGTGAGCATCATGACCGGCGGACTGTCCAGGAAGCAGCCCAGGATCAGATACACGCCGATGATGACCCAGCACACCACATGGGGGGACACGTTCATGCCGCTCACCGCCGTGGCAAGCATGCCGGGCAGGCCGGACCAGGTCATGAAGATGTTGAATATCTCGATGGCCACGAACATGAAGAAGATGGCGCAGCCGGAGGCGCAGGTGTTTTTGAAGCAGTCCATGAACTGCCGGAAGTTCATCCGGCGCATGACCGCCACGATGATGAGCGCGCCCACGATACCCACGCCGGCGGCCTCGTTGACGGTGCATACGCCGCCCCATATACCGCCCATCATGATGACGATGAGCACCAGAAACGCCCAGATGCCTTTGAGGCTCTTGAACTTTTCCTTCCAGGTGCTCTTGGGCAGCCGGGGCGCTTTTTTCGGATTGATGAGCACCTGGATGATGGTGCACAGGGCCAAGGCCACGCACAGCAGCAGCCCAGGCACCCAGCCGGCCATGAACAGAGAGGCCACGGATGTGCCGGAGAGCATTCCGTATGTGATGAGAGGGATGCTGGGCGGGATGAGGATAGCCAGCGGGCCGCTGCCCACGATGGCCCCCAGGCCCAGGCCCGGGTCATAGCCGGTCTTCTTCATCTCCGGCCAGGCGATCTTGGTGAACATCAGGGCCGTGATGGAGCCGGAGCCGCAGATGGCGCCGAACATACCGCAGGCCACGCTGGTGGTGATGGCCAGGCCGCCGGGGCTGTGGCCGAACCACTTCCGGGCGCTGTTGTAAGCGTCCGTGGTCAGGCCGCCGTCAAAGGCCAGGTTCCCCAGCAGCGTGAACAGCGGCATGACGATGAACGTATAGCTGGCCGCCTTGGTGAAGGGGATGGTGAGCAGGTAGTTCATGGCCTTGGCGGGGCCCAGGATGAGGGTGATGCCGATAAGGCCCGCCAGGGCGAAGGTGAAGGAGAGGCTCATGCCCATAAACAGGAATATCAGCATGAGGACCACGCCGATGATGCCGGCAGTGACAGGTTCCATAGCTCACTCCGCCTCCTTTTTCTCTCCGTCTCCCACAGCGGGAGCGGCTTTCTGCCCGGCCCGCCAGGCTCTGGCCTCACCGAACCAGCGGACGCCGTCCAGCAAAAATTCGACGCTGGTCAGAAGCAGCCCGAAGGCCGCCACGATATAAAAGGGCCAGTAGGGGATATGCATCAGCTGGCTGGTCCGGCCGTTGTCCAGGAAGGTGAGTCCCTGCCGGAACACCTGCACGGCGGCGGGCGCCGACAGCAGGATGCACAGCAGCGAGCATATGCCCTGGTCGATCATCTTCACGTCGGGCCGGAAGGCGTTGATCACCACGTCCACCTGCACATGGGCGCGCTGATAGGTGGAATAGCCCAGGCCCAGGTACAGCACTACCACGATGGACATGGTGCAGATCTCCTGCACGCCGGTGATGGAATTTTTCACCACATACCGGGCGATGACCTCCACGAAGATGAGAACGGCCAGCAGAACCAGCAGTATACCGGCCACCCACACGCAGGCGTTGGACAGCTTGTGGACGCCGTTGGCAAAGGTTTTGAACGCTTTCAAGGCGTGGTTCACATCCTTTCACGTATAGGCGGGCCTGGCCGGTCAGGGACCGGCCAAGCCGTTTATCTCAAGGGCGTTTTCAGCCGGCCCGGTAGGCGTCCAGAGTCTGCTGGGCAAGAGCCATGATGGCCTCGCCGTCGTATCCCTGACTGGTCAGGCTGGCGGCCCAGTCCTCCCGGATGAACGCGGTGGCCTCGCGCATATCGGCCAGAGCCTCGTCCGTGGGGAAATAGGCGGTGCCGAAAGCCTCGATGGAGGTGTTCATGGCCTCGATGTTTTCCTCCATGTAGCGGACCTGGATCTCATCGGCCACCTCCTGGACGATGGCCTGCAGGGCGGGGCTCAGCGCGTCCCAGGCCATATCGGACACGCACAGATAGTTGCCGCCGATGGCCAGAGGCACCTCGTACAGGTACTCGCAGGCGTCGTTGAAGGCAAAGGCGGTCATGGCGGAGGGACTGGAAACGGCGCCGTCCACCACGCCGGTGGTCAGGGACATATACACGTCGGTGGTCTCGATGGACACGGCGGTAGCGCCCAGGGCCTCCACGGCGGAGACGATGGAGCCGGAATTGCAGCGGATGTTCAGACCGGAGAAGTCTTCTACGGACTGGACCTGCTTATCCACGAAGCACATCATCTGGGTGTCGGTGGGATGGAAGCTGAGCAGATGGAAGCCGTTGTCGGTGTACTCCGTCATATAACCGGCGTCATAGAGGGCGTTGAGCACCTCCAGCGCCTCATAGGGGTCCTCGCAGAAGAAGGGGATCTGGGTGATGTCGTTCACCGGGAAGGAGCCGGCCTGGCTCATGCCCAGGTTCACCACGTCGATGGTGCCCGTGACCATGCCGTTGTAGATGTCCTCCGGGGTACCCAGAGTGTTGTTATGGTGAACGGTGACGGTGATGTGGCCGTCGGTGCGCTCGGCGATCTCAGAGGCGAAATCGTCCATCAGCATGGCGTACCAGTTGCCCTCCACCTGAGAGGTGGACATGTTCCACTGGAAGTAGTCCTCGCCGGACAGGTCCGCGGCGGCGTC
>CAZVRP010000029.1:0-4008 GCA_964630255.1 uncultured Oscillospiraceae bacterium | reverse complement strand
AGGTGGACATGTTCCACTGGAAGTAGTCCTCGCCGGACAGGTCCGCGGCGGCGTCGCCGGCATCGGCGGCGTCTCCGGCATCGGCGGGTTCGCCGTTGGGCGCGGCGGCCGGGGCCTCGCCGGTGTCGCCGGTGTCGCCGGAGCCGCCGCAGGCGGCCAGCGCCAGCACCATGACCAGGGCCAGGAGCAGAGAAATCAGCTTTTTCATCGTGTGACCTCCATATAATTGCATTTTTTGATTGCCGTGCCGCCGCAGAGGACGCGCACGCACAAAAGCAAACGCAGTATAAAAAAATCTTGATATTCTGTCAAGTTGCTGTAATATTATATATATATGGCGTTCAGGTTATGATAAAAATTTTTGGAGGCTCCTATGGAACTGTATCAGCTAAGATGTTTTTGTGAGGCGGCCGTGGCCCAGAACTTCACCAAGGCCGCGCAGAAGCTCCACGTCAGTCAGCCGGCGCTGTCGAAGACCATCAGCCGCCTGGAGGAGGATCTGGGGGTGAGCCTGTTCGACAGGCGGAGCAAGTCGGTCATATTGAATGAGTATGGCCAGGCGGTGCTGGCCAAGGCGGAGGACGTGTTCGCCTCCATGGAGGATATGCGCCTGAGCGTGGAGGACATCCGGAAGGGCAGCGTAGGGCTCATCAAGATCGGCTCCACCCTGCCCAGCTCGGAGAACAGCTGGCTTTTGACCTGCATCCGGGACTTCCTGCTGGCCAACCCCAAGGTCCAGATCATCCAGCGGCAGATGAGTCCCGAGGCCCTGCGGCGGGCGGTGCTGGAAAGCGAGGTGGAGATCGCCCTGGGCGGGGAATTCCTCATGGACCCGGAGCTGGACTGGACGGAGCTGTTCACCCGGCGGCTGGGACTGCTTGTCTCCGAAAGCAGCCCCTTCGCGGACCGGGACGGCGTATCCGTGGCGGAGCTGGCGGGAGAGACATTCCTCTGCAACACCTCCAACGCGGACATGGAGGACCTGACCAGGGCCGTTTGCGGCCGGGCCGGCTTTGAGCCCCACATCGCCGTGTCCGCCAACTACTCCAACCTCATCGGGGAGCTGGTGAGCCTGGGCCGGGGCATGAGCTTCGTGCCGGAGCAGGTCTACCAGGAGAACAACGCCGCTCCCTATTATGCCTGGGAAAAGGGCATCAGGATGGTCCCGCTCCGGGAGGCTTACTGCGTGCAGCGGGGCATCGCCGCCGTATCCCGGGGCCGCTATGTCCCCAACGCCGCGAGGCTGCTGTACCGCAAGCTCGTGGCCCGCGCCTCGGCGTAACGAATGCGCGGCGAAGCGCGGCAATAAGGTAAAAAGAGCGCCGGCAAAAGCCGGCGCTCTTTTGGAAATACACGAAGAATCCCCGCGGCAAGCCGTACCCGCCGCAAGATAAACACCCCGCCGGCGGTCACGCGCCCGTTTTTAACACAAACCCCAGTATCTGCTCCATATAGGCGCATATCCGGTCCTCCAGGTCGTACAGGAAATCGCTCATGACCCACTCGTACACGCAGCCCCGCAGGAACACCCGGAAAAGCTCCACCACCCGGTCCGCGTCCAGAGCCGGGTCGATCTGGCCGGACCGCTGGCCGTCCAGAATAACGGTATACAGCACATCGAAGGTAGGGTTCCGGCCGTCGAACCAGTGCTCGTCCGGCTCCAGGAAAATGCGCTTCAGCTCCTCCCTGCCGGTGCCGATGTTGAGCCAGGCATAGTACCGGGCAAAGCGCATGATCCGCTCCTTCGTATTGTCTCCCAGGATGTTTTTCTGCAAAAACTCCGCGAAGGCCGGGTCCTGGCCCTGGAAGTTGTAGTGGAACAGGTCGCCCTTATCCTTGAAGTAGGTGTAAAAAGTGCCAACGGAGACCTCCGCCGCCTCGCAGATGTCCCGGATGGTGGTGCTGTGGAAGCCCTTCTCCTTCATCAGCTCCATGCCCTGGGCCAGGATGTGGTCTCTGGTCCGCCGCGCCTTTGCCCCCATGGGTTCCGTCATGCTCCATGTGCTCCTTCCCGCCTGTCGAAATTATGCACAACTTTTTGTACCAAATAATGTTCAAATTGTCAATAAAAATCTTTTAATAACATGAACATTTGCCATATATTCCTTGCGGTTTATTTGACATAGCTGGACGGGAGCTTCTATAATTTTGCCATCAGAATAGATCATCGGAGGTATACGCACATGGCCGACATATTGCAGGCGCTCAGCCCCTGGTCGGAGATAGACGCTTCCATCATCGCGGGGCTAAGCCCCCGGCTGGACACGCTGGAGGGCAAGACCATCGGGCTGTTCAGCGATTTTATGGTCCTGGCCTCCCACATGCTGAGGACGGTGGAAAAACGCCTTGCGGAGCGCTATCCCACGGCGAAATTCTCCTTCCTCCAGTATACTGTGGAGACCGCCGCCATCGACAGCGACGAGACCTTCCGGGCGGAATTTGACGCCTGGGCCGCCCAGACGGACTGCATCCTGGCCTTTTACGGCAGCGTGCCCTCCAGCTCCCTGTACCTGGGCTACAACGCCGCCTATATGGAAAAGCTGGGCAAGCCCACGGTGATGCTGGTGACGCCCCGGACCTATCCCGCCGGGCTGCGGGGCGTGAAGGCCAGGGGCGTGCCCGGCCTGCGCACTGTATGCTATGACGTGAAGGCGGACAAGGTCAACGCCCATGTGGACCAGTCCATGATCGACGCCGCCATGGCTCCGGACATCGACGGTCTCTGCGACGAGCTGGCGTCCGCCCTGACCCGGCCCCTGACGGATGAGGAGGCTCATCCCGCGCCCCCGGCCCAGGAGTATGCCCGAAAAACATACGTTGGCACGGCCCGCCAGATCAGCCGGGAGTTCTACCGCCTGGGCTTCACCAACGGCGCGCCCATCGAGATACCCACCCGGGAGGCGGTGGACGAGATGCTCCGGGGCACGGACCTGGCTCCGGATACGGTCATCGGCTACATCCCGCCCAAGATGGGCGCGGCCACGGCGGAGCGCATCGCCATCAACGCGGTCATGGCCGGGTGCCTGCCTACCTATCTGCCGGTGCTCATCGCGGCGGTGAAGGGGGCTCTGGCCCCCAACATCATCCTGGAGGGCTGGACCTGCAGCCAGTCAACCTGGGGCCCGGTCATCACGGTCTCCGGCCCGGCGGCGGCGGCCATCGGCATCAACGCCGGGGACAACTTCCTCTCCCCCTACTACAAGGCCAACGCGGCCATCGCCCGGGCCTTCGGATACATCATGATGAATATCGGCGGCCTGCGGCCGGGCATCGAGGACCTGTCCGAGATGGGCCACGAGAACCGGCTGGGCCTGTGTCTGGCGGATAACGGCGCTGAGAATCCCTGGCCTCCCCTGCACACGGACTTCGGCTATGACGCCGCAGATTCCTGCGTCACCATGTTCTGGCCCCAGGAGCACCGGTGCCTGTCCGGCAAGAGCCCGGCGGATTTTCTGGACGGCCTCTGCAAGATCGACGTCATCGGATGGGAGCCGGGCCTGGAGATCATCATGACCCCCATGTGCGCCAAAATGTTCGCGGAGCAGGGCTGGACAAAAAAGCGGGTGCAGGATTATATCGTGGAGTACGCCAGAAAGCCCGCGTCGGAGGTAGATCTTCAGTGGCTGGTGGGAAATAACCATATCCCCGCCTCCGTGGACCTGCCCCTGAAGGGCAGCCACTCCACCCGCATTTTCTGGGACAGCCGGCACATGTTCACCATCGTGGGCGGCGGCAAGGCCGGGGCCATGATAACCGTGCTGGCCGGCGGCGGCGACCACGGCGGCCCCTCCTGCACGAAGATCGACCTGCCCGGAAACTGGGCGGCGCTGACAGCGGAGTACGCCGACGTGAAGCCGGACTATATCGAATACTGACAGGCCTGCCCCCGGACCCCCTCGCGTCCGGGGGCGCCGGTTTTAACGGAACACCGCATCATACACTAAAAATAAAATGGAGGAGAAGCTATGAAAAAGACATTGAGCATCATCCTGGCGCTGGCGCTGTGCC
>CAZVRP010000028.1:0-17819 GCA_964630255.1 uncultured Oscillospiraceae bacterium | reverse complement strand
GGCCAGTCAGATCGGCCAGGTGGCCCAGTTCGCCGCGGCCGGTAAGGCTGTGGCCAAAAAGAGCCTTGCCCAGATTGCCATGACCTACGGTTACATCTATGTGGCCCAGATCGCCATGGGCGCCAATCCCGCCCAGGCCCTGAAAGCCATTACCGAGGCGGAGGCATATCCCGGCCCGTCCCTGATTATCGGCTACGCCCCCTGCGAGATGCACTCCATCAAGGGCGGCATGGTCAACTGCCAGGCTGAGATGAAGAAGGCTGTCGATTGCGGCTACTGGAACCTGTTCCGCTATAACCCCGCCCTGGCGGCCGAGGGCAAGAACCCCTTCACCCTGGACTCCAAGGCCCCCACCGGCTCCTACCGCGACTTCATCATGAATGAGGCCCGGTACTCCTCTTTGACCCTCAGCTTCCCGGAGAGGGCGGAGGAACTGTTCACCCGGGCGGAAAAGACTGCCCAGGAGAGGTTCGCCAATCTGGAGCTGCAAAAGCAGATGTACGCCCAGGAGATCGGCAAATAAGCATACAGCGGGCGAAACGGCATTGAATCATTCGGCCGTTCCATCGGCAAGGATTTCATTGTCGGCGCAATAAATGGCATACGCTCCCTGCCGGAGGCAGGGAACGTATGCCATTCATAAAGAAAGTCTATCGGTGTGAAGTCAGGAGGCAACGGAGACGGGAAAGCGGCCGACGCCGCCGATCTCGGCGTCAGCAAGCCGTCCCCGGCCGGCGCGTTTGCGGCGGATCTCCGGCTCTACAGGAGAACGGAGAGCTTGTCCCGGCTGTCCTGCGGCCATTGTATCCCGGGCATCTCCAAGTCTGCTGATTTTGCGGAGTGAACCAAGCAGATACACTTATAAAATCATCTGCAAATCTTATTCTACAAGGAAGACTTGATATGTTAGTTGGAAACGTATTGGAAAAGATCGATGCCCAGAGCGCATGGGAGCTGTGTGCCGATAAGCTGGCGGACGATGTGCGGGACAGCTGGCTTGGCCATCATAAGGCCGGCGTGACCAAGTGGGAGGAGTCCTTCACGGAGGACGCCGCGGCGCTGCCCGGTCTGCGCGAGGAGGGTTTCAAGGACCTTGTGGGCCTGGACTACATCCTCAAATGGTGGGGCGCGCAGGACGGGGAGGAACTGGCCGGCGAGGTGGACGTCATCTGGAAGACCATGACCGGCGGTGGGGATATCGTCTGCTACCGCACCTGGGTCAAGCTGGCGGAGCGGGATTTTGTCCTTGGCCTCTATAAGGAGGAAGCCGCCAAGCGGGAGGCAAACCGGAACGAGTTCAGGGCCGCGTTCGCCCAGTGGAAGAAGCTGTTCCAGCAGGTCTGAAAAAGAGTGTGAAATTTGGAAAAGGCCCCTTCTGCCGGGGGCTTTTTCATGCCGTTTTAATGCGCGGCTGTCATAATGCGGCGGAGGGGGGAGTGCTGTCATGCGTATTTTAGTGGCTGAGGACGAGCGGGACATGAACCAGGTCATCGTCCGCCGCCTGAACTGGGAGGGCTATACCGTGGACGCCTGTTATGACGGCCTGGAGGCGATGGACCATCTGGCCGGAGCGGAGTATGACGGCGTCATACTGGATGTGATGATGCCAAAAATGGACGGATTCCAGGTGGTTGAGGCCATGCGGGCCAGAGGGGACGATACGCCGGTGCTGTTCCTCACCGCCAGAGACGCTCTTTCCGACAAGGTTGCGGGCTTAGACCTGGGCGGGGACGACTATCTGGTAAAGCCCTTCCAGTTCGAGGAACTGCTGGCCCGGCTCCGGGCCATGACCCGGCGGCAGGCGGGGAAGCCGACCAATGTCTATACCTGCGGCGACCTGACGGTGGACAGCGCCCGGCATGTGGTGACGCGGGGCGATACGTCGATCCAGCTGGCGGCCAAGGAATATGCCCTGCTGGAGTACCTGATCCGGAATCAGGGCATCGTCCTGAGCCGGGAACAGATCGAGTCCAATCTTTGGAGCTATGACTACACCGGCGGGTCCAATCTGGTGGATGTTTACATCCGCCTGCTTCGCAAAAAGCTGGACGATGGCCGGGATGTGAAGCTTATCCATACCGTCCGGGGCTATGGCTATGTGCTGAAGGAAGGGACCGAAGGATGAGCGTCAAGCTGAAAATGACGCTGTGGTACACCCTGCTGATGGTCCTCATCCTGGCTGCGGTGATGGCTTTTGTCTACTATGTTTACCGGGAGACCGCCGAGCTGGAGGCGGAGCGGCGTATCGATTCGGTCCTGGAGGACAACATCGCTAAGCTGTCCTACCGCGATGGCGAGATCTGGTATGACAGCGGCGAAGGGGACCCGGTGGCCGGGGGCATGCCCGCCATGGAATACGGCGTGTCCCTGCAGGCGTATTATTATAATGAATACGGTGTGCTGGAGCGGATGGAACCCTCCGCCCCGGCGCTGACGGACATGTATTTTCGTGCTGCCGGTGAACATGGTCCCACGGTGACGGACCGCAACGGAACGGTATATTATTATGGCATGCGATTCATCGATGTGGAACCGGAGTCCCGGGTGGAGGCCGACCCGCAGCCCCCGGAGGGGAAAGCTGCCGAGGGGCTGGCCTCGGGGGAGATGACCTCGGCAGAGTCTTCGGGGGAGATGGCCTCCGGAGAGCCGGCTTCCGGACAGGCCTGGCATAACGGCCGGGGCAGCTTTATCGTGCTCATGGGCTTCCTGCCGGCACAGCGGGTCAACCTTATGTGGCTCGTTATCATCGTGGCCCTGCCGCTGCTGACGCTGCTGGCGGCGCTGGGGGGGTGGTTCATGGCCGGCCGGGCCCTGTCGCCTATCCGGAAGATCACCGCCTCTGCCCGGGAGATCACCGGCGGGGAGGATCTGTCCCGCCGTGTGGACATCGGCCCGGGAAAGGACGAGGTCCATGAGCTGGCGGACACCTTTAACGGGATGCTGGACCGGCTGGAGACGTCCTTCAAGGCAGAGCGGCAATTCACCAGCGACGCCTCTCATGAGCTGCGCACGCCCACGGCGGTGATATTGGCCGAGTGCGATCTGGCGGAGAAGACGGCCGCTTCGCCGGAGGACTTTTGCCAGTCCCTGGAGGTGATCCAGAGGCAGGGCAAGAAGATGTCCGATCTGATTGGGACGCTTCTGGCATATACGCGCCGGGAGCAGGGCCAGGAAAGGGCGGATCTGGAAAATGCGGACATTTCCGCCATCACAGAAGCGGTGTGCCAGGAACAGAGCAGGGTGAACGATGGACGGGACATCGTCCTGATCCCGGACATCCGGCAGGGCGTGACGGCTATGGCGGACATCAATCTCATCGCCAGCCTCATCCAAAATCTGGTTTCCAACGCCTATAAATACGGCCGGTCGGGGGGACATATATGGGTGACGCTGAGCCAAGAGGAGGACAGACTTCGCCTGTCCGTGCGTGACGATGGCGCCGGTATCCCAAAGGATTGCCAGGAGCTGGTGTTCGACCGTTTTTATCAGGTGGACGCCGCCCGCACCAACGCCGATGGCAGCCTGGGCCTGGGCCTGGCCATGGCCCGACAGATCGCCCGGCTCCATGGGGGGGCCATCACGCTCCAAAGCGAGCCGGGCCAGGGCAGTGAGTTCATCTTCACCATGCCCCTGGGCAACACAAAAACATAAAGTTCATAAAAACTTCATGAAGCCTTCATCCAGGCTTCATGTTGTTTCATATAGGTTTCATGATAACGGGATATCATGGTCACAGTACGCCGGAGGTGACCATTTATGTTCCCGACTTCCACCTTAAAACAACGGCTTCTGGCAGCGGCGTTGATCTTGCTCATCGTCTTGATGCTGGCGTTCGCCCTTTTCCTGGCGCTGACGCCCACCGCTGCGGAGGCTGCTTCTCCTGAGTCGGGAGGCGGGCAGCTGCGCGTCACCCTCCGGGACGTGCAGACGGTGAACGACCGGCTCCGGTCCATGTACGCGGAGCAGGCGGACCTGTTCTCCGGAGAACCAACAGACCGGTTCGTGCAGGCTGTCACGGGGGATAACCCGGATCTGACCTATCGGAGCATCGAGTTGGGAGATATCCCGCTGCTGGAGGTATATTCGGACGATGGGACGGAAAAGCCCCTGCTGCTGTTCCTCCATGGCGTGACAATGGACAAGGAGAGCGTGCTGACGGCGCTCAGCGCCTTTGCCAAGGCCGGGTATTATGCGGTGTCTATGGACGCCTATGACCAGGGGGACCGCCAGGACGAGACGATGGTGTGCGATAACTGGGCGGCGGCCCTTATCACTGTCCGGGATATCGACCAGGTGGTGGAGTATTACGAACTGAAATCCGGCGTGGACGTCAGCAATTTCGTGCTGGGAGGCTTTTCCATGGGGGCCATCGAGAGCTGGATGTACGTCCAGCTGGGGTTCTATGAGCCGTCGGCCCTGCTGCCTATAGCGGGGATGTGCCAGACCGATGCGTGGCATCCCTGGCGGATGCAGGAGATGATAGAGTCCTGGCTGGAGGAGTATGAAGGCTGGGGCGTGGGCCTTTCCTATGGCGGTCAGAGCGAGGAATACAGCCAGGAGAAGCTTGAATCCATTCAGTCCGTGAATATCGAGGACCATCTGGAGGATTATTTGGATATCCCCATCTTCTGCGGCGTCGGCACCCGGGACAGATATTTTAACAGCACGGCTTCCGGAGAGGTGATCGACGCCATCGTCCAGGCCGGGAATGAGCAGGCCGTCTTCAAGGCGTACCAGGGCATAGGACACATGCTCACGGAGGAGATGATATCGGACGCCGTGGAATTTCTGAAGGGCCTGTGAAAATACGTGATTTGTCATTGACAAATGAAGGAAAATATGTATAATAATATGGCTTGGTCGCCAGGCCAAGCCAATTTCCTTGCTCCTGGGAAGCAACAGGGGCCATTAGACCAGAAGGAGGTGCTAATATGGCGAAAACGAGCGAGAAGTACGAGCTGATGTACATCATCAACCCCAACCTGGAGGAGGAGGCCCGTGCGGCAATCGTGGAGAAGTTCCAGACGCTTGTGGAGCAGCACGGCACGATCGATGAGATGGAGGTCAAGGACAAGCAGAAGCTTGCTTATGAAATCAACTACATCGGCGAGGGCTATTATGTGCTGGTGAAGTTCACGAGCGATCCGGCGTTCCCCGCGGAGCTGGACCGCGTCCTTGGGATCACGGACGGCATCATGCGCAGCCTTATCACCCTGCGCGTGGACTGACGGAGGCGGAAACAGTATGCTCAACCATATCGTCATCATGGGCCGGCTGACCCGTGATCCTGAACTGCGGTACACCCAGAGCCAGACGCCGGTGGTTTCTTTCCGTCTGGCGGTGGATCGGGATTTTGCCTCCCGGGAGACCGGTGAGCGGCAGGCCGATTTTATCGACTGCGTGGCCTGGCGCAGTACCGCGGAGTTCGTCTCCAAATATTTCCAGAAGGGCAGTATGGCTGTTGTTTCCGGCCGGCTGCAGATGCGGGACTGGACCGACCGCGACAATAACCGCCGCACTTCGGCGGAGGTCGTGGCGGATAATATCTATTTTGGGGAGAGCAAGCGCTCCCGTGATGGCGGCGCGCCCCAGACCGGCCCCGCGCCCAGAACTTCTTCTGCCGGTTATAACGGCGGGTACAGCGATATGCCCGCTGGCGGCAGCGCTTTTGCCGAGCTGGATGACGGCGACGGCGAATTACCGTTTTGATAAAGGAGGATAGACCATGCCTTACGATAGAGCCAACGATGCCAATGCCAATAACAATCGGGCCAGGCCCCGCAAGCGCCGGAAGGTGTGCCAGTTCTGCGTGGATAAGATGACCCATGTGGACTACAAGGATACCGCCCGTCTGCGCAAGTATCTGTCCGAGCGCGGCAAGATCCTGCCCCGCCGGACCACCGGCACCTGCGCCCAGCATCAGCGCCAGCTGACCGAGGCCATCAAGCGCGCCCGTCAGATCGCTCTGCTGCCTTACGTGGCCGACTGACGTCAGAATGACCAAAAAGATGCCGGGACCCCGCTTGCGGGGTCCCGGTGCGCTTGTCAGGCAAGGCGGTTTATGACAAATAAAGAAGGCTTCCCCCGGCCCTGCAGCCGGAGGAAGTTTTTTGTTCAGTTGATCTTCAATGCCTCCCAAAGCGAATTTATATAATCCAAAAGGCCGGCGTCCAGGTTCCGATAGGCGTAGGCGTTGTACTGGGCCGCGAAATCGCCCCAGTCGGGATAGAGGATGGCCATGGCGTCCTCGCCCATCTCATCGATATAGCCCTCGTTCTCATATACCAGTGTGTTGGGAGAGGCGTACCAGGTGTACTCGGCGTTGGCGATGGCGGGCTCCTCCGAGAGCATATAGTTGATGAATATCTCCGCCAGCTCCTGATTCTGACAGCAGCTGGGGATGCACATGGCATCGATGTAGAAGTTGGTCTGCTCCGGATAGTAGAACCGCAAGTCCACCGTGTCGGCCTGGGCGTCCGCCATGGTGAAGTAGTCCCCGGCATAGTAGGCTGCAATGGCTCCCTCGCCGGACTCCATCATGTTGTATATCTCATCCATGACGTAGCTTTTCACCAGGGGCCGCTGGGCCAGGAGCTCCTCCAGCGCCGCGTCCCACTGGGACAGGTCAGTGGTGTTCACGTCGATCCCCGCCCGATACATGGCGGTGCCGAAAGCGTCCCGGGAGTTGTTGAACTGGAGTATCTGGCCGGCGTATTTCCCGTTCCACATCAGATCCCAGCCCACCGCGTCCGCCTCGTCCACCGCGTTGGCGTTGTAGATCACGCCCACGATGCCATAGGCGTAGGGGACGGAATAGGCGTCGTCGGGGTCATAGTACAGGCTGTGGAAATCGTCGGCGATGTACTGATAGTTGGGGATGTTGTCAAAGTCCAGCGGCAGGAGCATATCCTCGCTGATGAGCCGGGCGATCATGTAGTCAGAGGGGATTATCACGTCATAGCTCACCGCGCCGGAGGACAGCTTTGCGTACATATCCTCGTTGCTGGCGAAGGTGGTGTAGTTCACCTGGACAGGCCGGCCGTATTCCTCCTTGTACCAGGCCTCGAACTCCTTGATCACGTCCATGGAGCCCTCGGAGCCGTCGGAGATGTATTCGCCCCAGTTGTACACGTTCAGCACCTGGGGCTTGCCGTCGCTCTCCATCACTGCCAGGATGATGGTGGCGATCAGGGCCGCCCCAAGCACGCCGCCGCCGGCGTGCAGCAGGCGTTTTTGTCCGGCGGGGCCGTTTTTCCGGGGCTTTGCTGCGCGGGCCTTTTTGGCCCGGCGGGCGGCCTTCAGCTTCTGGTTATCCTCGCTGTCGGCGAGGTTGGACAGCAGAAGCAGGGCCAGTATGACAAAGAAAATGATGGTTGCCAGAGCATACATATCCGGTGTGACCGTCTTTTTCGTCATGTTATAGATGCGGATGGGCAGAGTCTGAAAGCCGGTGCCGGTGGTGAAGTAGCTGATGACAAAATCGTCCAGGCTCAGAGTGAAGGACATAATCATGCCGGTGACGATGCCGGGCATGATCTCCGGCAGCGTCGCCTTGAAAAAGGCCCTCCAGGGCGTACAGCCCAGGTCCATGGCCGCCTCCGGAAGGGAGCGGTCCATCTGCCGGAGCCTTGGCAGCACCTGCAATATCACATAGGGCAGACAGAAGGTGACGTGGGCGATGAGCAGGGTCAGAAAGCTCAGACTGTTGGCCAGGCCGAAAAGCCGGCTGACGAATACGAACATCAGCATCATGGAGATGCCGGTGATGATGTCCGGGTTTATCATGGGGATGTTGGTGACCATGTCCAGGGCCGAGCGCATGTAGCGGCTGCGGAGCCGGTCGATGCCCACGGCGGCGGCGGTGCCCATGACCGTTGAGACGGCGGAGGCGCACACCGCCAGGATCATGGTGTTTTTCACTGTGTTCAAGGTTTCCGTGTCCCGGAAAAGCTCCCTGTACCACTTCAAGGAGAAGCCGGAGAATACGGAAAGACTCCGGGTCTCGTTGAAGGAGAAAACCAGCAGTATGGCGATGGGGGCGAACAGGAAGATGAACATCAGGGCCGTATAGATCTTGGATGCGCGTTTCATATCACAGCCCCCCATAGGTATGTCTGTCGGTAAGCCGCCGCATGACCGCCATGGCGGCCAGCAGGACCACCATGAGGATGAAGGCGATGGCCGCGGCGAAGTGCAGGTTGTTGGCGGTGTACTGCCCCTCGATGGCGTCGCCCAGAAGGTAGAACATGCCGTCGCCCAGCTTCTGAGAAATATAGAACGTGCTGATGGACGGGATGAGCACCATGGTGATGCCGTTTATGACGCCGGGCATGCTCAGAGGAAGGATGACCCGGCGCAGGACGCCGGTGCCGGAGCAGCCAAGGTCCCGGGCCGCCTCAAAAAGGCGGGGGTCCATCTTGGCCATGATGGAGTACAGAGGCAGGATCATATAGGGCAGGTAGTCGTATACCATGCCGATGACCACGGCCGTCTCCGTGCCGATGATATGGACGGGGCCCAGGCGGAACAGACTCAGGAAGCTGTTGAGGATGCCCGTGTCCTGAAGGATGGTCATCCAGGCATAGGTGCGGATGAGGAAGTTCATCCACATGGGAATCATGATGAGGGTCATCATGGTCTTCTGGGCCCGGGCGGAGGAGCGGGAGATGATGTAGGCCAGGGGATAGCCCAGCAGCAGACATACCGCCGTGGATATGACCGCCAGCTTCAAAGAGCGCCAGGAGATGAGAAGGTATGTATGTACCTCCCGGGATGCGCCGCCGTCGCCGGTGACGGTGGAGGTGGCGGTGAAAAACCGGGTGATGTTATCCGCGGTAAAACGAAAGTCGTTGTCCGTAAAGGCGTAGTAGGCGGTGAACACCAGCGGCACAAGGATGAATATCACGGCCCAAATCTCATATGGAGCCCTGGTCAGGCGTCCCGCCAATCCGTCCCGAGAGGCGGGCGTTCTCATTCCTCCGCCTCGCTTTCCGCGTCGGACAGCTCATCAAACTCGTTGGAGAAGGAGGCGTAGTCCCCGTACAGGCCGGAGTATTCGCTCTTTTTCATGATATGTATGGCGTCCGGCTCGATGACGAGGCCGATGTGGTCGTCCACATCCGCGAAGTCCGTGGTCTGGATCATCCATTTAAAGCCGCCGATATCCGCGATGATCTCATAGTGGACGCCCATGAAGGTGACGGAGGTGACCACGCCCTTGAGCATCCCCGCATCTTCGGAGACGATGTCCACATCCTCCGGCCGGACGACCACATCCACCGGCTCGTTGGACTCGAAGCCCTCATCCACGCATTGGAAGGTGCGGCCGGAGAAGGAGACGGCCCGGTCGGCCAGCATCACCCCGTCCAGGATGTTGCTCTCGCCGATGAAATCCGCCACAAAGGCATTCCTCGGCTCGTTGTATACATCTACGCTGGTGCCGATCTGCTGGATGCGGCCCTCGCTCATGACCACGATGGTGTCGGACATGCTCAGCGCCTCCTCCTGGTCGTGGGTGACGAACACGAAAGTGATGCCCGTGGCCTTCTGGATGTTTTTCAGCTCCTGCTGCATATCCTTGCGCAGCTTCAGGTCCAGGGCCGCCAGCGGTTCATCCAGCAGCAGGACCCGGGGCCGGCTCACCAGAGCCCGGGCGATGGCCACACGCTGCTGCTGACCGCCGGACAGGCGGGTGACGTTGCGGTTTTCAAAGCCCTTGAGGGCCACCATGGAGAGCATCGCCCCCACCCGCTGGTCGATCTCATCTCTGGGGACCTTCCGCTCCCGAAGGGGGAAGGCCACGTTTTCAAATACGTTCAGGTGGGGAAAAAGAGCGTATCTTTGGAAGACGGTGTTCACGTTCCGCTTATGGGGCGGCACATCGTTGATCCGTTGGCCGTTGAACAGGATATCCCCGCTGTCCGGTGTCTCAAAGCCGCCGATGAGCCGCAGCGTGGTGGTCTTGCCGCAGCCGGAAGGACCCAGAAGGGTGATAAATTCGTTGTCGTAGATATCCAGGCTGATGTTGTCCAGCACCACCTCGCCATCGAAGGATTTCGTGATGTTTTTCAGCTCGATGATCTTATCCATGGCCCGCTCCCTCTTTTTATAAAATAAAACAAGTGGAATATGCCAAGGCACATTCCACTTGCGGGATCGCATGTTTTCCGCCTGCGATATTGACGCGGACCATCCCAATGGATTTGAGAGTTTTCTGAAAGCAAAATGCTTGCCTCGACTCTTACTGACCATTTTACAAGTTTGTGTGCCGCCCGGCACCGGTTATAAAGTAACCAACTTATAAAACTTGAGCCCTGGGCGCTGCGGCCCAGCTCAATCAATAAGGCAGCTCAGCGCTGCCAGCCGCTTGCGCGGCGATCGGCATTCGACCCGGCTGTCCGTGTGGCCTTAGCCGTCCGTGGGGACGGCGGTCGCATCCTGCTTTGGAAAGACCCTTTCCAATTGAGACGGAATACATTCTAACAACAGCTCGCTCCGTTGTCAATAGTAAAAAATCGAATTATGTGAAAAAAGCGGAGAACAGGACCCTTGCCCTGTCCTCCGCGCTCAGAGGATCGGAAATATGATGACCTGTAACCATGCTGCGGGGCGGTATCATTCGCTGTGTTCCGGAAAATATTTTTTGACGAAGGGCACGTCCGCCACGGTAAAGGACCGCTCGGCCAGATAGTTCAGCGGTCCCGCGTCCGATTTGAAGTCGAAGGTCAGCCGCCAGCTCCACAGAAGCTGCCGGTCCTCGCCGTACCGGCGGTTGACCCTCTCCCGGCCGTATTTTCCGTCTCCCAGGAGGGGCCAGCCGGCGCGGGCCATCTGGACCCGTATCTGGTGCGTGCGTCCGGTGTGGAGACGGCAGGTCACAAGGGAGAGGCCGTTGCGGCTCTCCAATACATGATAATCCGTAGCGGCAAAGCTGGCCCCCGGCTCCTGCCTGGGCTTCACGTATACCTGGTTTTTGGCCGCGTCCTTGAAAAGCCAGCCCTCCAGGCGGCCCTCGCGGGGGATGGGCTCGCCCAGGCACACGCAGAGATATTCCTTCGTGACCTCCCGGGCGCGGATCTTCTCATCCATGGCCCGCAGGGCGGGGGCGTTTTTCGCCGCGATGACGATGCCGCCGGTGCCCCGGTCTATGCGGTTGCACAGCGCGGGGGCGAAGCTGTTTTCCGCGGCCGGGTCCCATTGGCCAGCCTGGTAGGCGTGGGCCTGGATGCGGGCGATGAGGGTGTCCGCCGACCAGCCGCCGGCCTCATGGCAGAGGACCCCGGGCCGCTTTGACACCAGAAGGATGTTCTCGTCCTCGTATACGATGTCCAGCCGGGGCTTCACGACGGCCAGCCATGAATTTTCATCGCGCCGCTGCCCGCCGGAAAAGAATTCCTCCGGCACATACAGGCGCACCGTATCGCCCTCGGCCAGCCGGACATCCGGACGGGACCAGCGCCCGTTGACCTTGATATCCTTGGTCCGGAAGTACCGCTGGAGCAGGCCCGAGGGCATGGACGGCAGGAGCTTTGAAGCAAAGCGGTCCACCCGCTGGCCCGCGTCGTTTTTGGAAATGACAAACTCTCTCATAGAAGATATATTAACATGAAAAAATGGGATTGACAACTTGTTCATCTTCATCTATAATATTTTGGCGACTGTGTGAGGTTTTTCCAATGATACTAGACCTGCATGAGATCATCGAGGTGCCGGGAGGCAGCGTCCCGTTTCAGTGCGAGCTGGATCGGGAGAGGCTGGCTTTTCCCACGCTGGAGGCCTTTCGGGGTCCGGTTACGGCCCGGGGCAAGGTGAAAAACACCGCCGGCGTTCTGGAGCTTACCGCCGATGTGCGGGCGGATATGACCGTCCGATGCGACCGGTGCGCGGCGCCCTTTGATGTGGAGCTTACGCCCAGCTTCACCGCCACGCTTCAGGCGGATGCGGAGGACGCGGACAGCGGGAGCGTCTATCCCCTGGACGGGGACGGCGTGGACGTGAGCGATGTGCTGGAGACCTGTTTCATCCTGGACCTGGATCAGAAATTCCTGTGCCGGGAGGACTGCAGGGGACTTTGTCCGACCTGCGGAAAGAATCTCAACGACGGCCCCTGCGGCTGTAAAAATGAAATCGATCCAAGAATGGCTGTTCTCGGGCGGCTGTTGGATGATATACAGGAGGTGTGAGCAATGGCAGTCCCTAAAAGAAAAGTATCCCACGCCAGAAAGAGCAAGCGTCGTTCCAGTGTCTGGAAGCTGAGCCTTCCCAAGCTGGTCGCCTGCCCCAATTGCGGCGAGTATCATGCGCCTCATCGCGTCTGCCCGGCCTGCGGCCAGTATGACGGACGCGAGGTTATCGCCGTGAGCGAGGAGGCATAATTTTCTGCAGGATAAGGGGGGCTGCACGCCTCCCTTTTTTGCAAAGAGCATTCCATACGGACATTTTTTTCGGGGCGGCGAATGCCGTCCCTAGAGCGCTATAATAATATATGATGCGGAAAGGGGGCGGAGATATGAGCAAGCCGCTGGTGGCCATCGTGGGCCGGCCCAACGTGGGAAAGTCAATGCTGTTCAACCGGCTGGCTGGCCGGAGGCTGTCCATCGTGGAGGACACGCCGGGCGTCACCAGGGACCGGCTGTACGCGCCCTGCGAGTGGGCGGGACGGAGCTTTGACATCGTGGACACCGGCGGCATCGAGCCTAACACGGCCAACGAGATACTGCTGTTCATGCGGGAGCAGGCCATGATGGCGATCGACAGCGCGGATGTGATCGTGATGGTGACGGAGATCGGCACCGGCATCACCGCGGCGGATCAGGATGTGGCCGGTATGCTGCAGCGCAGCGGCAAGCCTGTTGTGCTGGCGGTGAACAAGATGGACTCCATCGGCCCCGATGACCCGGGCGTCTATGAGTTTTACAACCTTGGTCTGGGCGAGCCCATCGCCGTCTCCGCCGTCCACGGCCACGGCACCGGCGATCTTTTGGACGCCTGCGTGTCTCACTTCCCCCCGGAGGAGGCGCTGGAGGAGAACGACGGGCGCATCCATGTAGCGGTCATCGGAAAGCCCAATGTGGGAAAATCCTCTCTTATCAACTATATCCTGGGTGAGAAGCGGGTCATCGTGGCCGATATGCCCGGCACCACCCGGGATGCGGTGGACACGCCGGTGGATAACGGGTCCGGTCGGTATCTGTTTATCGACACGGCGGGCATCCGCCGCAAGAGTAAGGTCAACGACCGGGTGGAGCGATTTTCTGTTATGCGCGCCCAGCTGGCCGTGGAGCGCAGCGATGTGTGCCTTATCATGATCGACGCCCGGGAGGGCGTCACGGAGCAGGACACAAAGATCGCCGGCCTGGCCCATGAGGCCGGAAAGGCCAGCATCATCGTGGTGAACAAATGGGACCTTATCGAGAAAGAGACCAACACCATGGAGCAGATGCGCCGCCGGGTGAAGCAGGACCTCTCTTTTATGGGTTACGCCCCGGTGTTATTTATCTCCTGCTTGACGGGACAGCGGACTGGGCGTATATTTGAGATGATAAACAACGTCAGCGAGCAGGCGGCCATGCGCATCTCCACCGGGACGCTCAACAACATCCTGGCCGACGCCCAGGCCCGGCAGCAGCCGCCCACGGACAAGGGCCGCCGCCTGAAGGTGTATTATATGACCCAGACCGGCGTCAAGCCGCCTCAATTCGTCATATTCTGCAATAAGCGCGAGCTGTTCCATTTTTCCTATCAGAGATATATCGAAAACCGCATTCGGGCGGCCTTCCCCCTGGAGGGCACGCCGGTCAGACTGATCATCCGGCAGAAAGGAGACAACGAATGATCCCGCTTCTTTTGATAATCATCTGTATCATTTCCTATGGCCTTGGCGCGCTCAACGGGGCGATGATCCTCAGCCGCTTCGTGTTCCATAAGGACATCCGAAAGTATGGCTCCGGCAACGCTGGATACACCAATTTTACCCGCGTATTCGGCGGGAAGTGGGGCGCTGTCGTCATCGCGGTGGATATTCTGAAAAGCGCCATCGCCGTGCTGCTCGGCGGGCTTCTCATGATGATCGTCGGCAAGGAATTCGTGGTGGCGGGCAAGCTGTTTGCCGGCTTCTGCCTGACGCTGGGGCACATATATCCCGTCCAGTATCAGTTTCGGGGCGGCAAGGGCGTGGTTTGCTGCATCACGGCCCTTTGGCTGACGGACTGGCGGGTCGGGCTTGTGATCACGGCGGTGTTCGTTATCGTCATCGCCTTCTCCCAGTATGTATCCCTGGCCAGCATGTGCGCCTGCTTCGTGGGGGCGCCGGCCACCTGGATCTTCATACCGGCGGAGGAGCTTAAGGGCCTGGCCGGGACGCTGGTCATGATGACGGCGCTTATCATCATCTGGCGTCACCGGGGCAATATCATCCGCATCATGAAGCGGAAGGAGCCCAAGGTCAAATGGGGCCAGCAGACAGAAAAGCGTATCCGGAAGGACGAGTTCTGACCGATCCCGCAGGGAAAACGCAAGGGCCGCTGCCAGCGCAGCGGCCCTTGATTTCTGCCGCGAACACAGTCACAGAAGCGCCTCATCGTATATGGCCCGGCTGCCGCCGATGGATTTGGGCCTGACCCGGGCGGCCAGCAGTATGGCCTGGCCGATGGACGCCTGCTCCAGGCGGACGGGCACGGCCACTTCCTTTAGGTGCATGCCAATGAGCACGCCGCCGATGTCAAGCCCCGCGTCCGCCCGGATGCGCTCCAGGGCCACGGGGTGATCGAAGCTGTGATAGGCGGCGGTGGCAAAGCTGCCCCCGGCCTTGGGCTGGGGGACCACATTCACGATATCCGCCCCCGGCACAGCCTGAGCTTCGGTGATGATGGCCCGATTCAGGTGCTCGCAGCACTGGGCGGCCAGATAGACGCCCCGGGGCTTCAGGACGGACTGGATTCCCTCGAACAGGGCCCGGCCGATATCCGGGGAGGAAAAGCTTCCTACCCGGTGGCCGGTGATCTCGCTGGTGCTGCAGCCCACCACCATGATATGGCCGGGGCGGAGCTTTGCCGCCTCCGCCAGCTGTTCTGCCGCCGCCGCGGCCTGCTCTCTATATTGCTCAAGCTCTGTCATGGATCATATTCCTCCTCCGCTGATATCAATATGCGGTGTAGATATAAAAGTCAAATACATCGCCGTCCGCTATGAGCACTTTGTCTATGTCGGCATAGGAGCGGCTCCCGTTGCGGTCCCAGAGCCAGTACTGCCCTTGGGAGGCGTCAGCCGTCTCGCCGTCCACGGCGGTGACGAAAAGTTCCGGGTCGGCCTCTGCGGGCGCCTCTCCATCTTCCTCCGGTTCACCTTCGCTGTCCTGTGCAAGCACGCATTCGATAAGGCCCAGCTCCTGCTGTGCCTCATACAGGGTCCCGGCGGTAGAGGCGATCTGGTAAGAGACCGTCTGCCCGCCGCTGTGGGCAATGTTGATGGTGATATCGGAGACTGGCTTGAGCGCATCCGGACGGAAGGAGGCCCAGCATACCAGCGCCGCCGCCGCCAGCACGATGAGGACGGACAGCAGGATGACAGGACGTTTGGCATTGTTGGTCATAAACAGATCCCTCCATGAAACAGTTTCCATTCTAGCCCATTTTAGGAAAAAAAACAATAACCGCTTTTCAGTGTGAGCAAAACAGGCGTTTTTTTCAGTTGACAGACACTTATAATTTTTATATAATAATCCAGTTACTGGCCACAAACCGCCAACTAACGGCGGCGCTTTGCCGCCGATGAGTAATACGAACAGAAAGGAAATAAAAAAATGCTGCGAACCTATCAGCCTAAGAAGCGCCACGCCCAGAAGGAGCACGGCTTCCGCAAGCGCATGTCTACCCGTAACGGGCGCAAGATCCTGTCCGCCCGCCGGGCAAAGGGCCGCAAAAAGCTCAGCTACTGATCCGAAGGAGCGGATGGGGACCCGTTGAAATTCACCACTTCTCTGAAAAAGAACAATGACTTTCGCCGCGTCTACCGCAAGGGGACAAGCGCTGTGCGGCCCTGTCTGGTGGTCTACGCCAGGAGGACACGCGGTCCTTCCAACCGCCTGGGCATCGTGGTGTCCGCCAAGGTGGGGAAGGCCCATGTCCGCAACCGGGTCCGCCGCCGTCTGCGGGAGATATACCGTCTGCATGAGAACGGTATCCGGTCAGGCTACGATCTTGTGGTGGTGGCCCGTATCCGGGCGGCGAATGTGACCTATCAGCGGCTGGAAGAGGAATTTCTGTCCGCAAGTCAAGAGCTGGGGGCGGCGCTGTGAAGGCGCTGCTGCTGGCCATTGTTCGTTTTTACAGGAGACGGATATCCCCGCTCACGCGCCCCAGCTGCCGGTTCATCCCCACCTGCAGTGAGTATGCTCTTATCGCCATCGAGCGATATGGAGCCTGGAAGGGCGGATGGCTGGCCCTCAAGCGTATCTGCCGGTGTCATCCGTTTCACACCGGGGAACACGATTTTTACGATCCTGTTCCGTAAGTTTAGGAGAAAAGTATGTTAAAAGCAATCGCAATGCCGTTCGGCAGACTGATGCTGTGGCTGTATAACCTGACGGGCAACTATGGCGTAGCCGTCATCCTGTTCGCCCTGGTGGTCAAGCTCATCATGCTGCCGTTCCAGCTCAAGAGCAAAAAGAGCATGATGCGGGTCAGCCGCCTCACGCCCAGGCTGAAAGAGCTGGAGAAGAAGTTCGGGAACGACCAGCAGCGATATCAGCAGGAGATGAGCAAGCTCTACAAGGAGGAAGGGGTCAACCCCATGTCGGGCTGCCTCTGGACGCTGATCCCGTACCCCATCCTGATCGCCCTATATCAGGCCATCCGCTATCCGCTGACAGTCATGATGCGCGTGGGCGAGGAGCTTTTGGAAGATGGCGGCGCCATCGCCCAGAAGCTGGCGGAGCTGGGCTTTGACCTGGCCGGCTATTCCACCAGCCGCAACGCCACGTTCTATTCCCAGATCTATCAGTCCCAGTTCATCACCGACCATTTCAGCAGCTTTTCCGGCATCTCCGACCAGCTCCAGGAGATCAGCTATCGCTTCCTGGGTCTGGACCTGGCTCAGGTGCCCAAGTTCGCCTTCTGGAACTGGGATTGGTCCAGCGTGTCCACATGGGGTCCGGCCCTGGGACTGTTCATGGTCCCGGTGGTGTCTGCCCTGCTGAGCTGGCTGAGTATGAAGGTGTCCAACGCCTCCAACCCCCAGACCAAGGATCAACAGCAGCAGATGAAATCCATGAATCTGATGATGCCGCTGATCTCCCTATGGATTTGCTTCACCATGCCCGGCATCATGGGTATCTACTGGATCGCTCAGAGCGTGTTCATGATGCTCCAGGAGTTTGTCCTGACCAGGATATTCAATAAACAGCTGGACGTGGAGGAGGCCGACCGCATCGCCCGGGAGAAGGCCCGGGAGGCGGAGCTGGAGGTCAAGCGCCAGGAGACGGAGCGGCTGAAAGCCGAGGGCGCTACCGTGGAGAACAAAAACACCTCCAAGAAGAACAAAAAAGCGGTCGCTGCCCAGAAGGAAGTGGAGAGGAAGGCCGCCGAGGCCCGGGCTGCCCGGGCTGCCAAGCGGGCCAAACTGGGACTGCCGGAGGAGGAGATCCCCGCCTCCCAGGTGGGAAACCGGCGCTATGCCCGGGGCCGGGCTTATGTGCCTGACCGGTACACCAACCCCGACGAGGCCGAGGAGAAGACCTTGGCTGCCGCCGAGGAGAGCGCGGATTACGATGAGACCCAGGCGGCCCTCGCCGCTCTGGAGGACGATGCCGCTGAAAAGACCGC
>CAZVRP010000027.1:0-18084 GCA_964630255.1 uncultured Oscillospiraceae bacterium | reverse complement strand
TCATTTCCCCTTTGTCAACTCCTTTTTCGCAATTTTTTTAAACTTTTTTTGATGAAAACCAAACGCCGGGGCATCCTATCATTATGTTGATTTTTCATCCGTTAAAACCACAAGATGTAGACTATCACCCGCCGAAGAAACCACTCTATGATCTCCCTATAAGCGCTGAAAACACTGAAAAAGTCTTTTCCGAATGCGATGATTTCCAGTTCCGGAACGTCTCCGTGGGGGGGACAGGACCCTTAGTGTTCGTCTGCTGGCTGGATGGGGTGGTGTCCGGTTCGGAGATCGCGGAGCAGGTGTTGAAACCACTGACCGACCCCGCCCGATTCGGACAGGTCAAGACCGTGGCGGACGCCCAGTCCCAGCTGGAACTGGGCGGGGTATATGGACCGTCCTTCCAGAAGGTGGCCGCCATGGATGATGTGGTGAACGAGATCGCCTATGGGAACTGCGCGCTGATCTTCGCCGGTACGGCCTTCGTCATCCAGGTGAAGACCGACCAGCACCGGACTGTCCAGGAACCCACGGTGGAGAAATCTGTCAAGGGCGGCAAGGACGCCTTCGTGGAGGTCATGCGTGTGAACACCAGCCTGGTCCGTTCCCGGCTGCACACCCCCAAACTGAAGCTTACCCAGACAATGGTGGGCCGAAAAAGCCGCACTGCCGCCGCCGTGATGTGGGTAGAGGGCGTGGCCGACCCTGGCCTGCCGAAGGAGATGCTCCGGCGGCTGGATTCGCTGGATATGGACGGCGTCATCATGCCGGATGCCCTGGACAGCGGCCTGGTGGACGCGCCCCGGTCGCCCTTTCCACAGCTGCTCCACACGGAGCGGCCGGACAAGTTTGCCTCCCTGCTGCTGGACGGCCGGGTGGGAGTGATCGTGGAGGGCATTCCCGTGGGGTTTCTGGCCCCCGCCTTCTTCCCTGAGTTTTTAAAGACCACCGAGGATGCCTCCCAGCACTACATCGCGGCCTCGGCAATCCGTTTCCTCCGGTGGCTGAGCTTGGTCATGACGCTGTTGCTGCCGGCCTTTTATGTGGCTGTAGCCACCTATCACCCGGAAATGCTGCCCACGAAGCTGCTGCTGTCCGTCATCGACTCCAAGCAGTCCGTCCCCTTTTCCACAGCGGTGGAAATACTAGGCCTTCTCATTTCCTTCGAGCTTTTGCAGGAGGCTGGGCTGCGTCTGCCCAACCCGGTGGGGCAGACGGTGAGCATCATCGGCGCGCTGATCGTGGGCCAGTCTGCGGTGGATGCCAAGGTGGTCAGTCCCATCGCCGTGATCGTGGTGGCCCTGGCGGGCATCGCGGGCTATACCATGCCCAGTCAGGACATGGGCACGGCGCTGCGCATCTTCCGCTTCACCCTGGTGCTGGCCGCCACCGTGGCGGGCATGTTCGGCATCATCATCGGCTCCGCCCTTCTCTTGTGGCACCTGTGCTCTCTGGAGAGCTTCGGCCGGGCCTACATGACCCCGCTGTCGGGCGCCCGTGGCGGCGACACCGGCGGCACATTCTTCCGCCGGCCGCCTTGGAAGCACGTGCTCCGGGACCCCACCATCAACGGCGGCGATATAAGGAGGCAGAAATGAACCGGCGGCATCTACTCATATTATATATGTTACTGCCCGCGATGTGTCTGTCCGGCTGCGATGTTGGCCTGGAGGCGGACCGGCATGACGTGGAACGGCTGCTTCTCATCCAGACGATGGGCGTTGACAGCCGGGACGGCGGCATAGAGATGAGCATCTCCTCCGGTCTCAGACCCGAGGACAGCCCCGCCCTCGTTATGGCCGCCGCTGCAGTCAACTTCGAGGACGCCATCGCCCGCCTGCAGAATTTTTCTCCAGAAAACGAGCTTTTTTACGCCCACGTCCAGTATCTTCTCCTGGGCGAGGAGGCCGCCCGTCTGCGGCTGCCCGCGCTGCTGGAGTGGGTAGAGCGCTCTCCCACCCTGCGGATGGACACCGACATGATGGTGGTAAGGGGCCGGGCTAAAGACGCGGTGGTCGGCTCCACCCAGCTGTCCTCGGATGTCACCAGCCGTCTGACCGCATTGGACCGGGAATCCCGCTCCAACGGCTGGACTATCTATACCCTTCGTCAGATCGCCGCCGCTCTGGCGGAGGGGCGCGGGGCCTTGTGTCTGGCGGTGGAGGCCGTCCCCACGGACGATATGGTATTTACAGAGGGCATGCAGGCGGACGCGGTCATCCCCGCCGGCTATGCCATCCTGGCGCCGGAGGGCCTGATCGGCTTTCTCTCTCAGGAGCAATCCCTGGCCTCGGAGCTTCTGGCCGGGGATGCCACGGGTATCGCATTCCTTGTGGAGGGCAGCGCTCTGGAGGTGCTGAAGGGCTCCGCCCAGGCGCGCGGGCAATGGAACGGCGAGACTCTGGAGGGCATCGACATACAGTGCGACCTGCAGGCCAGCATCCTGGAGCAATCGGAAGGCGTTCAACCGAGTCCGGATGAGCTGGACAGGGCCCTCTCCGGCATCGTGGCCGGATGGCTGTCCGAGACGCTGGCACAGGCCCAGCGCCTGGGCTGTGACTTTCTGGATCTGGAACGCGGCATTCTGGATACGGAGAAAAGAAAGACCGCCCTGGGGGAATCGTGGCAGGATATATTCCCCTCCCTGCCCGTCACCGTCACCGTGAACGGTACGGTCGACCGCAGCTATGATCTGGCGGAGTGAGGTGTGACATGGAACGTCAGCTTATCACAAGAAAACAGTTTGTAGCAGCTATATTGGTGTCGCTGCTGTCGCCGCTGATGCGGCTGCTGCCCCAGACGGCGGTGCGGACGGCAGGCCGGGCCGCGTGGCTGTCGGCTGTCCCCGCCGCGCTGCCGCTGCTGGCTCTGGCATTTTTGATGGCCGCTTTCCGAGCTCACATGCGCCCAGGGGAGGGTATGGGCGGACTGCTTATACGGTGGCTGGGTCCGGTGGCCGGCCGGATCGTCCTGTGCCTGTTTGGCCTGTGGTTTCTCCTTTACGCCGGCTTCACCCTCTCCAGCGGTTCGGAACGGCTGGTGTCCACTATTTACCCAAACAGCCGCTCGGGCCTTTTCGTATGCGTCACGCTGCTCGTGTGTCTTCTGGCGGCGCTGGGCACCCTGCGGGCCGTGGCGCGGGCGGCGGTCATCATCCGAGGAGTGCTCTTCGGCGCACTGGCCGTGGTGCTGGTGTTCTCTGTGCCCAATGCCGACCCCGGTCTGATCTGGCCCATTGGCTGGGAGGATGGGGCGCGGGTGCTGCTGGGGGCCTGGCCCTTCGCCACCGTGGGCGCTGTGGCCGCATGCTTTTCCTTTTTGTCCGGCTATGTGGAAACGCCCAAGGGGCGGGTGAACTGGCTGATCGGACCCCTTTTCCTGCTGCTGGCCCTCGGCGGCCTCATCTGCGCCGAGGTGGTGAGCGTTTTTGGCCCGGCGCTGTCCGTCAAGCTCATGTATCCGTTTTTCGTAATGATCCGGAATATCTCCATCTTCAACCTGGTGCCCCGGATCGAGGCGGTGGTCATCGCCGTATGGGTGTTCGCAGACTTCATGCTGTGTGTCATGCTCCTGCGGTGCGCCCATGAGGCGCTGCGGCACGTTTTTAAGCTCCGGGCACCGGAAAACGCTCCTTTGTTCAGTCTGAAAAACGGCCGGTTTCTCCTTTGGCTGGAAGCAGCCGCTGTATTGGGCGCCAGTCTGATCTTCCGCATGACTCCCTGGGCAATGCCGCTCTGGTCCAGTACGCTCATACCGCTCATCAGCAACATTATCCTTTTTGGCGGCTTTCCCCTGCTGTGGCTGCTCTCGGCGCGGAAGAGAAAAAAAGGACCGGGCAGCGGCTTATGACTGCTACCCGGTTTCATCCTCGTAGTTGATGTACATCTTTTCTGCCTCATCCTGTGGTCCGAAAACCCAGAAGCCGCAATATTCCTTTGGCAGGATCTCCGCGTGGCGCCGTTGTCGTTCTTAGCGGACGTCAGCCCGCCTGCGTCCTCCGCCTGGCCCTGCAAAGCTCCTGCACCAAGTCTTTATTGCATCTTCTGTTTTTTTGGACCACCAGCGCCCTTTTCAAATGTGCCCGTCTCGCCGTAGTCCCGAACAAAAGTCCGGGCTTCCTCCAGGACGCGGCGGCGCGATTGCAGCCGCAGGGCCACGGCGGGCTTGCCCCCCGCCTCCACCTTTACCCTGCCCCTCCATTCTGGTTTGGCATACAGGGCGCTGATACGCTCAAAATCGAACTGAGCGAAGGTGAAGCGGATGAGGCCGCCCTTCTGGGCGATATCCGATATCCCTGCCGCCGACGCCTCGCCCCGCAGCAGGGCGACCTGGATCAAGGCGTTGACGCTGGCCGGCGGGTCCCCGAACCGGTCGCACAGCTCATCGGTTATGTCGTCTGCCTCCGTCTCCGTGCGGATGAGGGCCGTCCGCCGGTAGATATCCATCCGCTGGGCGGCGCTTCGCACATAATTTTCCGGGATGTTGGCGCTGACCGCCAGGTCCGCAGAGCACTCCGTCCGCACGGGCAGAGGCTCGCCTTTCTCCTCCAGCACCGCTTCCTCTAACAGCTTCAGGTACATATCATAGCCCACATCTATCATGTGGCCGGACTGCTCGGCGCCAAGAAGATTGCCCGCGCCCCGTATCTCCAGGTCCCGCATGGCGATGCGGAAGCCGGAGTTGAACTCCGCGAATTCCCGTATGGCCTCCAGCCTTTTTTCCGCTATCTCCGTGAGGACCTTGTCCTTCCGGTATGTCAGATAGGCGCTGGCCCGGCGGGCGCTGCGGCCCACCCGGCCCCGTATCTGGTGGAGCTGGGCAAGGCCCATCTTGTCCGCGTCCTCGATGATGAGGGTGTTCACGTTGGGGATGTCGATGCCCGTCTCGATGATCGTGGTGCACACCAGCACCTGGGTCTGTCCTTGAACGATCTTCTCCATCACTGCGGACAGCTCCTTTTCATTCATCCGCCCGTGGGCCACGTCCACCGACACCTCCGGCAACATATCCATGATCCGGGCGGCGGTGCGTTCTATGTTGTCGATGCGGTTATGCAGATAATACACTTGCCCGCCCCGGGCCACCTCCCGGCGGATGGCGTCGCAGATCACGGTCCAGTCATGCTCCATCACATAAGTCTGCACCGGAAGGCGGTCCCTGGGGGGTTCCTCCAGAGTGGACATGTCCCGGATGCCGGACAGGGCCATGTTCAGTGTCCGGGGGATGGGCGTGGCGGACAGCGTCAGCACGTCCACCTGCCTTGCCATCTCCTTGATGTGCTCTTTGTGACCTACGCCAAAGCGTTGCTCCTCGTCCACCACCAGAAGTCCCAGGCGCTTGAAACGCACGTTCTTCTGCAGCAGCTTGTGGGTGCCGATGACGATGTCGCACTCGCCGCTCTGCAGCTCCGCCAGTATCTGTTTGGCCTGGGCGGGCGTACTGAACCGGCTCAGCATAGATATTTTTACAGGATAGCCGAAAAACCGGCTCACCGCTGTCTGATAGTGCTGCTGGGCCAACACGGTGGTTGGGACCAAAATGGCCGCCTGCATGCCGTCCAGCACACACTTCATCACCGCCCGGAGGGCCACCTCCGTCTTGCCATAGCCCACATCCCCGCACAGCAGCCGGTCCATTGGTACGGGCTTTTCCATGTCCCGTTTGATCTCCTCCACGCACCGGATCTGGTCGTCGGTTTCCGTATATTCAAAGGCGTCCTCGAACTCCCGCTGCCAGGGGCTGTCCGGAGCAAATGCGTGGCCGGTACTTTTCTGCCGGGCGGCGTACAGGCCGATCAGCTCTCCGGCCATTTCCTTTGCGGCAGCCTTGGCCCGGCTCCGGGCCCGGTTCCAGTCGCTGCCCCCAAGCCGGGAGAGCTTTACGGGCGTATCTTCCCCCGCGCCGATGTATTTTGTCACCAGGTCCAGCTGGGTAGCCGGGACGTACAGGCTGTCTGTGCCGGCGTAGCAAATTTTTACATAGTCCTTTTCGATGCCGTCCACGGGCATCTTAAAGATGCCGGCAAAACGGCCGATGCCGTGGGTCTCATGGACCACCAGATCCCCCACGGCCAGGTCCTCATAGGACCCCAGCCGGGCTCCGGCGGGCAAGGCCCTCTTTCTCCTGGCGGGCCGCAGGCCGCCTTTGGCGATCTGGGTGTCCGACAGCACGGCCAGCCTGATCTGGGGGTATTCTAGGCCGGAGGACAGGCTTCCCACCGCCACGGCGCAGGTACCCGGCGCCGGGAGCTTTTCCAAAGCGCTGTCCATATATATCTTCTCCACGCCGGCCTTGCGCAATATGTCCACCAGCGCTCTGGCCCGGCGCTCATCTCCCGCCAGTACAACGCACCGGTAGCCTTCCCCCAGCCAGTGGCGCACATCCTCGGCTGCCTGCTGGCCGCTGCCGGCGTAGGAAGGCAGCTGCTTGGCGGACAGGCCGACGGTAGTCTTCAGCTCCATTGGATAGCGGCCCACGGTGAAGGAGTCGGCCATCACCACGGGAAAATTCTCCAGATGGGATACGGCTTCCTCCCAACTCAGATAAAACCGGGCGATCCGCCCAGGCAGGACGCCTCCTTCAATGAGCAGGCGCAGATCCTCGTTGGCCTGCTTCAAAAAATCCCGTGCCCGCTGGGCGCACTTGCCCGGCTGATCCAGCACCACCAGAGCGTCCGGCGCCATATAGTCCAGCGCCGTGGAAAATACGGGGTATATGAGCTCCATATACCGGTCCGCCGCCGTAAAATCCGTATGATTTTCCAGGGCCTCTATGTCTGCCGCAAGGTTCTGCCGCAGCTTTTCCGCATCAAACTTGACCGTGTTCCGGTTCAACCTGGCATAGATATCCCTGAGCTGCCCCACCAGCGCGCTTTGTCCGCCTTCCGCCAAGGAAGGAAGCGTCTCCGCCGCCGGGAGAACCCGCAGCTCCTTCATATCCTCCGTCCGCCGCTGACTGGATGGATCAAAAGCGCTGAGACGGTCTATATCATCCCCCCAAAACTCCAGGCGGGCTGGCTCCTCATGAGCTGGGGACCAGATATCCATGATCCCGCCCCTGTGGGCGAATTGGCCCGGACCCTCTACCTGCTCGGCTGCGCGGTAGCCGTCCTTTAAAAGGAGATCCGCCATATCCTCCGGCGCGATGCTTTGGCCCGCCTTCACCGAAAAAGCTGCCTGCCGCATCACAGAAGGAGGCATGGTGCGGGTCAAAAGAGCCGGGAGAGTAATGACCGCCGTCCCGGCTTCCGTCCCGCACAGACTATCCAGCGCCCTCATACGGCGCTGTTCTGTCTGACGAGACACCCGCTCAGAGACATAAAACGTAAAATCACGGCCGCTGATGACGGCCACGGGTCCGTTCAAAAACGAGCGCAGGTCCGCAGCCATGGCTTCCGCCGCGGCGTCATCCGGGACCACCACGCATAAGGGGCGGCCGCACTTCTGCTTCAGCGCCGCCGCCAGATGCGACCGGTGGATGGGAGCCAAGCCGGATACCAGAGCAGGCAAAGCTCCCCCCTCGACGCAGCCGGGGAGGGAGGCGACGGATTTGTTTTCCAGTATAGAGAGAGTCAAAGCTTCCACATCTGTTACCTCGCAAGCTATTTTAATCCACCTTTTCCTCCTATGCAAGGGCTTTTTCTGTGGATTTTGCGCGCTGCTTCACGGTATTTTTCTGTTGTCTATAATATAAAATAGTGTTATAATTAATTGTTAAATGTCACCCTCGTCACCTATAAACATTATATATAATAGAAGAACATGAGAAAAAGGCGGAGCGGAATATGAATTCCTTGATAGATATATGGCAGTGCGTGATGGATAAACTCAATCAGGAGCTTACGCCCACGGCCATCAACACATGGTTTTCTGATTGTCTGCCTGTGGTACTGGAGGAAAAACGGCTGGTGATACAGACCACTTCCGAATTCAAAAGAAACATCATCATCCAGCGATTCGGGAATACCATCTGCAAGGCCCTGTCGGAGCTTTTCTCCTGCGAGTTCGAGCTGCTCGTTCTCTTGGAGGATGAGACGGACGACTTTTTAAAGGAGGACCCAGATGATGACCTGCCCGAGGCTGCGGCCTATACCTTTGACCGGTTCATCGTTGGTCAGTCCAATAAGTTTGCTCATGCCGCCGCTATCGCTGTTTCCGAAAACCCCGGAAAGGTCTATAATCCCCTTTTCATATACGGAAACTCCGGCCTGGGCAAAACACATCTGCTGCTGGCCATCGGCCATGCCATCCGGGAGAAAAATCCTGCCGTGAAGATCGGTTATGTAAAGGGCGACGACTTTACCAACGACTTAGTAACGTCCGTACAGAACGGCACTATGGAAGAGTTCCGCAGACGGTACAGAAACGCGGATCTTTTTCTGGTGGACGATATCCAATTCATCGCCGGCAAAGAACGGACTCAGGAGGAGTTCTTCCATACCTTCAACAAAATATACGAAAACGGCCATCAGATCGTCATCACCTCCGACCGGCCGCCGTTGGACATGGTGAAGCTGGAAGATCGGCTGCGCACCCGGTTCGAGGGAGGACTCATGGCCGATATACAGCCCCCCGACCTGGAGACACGTATGGCCATCATTCGTAACAAGAGCATGGGCCTTGGTCTTCTTCTGCCGGACGACGTGGTGGCGTACATAGCCGATAATATCACGGCCAACATCCGCCAGATCGAGGGCGTTGTCCACCGGCTCACCGCTTACCGGGATATGCAGGATGACACCATCACCATATCAAGCGTCAAGCGGGCTATCAAGGACGTTATCCGCGTAGGCATATTCATCCCAACACCGGACGTCATTATTGCGGAAACCGGCCGATATTACGGAATTAGCGAGGAGGACATACGGGGTCAGCGCCGCTCCAAAAATACGGCTATGGCCCGGCAGGTGGCCATGTACCTCATCCGCAGCCTGACGAATCTCTCTCTGGTGGACATCGGCGAGCAGTTCGAAAACCGAAACCACTCCACAGTCCTGTCCTCCATAAGAAAAGTGGAGGATATGATCAAAACCGACCCTGATACCGCCTCATCCATCCGGGACATCACCTCAAATCTGAACGCCAGGGGGCAATGATGTAAACAAACGGCTGTGGATTGTGGAAAAGTTTTCTGTTTAAAACCTTTTTTCTTTTTTCTTTATTTTTTTATGTTCAAAACCATGAATTTTTTCCACAAAATTTTCAACAACTCTTTTCCTTTAATATCAACCCTTTTTTAATGTTTTCAACATAAATTTTTTCTACTACTAGTACTACTAAATAAAAGGCTTTCTTGCTTTCTTACAGTATGGGAGGAACGATATGAAATTTTTCTGTGAAAAGTATCTTCTGCAGGCAGCTATCAACACTGCCAGCCGCTGCGCGGCAGCCAAAAGCCCCATCCCTACCTTGGAGGGTTTGCTTATCCAGGCAGGACAGGACGTGAGGATCACCGGATATGACCTAAAAAAGGGCATCTATACCAGTTTTCCCGCTGATGTGTCGGAACCGGGATCTATCGTGCTAAGCGCCCGGCTGTTCGGAGAAATCGTCCGCAGCTTACCAGACGGCGTGGTAACGGTATATACGGAGGACGGGCTGAATACCCGCATCGTGTGCGGTGCGGCGGATTTCTCCATTATGGGTTCCGACAGCGGAGAGTATCCGGAGCTGCCCAATGTTGACAGGGAAAAATACGTGGCAGTTCCCCAGAATGTGCTGAGCAGGATGATACGCCAGACCATTTTTTCCGTCAGCGACAACGAAAGCCGCCCGATATATACAGGCGAGCTTTTTGAGGTACGAAACGACAGTCTCACCCTGGTAGCCGTGGACGGCTTCCGTTTGGCCCTTCGGCGAGAGACCGTGGAGGCTGGGGATGTGGAGGAATGTTCCTTCATAGTGCCGGGAGTGGCCTTGAGCGATCTGGAGAAACTCTGCGGCGATACGGACGACAAGGTGGAGATCACCGTGGGAGCGAAGCATATATCCTTTGTTATAGGGGATACGGTGTTGATTTCCCGCCGGCTGGAAGGAGAATTTCTCAACTATAAAAAGAGCATTCCCCAAGAGTTTTCCAATACTGCGGTGGCGGACCGGGAAGAACTGGTAAAGGCGGTAAGTCGGGTGTCTCTTATTATAGATGAAAGAGCGAAAACGCCCCTTAGGCTGTGCCTTGAGGAGAATATGATAAAGATCCTATGCACAACCGGCGTGGGAAGGGGCGAGGATCAGTGTTCTGTCAAGGGAGGGAGCAGTCTGGAGATAGGCTTCAACAACCGTTATTTGCTGGATGCCTTGAGGGCAGCACCGGCGGACACTCTGAAGCTGTGCTTCAACAATGCGTCCTCCCCCTGCGTGATCGCGCCGGCGGATGGCGGAGACAGCTTTTCTTATATGATACTGCCTGTGCGCCTAAAGGCTGGCGCATGAGGGTAGAGAGGATCGCCCTGTCCGGCTTTCGCAATTATGACGAGGAAGCGGTGGAATTCTCTCCGGCGGTGAATGTGATATGCGGCCCCAACGCCCAGGGAAAGACGAATCTGCTGGAGGCGGTATATCTGCTCACGGGAGCTCATAGCTTCCGCACCCGGTTCGATAAGGAACTTATAGGCTTTGAATGCTCCTGGGCCAGCGTCCTGGCGGACGTGGATTCCGGAGGCCGGAGCCAGACGGTAAAGATCCTGTTCCAGCGAGGTCAGCGGCGTCAGGTGACGGTAAACGGAGCGAAAAAGACATCCTTGTCTCTGACAGGGATCATGACGGCGGTGCTGTTCTCCCCGGAGGATCTGTATCTTATAAAAGAGGGAGCGGCGGCCCGCCGGCGACTTATGGACAACGCCATTTGCCAGCTTAGGCCCGGCTATGCGTCGATCTTGTCGGATTTCAATAAGCTGTACGAAAACAAGACCCGTATTTTGAAGGATTGGCGGGAAAAACCCAGCCTCTTGACTGCCTTGGACGAATTTTCCGATGGACTGGCACGGTGCTCGGCCCGGATGATCCGCTACAGGGCGTCCTTTGTGGAAAGGCTCGCCAAGGCAGCGGCTCCTATACATCGGGATTTCTCCGGAGGGCGGGAGGAACTGGGACTGGCATACAGGACCGTTGGAACCGTTACGAATCCTCGGGCCCCGGCGGAGGAGATATACAAGCAAATACTGGATCATCTGGCCGACCACCGCCAGGCGGAGCTGGAAGCAGGACAGTGCCTTACCGGCGCCCATAAAGATGATATTGATATCTCCATCAACGGCGCGGCGGCCCGTTCCTTTGCCTCTCAGGGACAGACCCGAACGGCGGCGCTGAGCATAAAATTGGCGGAGCGAGAGATTTTTAAAGCCGAGACGGGGGAGTATCCGGTGTTGCTTTTGGACGATGTGCTGTCAGAGTTGGACATGACCCGGCAGGAATTCGTTTTAAACCGGATCGGCGGCGGCCAGACGCTCATTACCTGCTGTGAGGATGAAAATATCAGCCGCCGCACCGGCGGACGGGTATTTTCTGTCCATAACGGCCGCATCCGGTAGAAAAGATGGCCGGCATGTATTTGTATCTTGGCGGCGGCGCCGCCGTGGAGGATAAGACGATCGTTGGCATCTTCGATCTGGACAACACCTCCTGGTCCTATATCACCAGGCGGTATCTGTCCCGGGCGGAGCAGGCCGGACAGGTCGTGAATGCGGCAGAGGATATTCCCCGTTCCTTTGTGGTCCGAACGGACCAGAACATCATATTGACCCAGCCCACTGCGGCTACCCTGGCCCGGCGGCTGGATAACCAGGAGAGAACAAATGTCTGATTTGAACGAAAAAGTCACACAAGAATACGACGCATCGAAAATACAGGTATTGGAGGGCTTGGAGGCTGTGCGTATGCGTCCCGGCATGTATATCGGCTCCACCTCCGCCTCCGGCCTTCACCATTTGGTGTATGAGATCGTGGACAATGCTATTGATGAGGCCCTTGCCGGCTACTGCGACCGCATCGAAGTGGTCATCGAGCCGGGGGACGTCATCCGGGTCAGCGACAACGGACGGGGTATCCCCGTAGACATCCAGGAGCAGACAGGCAAGCCGGCCCTGGAGGTGGTATATACTGTGCTCCACGCCGGAGGCAAGTTCGGCGCGGGCGGCTATAAGGTCTCCGGCGGTCTTCATGGCGTGGGCGCCAGCGTAGTCAACGCCCTGTCCGACTGGTTGGAGGTGGACGTCCACAAAAACGGGAACATCTACCACATGGCCTTTTCCCGGGGCGAAAAGACCGAAGATATGCACATAACCGGCGCCACCGACCGCACAGGAACGGTAGTCCGGTTCCATCCGGACCCGGAGATGTTCGACGATACGGTCTACGACTATGAAACGCTGCACGTGCGGATGCGCGAGCAAGCGTTTTTGAATGCTGGCCTTCGCATTTCCACCAAGGACGAGCGCCCCGAAAAAGAGGCTTTCGACGAGATGTACTATGAGGGCGGCATCCGGGAATTTGTCACCTTCATCAACCGCAATAAGACCCCGGTCCACGATGCGGTCATCTATATGCAGGGCGACCGGTCCGACGCCACCGCCGAGGTGGCCATGCAGTGGAACGACGGCTATAACGAAACGCTGGTATCCTTCGCCAACAATATCCACACCCCCGAGGGAGGTATGCACGAGACGGGCTTCAAGACAGCCCTGACAAGAGAACTGAACGCCTACGGACATAAAGCAAAGCTTCTTAAGGACGACGAGAGCCTGTCCGGCGAGGACGTCCGGGAGGGCCTCACCGCCGTTATTTCCGTAAAGCTCACCAATCCCCAGTTTGAGGGGCAGACCAAGGCAAAGCTTGGCAACTCCGAGATGAGGACCCTGGTGGACAGCGTAGTCAGCGCCAAGCTGGAGCAGTTTTTGGAGGAAAATCCAGCTCTGGGCAAGGCGGTGCTGGAAAAGGCCATGACCGCCTCCCGGGCCCGGGAGGCCGCGAGAAAGGCCCGGGAGAGCGTCCGCCGCAAGACCGGTTTGGAATCCGGACAGATGCCGGACAAGCTCAAGGACTGCAACGAACGGGATCCGGCTCTGTGTGAGATATACATCGTGGAGGGAGATTCCGCCGCCGGCTCCGCCAACCAAGGCCGAGACAGCCGCTTCCAGGCGGTCCTTTCCATGTGGGGCAAAATGCTGAACGTTGAAAAAGCCCGGGCCGATAAGATCTATGGCAACGATAAGCTCTACCCCATGATCGTGGCTCTGGGCGCCGGCATCGGCCAGGAGTTCAACATGGAAAAGCTCCGCTACCACAAGATCATCATCATGGCCGACGCTGATGTGGACGGCTCCCATATCCGCACCCTTTTGCTGACTTTTTTCTTCCGATTCATGCGGCCGCTGATTGAAAACGGCTATGTATACTCCGCCGTGCCGCCCCTTTACAAGCTCACCAGAGGCAGGACCCAGCGGGTGGCCTACTCCGACGAGGAGAGGGACGTCATCTCTGCAGAAATGCGCGCCGACAACCCCAATGCTAAGGTGGAAATCAGCCGCTTCAAGGGCCTGGGCGAGATGAATCCGGAGGAGCTGTGGGAGACCACTATGAACCCAAGCACCCGGACCCTGCGGCGTATCACCCTGGATGACGCCGTGGCGGCGGACGCCGTATTTACCGTGCTCATGGGCGAAGAGGTGGAGCCCCGGAAGCAGTGGATCGAGGCCAACGCCAAGTACGTGGTCAATCTGGACTTTTAAGGAGGTGACGGCATAAATGGCACACAACAGAGATTATAGACCCGAGGACATCGCGTTCCCGGAACAGACCATTGTGGAGAGCGAGCTGGTAAAGGAGATGCAGTCCAGCTACATCGACTACGCCATGTCCGTCATCGTGGGCCGGGCCCTGCCCGACGCCCGGGACGGGTTAAAGCCTGTCCACCGCCGCATCCTCTACGCTATGTACGAGGACGGCCTCACAAGGGACAAGCCCTACCGCAAGTGCGCCACCGCCGTGGGCGACGTGTTGGGCCGGTACCACCCCCACGGCGACACCTCCGTATACGACGCCCTGGTGCGCCTGGCCCAGGATTTCTCCATGCGCTATCCCCTTATTGACGGCCACGGCAACTTCGGCTCCGTGGACGGGGATCCTCCCGCCGCCTACCGCTATACTGAGGCACGCATGGCTAAAATGGCTGACGAGATGCTCCGGGACATAGAGAAGGACACGGTGGACTGGGATCCCAACTTCGATGAGACCCGCAAGGAGCCCCGTGTGCTGCCCAGCCGCTTCCCCAATCTTCTGGTGAACGGCTCCAGCGGCATCGCCGTGGGCATGGCCACCAACATTCCGCCCCATAATCTGACGGAGATCATCAACGCGGCTATCTGTGTACTGGACAACGAAAACGCCACTCTGGAGGATCTGATGCAATACGTCCAGGGGCCGGACTTCCCCACCCGGGGCATTATCATGGGAAGGGCGGGCATCCGCCAAGCCTATGCCACTGGCCGGGGCAAGATCACTGTCCGGGCCCGGACGGAATTTGAGGAGTACGGCCGGGATCATCGGACCCGCATCATCGTCACGGAGATCCCCTACCAGGTGAACAAGCGGGCCCTGGTGGCCTCCATTGCCGACCAGGTCCGGGAAAAGCGGCTGGAGGGCATCAGCGACCTGCGGGACGAGTCGGACCGCAACGGCATGCGCATCGTCATTGAGCTCAAACGCGACGCCAACGCCCAGGTGGTGCTCAATAACCTTTTGAAGCAGACCCAGCTGCAGACCACCTTCTCCATCAACATGCTGGCCTTGGTGGAAAATCAGTCCCAGCCCCGCATCCTGTCTTTGCGCCACGCCCTGGACGAGTACCTGACCTTCCAGGAGCAGGTCATTGCCCGCCGGACGGAGCATGAGCTGAAAAAGGCCCGGGAACGGGCCCACCTGCTGGAGGGCCTGCTCATCGCCCAGGATCACATAGACGAGGTTATCAGGACCATCAGGGAGAGCTATGACAATGCCAGGGAGAACCTGATGTCGAAGTTCAACCTGGACGAGATCCAAGCCCAGGCTATATGCGACATGCGGCTTATCGCCCTGCAGGGCCTGAACCGGGAGAAGCTCCAGGCGGAGTATGACGAGCTCCAGGAGAAGATCGCCTGGTGCGTGGAACTGCTGGCCGACCCGGAAAAGCTCAAGGCCCTGCTGAAAGAAGAGCTGACCGCCATCCGGGACAAGTACGGCGACAAGCGCCTGACCGAGATACAGGACGTGTTCGGCGAGATCGACGCGGAGGATCTGATCCCGGAGGAGGAGTGCGTCTACACCATGAGCCACAACGGGTACATCAAGCGCCTGCCCGCCAGCGAATACCGGGTCCAGAACAGGGGAGGAAAGGGCATCCGCGCCATGACCACCCGGGAGGAGGACTATGTGGAGACGGTGTTCACCGCTTCCAGTCATGATTATATCCTGTTTTTCACTTCCGCCGGACGGGCGTACAGCCGCAAGGGGTATCTGATCCCGGAGGCCAGCCGGGCCAGCCGGGGCGTGCCCATCGTGAACTTTGTGCCGGTGGAGCCGGGGGAGCGCGTTCAAGCCATGCTCCACATCCGCCAGATGGAGGAAGGGCGGTACCTGCTGTTCGCCACCGCCCAGGGCACGGTCAAGCGTATGCTGCTGACGGAGCTGAAAAACATCCGCAGCGTGGGCATCCGGGCCCTAACCCTGGAGGAGGGGGACGAACTCATCGCCTCCATCCTCACCGACGGCGGGCAGAATATCATCCTGGCCACCGCAAATGGCGCGGCCATCTGCTTTAATGAGACGGATGTGCGGCCTATGGGCCGGAGCGCTATGGGCGTCCGCGGCATCAAGCTCCGGCCCGGCGACAGGGTTGTGGGCGCGGGGGCTGTGTCCGAGGGGGACATGGTCCTGTCCGTCACCGCCAACGGCTATGGCAAGCGCACCCCTGGGACGGAGTACCTCAGGGGCGGCGAGGCCCAGGGCCGGGGTGGCTATGGCATGAGAAACTATAAAGTGACCGACAAGACCGGTCCCGTGGTGGACATGAAGCTGATCACCGGCCAGGAGGATCTGCTGCTGGTCAGCGATGACGGAACCATCCTGCGCACCGACGCGGGAGCCATCTCCGTCTATGGCCGGGCCACCCAGGGTGTGCGCCTCATGCGGGTGGGATCTGGCAGCCGTATCATCTCCATCGCCTGTACGGAAAAGGAGGAGCCGGAGGAAGCGCCGGAGACGTCCGCCGAATGAAAGAGGTGACCATATACACCGACGGGGCCTGCTCGGGCAATCCGGGCCCCGGCGGCTGGGCCGCCGTGCTGCGCTACGGCGCGGCGGAAAAGGAGCTTTCCGGCGGGGAGGCCGCCACCACCAACAACCGCATGGAGCTCACAGCTGTTCTCCGGGCTCTGGAGGCTCTGAAGGAACCCTGCGCCGTCACGGTGTACACCGACAGTCAGTATATTTCCCGGGCAATACAGGAGGGCTGGCTGAAAAAATGGAAGGCCGCCGGCTTCACCAAAAAGGGAGGCCTTAAAAACGCCGAACTGTGGCGGGCGCTGGACGAACTGCTGCAAAAACACAGCGTGACCTTCCACTGGGTGAAAGGCCACGCCGACAATGAAATGAACAACCGCTGCGACCGGCTGGCGGTGGCACAGCGGGACAGATATGCGGGCCGATGAGTGTCCGTGAGCCTAAAAAGCCGCCCGCCTGGCCATAAAGGACTCGGGTTTTCCGCTGACCCAGGACGATTATTCGGCAGCGGCTTTCAGGACCCCGGCCTCAGGCCCCGGTACAGCGCCAGCATCGCGGCGGGAGCGGTGAAATCCCGGAACGGCCGGGTATATGAAGAAAGAACTCTTTTCATCGACCCGGGCGTCTCTGCCCCGCCGGCAGCACCGTGTGGACGATATACTGGCCCCTCCGGTTTCGGTGACACCGCGCAAGAGTCTTTTCAAAAATAACGGCAGCGGCGCCCGGCCAAAGGCCCAGCGCCGCTATTTTGATCCGGCCGCAAAACATTGCCGCGGAAATTTTTATGCGCCATGGCGTCCTGCCGGGGCCACCCGGTGTCGCCGTTTTTTTATCGCCCGCCCTGCCGTGGAGACCCGATATGCAACCTGCACAACTCGCAGGTGGGTCACCTCATGGCTGTTTCCGCGCTTCCAACTTCCGGCGTGAGCCGGGAGGCCTGCGCTCCGCAACCATATATGGCGTCCCTTATAATGAATGTGGGTCCAACCGGGCCCTTTCGACCACGAACAGGGCAGGTTTTATCTCATTCTACGCCATTATTCCTCCGGCGTTTCATCCTCATCGTCAAACACTGTCTCCATATAATATTCGTATACGCGCCGGAGCTTATCCTCGTCGTCCACGGATACGAACTGCTCCTCGCCGTCTACCTCCTCTACCTGCAGAATGATGAATCCGTAATCCGGATCGTCCTCATCCATGTCGGCGGGAAGAAAGACCATATATTCCGCACCTTCGAACTCCAGGGTCCCCAGGTGTTCCAGCTCGAACTCATTTCCATCATCGTCCTCGATGGTGATGAAGTTGGCGCCGAAATCCTCGCTCATAGATTTCTTCCTCCTGTGATCTCATCTACATTCTAACGCCTCCGGGCACAGAATGCAAGAGGAAAAATGTCGGCGGTCACGATCCATAGTCCTCCAGCAGGCCGACCACATCCCGGTAATCCTCCGCGCTCACGCCGCCGGCCAGGGCCAGCCGATCCGTCAAAGGCAGGTCCCTCACCCGGATATCTGTCACGGTGGCGGGCCTGTCAGCGTCTGGCGGACAGAATACTCCCACATAGCCCTCCCATTCCCGCAGAAGGTACGCCCCGTCCGCCGAGGCCGGCGCCGCCAGCGCCGGGAGCACCCCTATCCTGCCAAGCACCGCCAGCAGGCTTATCCCCGCGAATATCACCAGCAGCACGCACAGCGCGATCTTTATCCGAAGCCGCATTCCGATCCCTCCTGTTCCAGTATGTCCCAGGACCGGTCCGGTCATTCATGGCGGCTGTTGTTCCTATTCTTTGCGGATGGGATATACATTTGATGTTTTTTGTGGTATAATTTATTAA
>CAZVRP010000026.1:0-18343 GCA_964630255.1 uncultured Oscillospiraceae bacterium | reverse complement strand
CGGCAACGGCGGCTACTGCTCTCACTCCCAGACCGGCAACAGCTGGCAGGTCATCGTTTACCAGGACAAGGCCATCGAACCTCTGTGGGATTCCCGCAGCGATTTCTGGATATTCTCCCAGGTGGCCGCCCGCCTGGGCTGGGGCGAGGAGTTCACTGAGGGCCGCGACGAGGAGGGCTGGGTCAAGCGCTTCTGGCAGTTCTCCGACCTGCCCAAGCACATGAGCTACGAGGACTTCAAGAAGAAGGGCTATTATATCCCGCCCGTGAGCTATCACAAGGAGGACATTGACCCCAAGACCGGCCTCATCGAGCATTGGGAGGAGCACCCCGGTTTCCAGTGGTTCGCCGAGGACCGTCCCTGCGACACGCCCAATCACAAGATCTTCCAGGAGGAGGGCCTGCTGGGCACTCTGTCCGGCAAGTTCGAGTTCGTCTCCGAGTCTTTGCTCTATTGGGAGCCGGACGATGAGATACGCACCCCCATCGCCCAGTATAAGGACTCCTGGGAGGGCCACAAGTCCCTGTCGGCGGACATGTTCCCTTACCAGATGATCTCCCCGCACCCCCGCTTTGACTATCACACCCACTATCAGCAGCACGCCACCTGGCTCTGGGAGATCCCCCAGAACCGAAAGATCATCAACGGCAACCCCTATTTGATCTGCCGCATCAACCCGGTCACCGCCGAGAAGAAGGGCATCAAGGAGGGAGACGTGGTGAAGCTGTTCAATGGCCGCGGCGCCGTGCTGTGCGTGGCCCATATCACCAGGCGGGTCCACCCCGAGACCATCCATGCCTACACCTCCTCCGGTATTTATAACCCGGTGAAATACGGTGAGTACATGAGCGTGGACAAGGGCGGCTGCGTCAATGTGCTGACCCCTGGCCGGCTCATGGGCGACTATATCCCCGCTATGGTGCCCAATTCCTGCAACATCGACATCGAGAAGGCGGAGGCCGATCCCAACCCCGGTCAGGGCTTCGAGTTCGTGCTGGAGGCAGCCGACGCCCAGAACACCTTCCGTGTCATGAAGACGTCTGCCGAGGCCGACTGGCTGTTCGGTGAAAAGGAGGCAAAGTGAGATGAGATATGGCATTGCCATCAATTCAGCCCGGTGCATGGCCTGCTATGCCTGCTTCATGGCCTGCAAGGACGAGCACTGCGGCTGGGATACCGCCCTGTCCAAGGCCCAGCCCCACATGGGCCAGTATTGGATGAACATCGTGGAGTGGGAGCGGGGCGACAACGAGCGCCGCATCAAGACGGCCACTGTCCCCACCCCGTGCTCACACTGCGATAACCCTGCCTGCATGGCGGCCGCCAAGGACGGCGCGGTCTATAAGCGCCCCGACGGCGTGGTCATCATCGACCCGGAGAAGGCCGTGGGCCAGAAGCAGATCGCGGACGCCTGCCCGGTCCACGCCGTATATTGGAACGAGGAGCTGCAGCTTCCCCAGAAATGCACCATGTGCGCGGAGTTGCTGGACGACCCCGACTACCCCGGAAAGGAACCCCGGTGCGTGGAGGCCTGCCCCAACCAGGCTTTGATCTTCGGCGATCTGGACGACCCCGACAGCGAGATCAACAAGGTCATCGCCGCCAACAAGGTCACCCAACTGGAGTGCCTGGGGGACATGGGCAGCAGCGTGGTCCATTTGAACATCCCATCCCGGTTCCTGGCCGGTACCGTCTGTCAGGCCGACGCGGAGGACGAGGTGGTCATCGGCGCCAAGGTCACCGTTGTCTGCAGCGACTGCGGAAAGACCTTCGAGACCGAGACCAACTGGGCCGGCGACTGGGAGATCGAGGACCTGCCCAAGAACAAGACCTTCACCGTTGACATTGCCATGGACGGCTACAAGACCGCCCACTACGAGGCCGAGAGCACGGAGCATGACCATTATGTGGGCATAACCTTGCTCGAAAAAGCCTGACGTTTTTTCAAAAGGAACGCGGTGTGCCGAATGGCGCACCGCGTTTTTACAGCATTACATAAGTTTTCGATAGTACAGCCCGCCAGTGCGGGGCAGAGGGGAGGGGCGGCCCTCTAGAAATTCGCCGATGACTGTCTGGCATCGGGCGGGGTCCTCCCGGGTGAACCACAGCAGGCGAAAGTCGCCGGGGTCATCCCGGCCGGCGATGTGGAGGGGTACGCTGTTCAAAAGAGTGGAATACCGCTTTTGAGCGCATTCCACCGGGAAGACAACGCCTTTCCGGTCGTTGAGGACTCCCTCGCCGCCGCAGCGCTGGCAGCCCTCACTCGCCCGGACGGGACAGTTTCGGAACCGCATCAGAGGCAAATGGCCGTAGGCCGCGAAGCCCCAGGGAAGGCCGCCGCCCAGCCGCTTGAGCTTCTCCATGGGCAGTTCAAAGGAGACAGTCAGGCTCAAAAGACCCCGCTTTTTATAAAAATCGATGGCCTGGCTGTTGAGAACATTCAGTCCGAAGCCGCCCCGGACACCCAACTCCAGCCGTCTTCCCAGGGAGATCCCGTAGATGTTGTCCGTCCATATCTCCCGAAGCCCTGCGGACCTCAGGGCGGCGAGCCGCTCTGCCAGAGGCCCCTCGTCCTCCGGGAACAGCAGAGCCGGCAGCTCCGCCGTGAGCCTGTCCCCATATTGCTCCAGCAAAGAGACTGTCACTTCCGGGACGGGCAGGATGACGCGCTCCAGGGCCGCGGCGTCCGGTATCTGCTCCGCCGCCGCGAACCGGGCCCAGAGAGGGGAGGGGTCCCGGCTGATATGGGGATAGGGAGTAGGGAACCGGAAGGGCCGGCGGGCCACGCCGTGGGACTGGCCCCGCATATCATCCAGAAGCCCCAGCGCTTTTCGGCGCATCTGGTTCAGGGCCGATGCCGGCAGATTGAGACCGGGGCGGATATTTGCCCGAAATGAGTTAACATAATATTGCGTGCCGCCAGTCTTGGAAAGGCTCTGCCGGGCCTGGTCCTCGTCCAGAGAGCGGTTGACGGCGGGCTCTGCCCTGGGACCCTCCGCAGTGACGGCGTGTTCTCCATCGCTGACGGTAAGGCCGGAAAAGCTTTCGTTCACGGTCAACTCCATGGACACGCCCACCAGGGGCGTTTCCCTCTGGTAGAGGGCCGCGAGGCACGGCAGCACGGCGGAGGCTCCGGTCACGTCTTCCCTTGTCCGGACTCCGAACATGGAGCCGTCCCGGCGGCCGGTCAGGTAACCGTCGGTAAAGCCGCTGCGGGAGAACACCGCTTCCAGGGCCTTGTCGTCCCAGGAGCGGCCCTCCCGGGCATTTTTGCAGGCGTCTACAGCGGCCGCCACATATTCCGGCCGCTTCATCCGGCCCTCGATCTTTACCGTGGCCACCCCGGCGTCCGCCATGGCCCGGATATGCTTTATGAGGGACATGTCCTTCAGGGACAGGGCATAACGCCGTCCGCCGCACCGCCAGTCCAGACGGCAGGGCTGGGCGCAAAGGCCCCGGTTGCCGCTGCGGCCGCCTAGCATGGCGGAGAGATAGCAGGCCCCGGACAGGCTCATACAGTGGGCCCCATGGATGAACGCCTCCGCCGGGATAGTCACGGCAGCGCATATCTTCTCCATCTCCTCCAGACTCAGCTCCCGGGCCAGTACGAAGCTGTCAAAGCCGATGTCCTGCAGGAACCGGGCCCCGTCGGCGTTGTGGACGGCGGTCTGGGTGGAGGCCACCCGGTGCAGGGCGGGATAGCGGCATGCAAACAGACTCAGGGCAGCCATGTCCTGTAAAATGACGCCATCGGCCCCGGCGGCGGCGATCATATCCGCCGTCTGCTCCAGGGCGGGCAGCTCGCTGTCCGTAACCAGGGTGTTTACGGTGACGAGCAGCTTCACCCCATGAGTGCGGCAGTACCGGGCGGCGTCTGCCAGGGCGGGGCCGTCAAAGTTGGCGGCGTTTCGCCGGGCATTGAAGTTCCCGGCGCCCAGATACACCGCGTCAGCGCCGCATCGGACTGCGGCCAGAAGCTGCTCCGGCCCGCCCGCCGGGGCCAGTATCTCCGGAAGCGCCATAATATCACCGCCCTTCTCACAGGATAATTTTACTTTCCTTTTCGGGCTGTGTCAATTATAATAAGGGAAGTAAACTACGAGGAGGCGGTCTTATGCACATCCCTTCGGCGCCCACGGCGACCCTGGAGCTGCTGAGCTTTGAGGAGGCCCTGGCCCGCTCCGGTCACACGGGGACCTATGACCCGGAGCGATGGCTGTATGTCCCGGATTTTTACACCGAGTACCGATACATACTGGGCACACGGGGGGAGGACCCGCTCATCTGCATCGGCGTCAACCCTTCCACGGCGGCCCCGGACGCTCTGGACAACACCCTCAAAAGCGTGGAGCGCATCGCCGTGGGCAACGGCTTTGACAGCTTTATCATGTTCAACGTCTACGCCCAGCGAGCCACCAGGCCCGAGGATATGGAGCGGGAATCGAATCCCGCCTTACACCGGGAGAATATGGCGGCCTTTGACTATGTGCTTGCCCACGGGGGAGAGCGGCCAGCCGTCTGGGCCGCATGGGGCAATATCATCGAGACGCGGAGCTATTTAAAAGACTGCGTACTGGATATGATAGAGATCGGCCGCCGGTACAACGCCGTGTGGTACACTGCCGGGACCCGGTCCAAAAAGGGTCACCCCCATCATCCGCTGTATCTCAAAAAGGACAGCCGCTTGGACCTGTTCGACGCAGCGGCGTACTGCCGCACATGCCTGTGAATACCGCTTTTGAGACAGGGTTGACATTTTTTTGTTGTGGGGCTATGATCGATACATAAATTATTGGAAGTAAAAAGCGAGAGTTCAAAGACGCATCATGAAAAAAGACCAGACATTGACAATAGGACTTCCCCGGGCTCTGCTGTACTATCGGTACCAGGGGCTGTGGCGGGGCTTTTTTGAGCAGCTGGGGGCAAAGGTGATCGTCAGCCCGCCCACGGACCGGAAGATCATGGAGGAGGGCGCGGCGCTGGCCGTGGATGAGACGTGCCTGTCCGCCAAGATATTCTTTGGCCATGTGAAGGCGCTCATGGGCCAATGCGACTATATCCTGGTTCCCCGCATCAGCAGCAGCGGCTACCGGCAGGGCATGTGCCCCCGTTTTCAGGCCCTCCCGGACCAGACACGGAATGTGTTCCGTCCGGACAGGGAGCGGATACTGTCCTATGACCTGGACGTGCCGGAGGGCCGGGAGGAGAAAGATGAGTTCATCAGGATGGGTCGCAGCCTGGGATGCAGCCACAAGGCTGCAAAAAGGGCGTACCGCCGGACCATGCGGGCGGAGCGAAAGCGCCGCCGGCAGGCGGTGGCCGCCAATGAGCGTCTCTACAAAACGGAGGGGCTCAAGATCCTCATCGCCGCCCACAGCTATCTGATCGAGGACGCCTACATCGGCAAGACCGTATTGGACTTTCTGAGGGAGTCGGGCGTCACGCCCATCCGGGCGGACGTGGTGGACCGGAGCGAGGCGCTGCGCCGGAGCGATGAGCTTTCCCCCACCTGCAAGTGGGCGGTCAGCCGAGAGATCCTGGGCAGCATCGCCATGCACAAGGACAAGGTGGACGGCATCATCCTTCTGAGCGCCTTTCCCTGCGGACCGGACTCCATGGTCAACGAGCTTCTCACCCGGAAGGTGAAGGGCGTGCCCATGCTGAACCTGGTCCTGGACGGCCAGAGCGGCACCGCCGGCATCGAGACGCGGCTGGAGAGCTTTGTGGACATCATCCGGTTCAAGGAGGGGATGCTGTAATGGAGAGCGAAAAGCGTATCACCATCCCCCGGTACGCGGAGTATAACTGCGCCCTGAAATACCTCGTTGAGGAGGGCTTCGAGGCCAAGTATATCATGCCTCCCGCGCTGACGAAACGTACGGAAGAGGTGGGGGCCAAGCACAGCCCGGACTTTGTCTGCACACCGTTCAAGACCACCCTGGGCAGCATGATCGAGGCCCTGGAGGCCGGGGCGGACACCATCATCATGATCTACGGCGCCTGCCGCCTGGGCTATTATGGGGAGCTGCAGGAGCAGATACTTAGGGATATGGGCTATGATTTTGACTTCATCAATCTGGAAGCATACAACACAGGCAAAAAACGGGATGTGGTAAAAGCCATCCGGCGGGTCAATCCCAAGGTGAATCCGGCCAAGCTGGCATTGGCCTTCCGGGACGCGGTGAAGATGGTGGAGTATGTGGACGAGATCACAGAGGAGTACTTCAAAAACTGCGGCTTCGACGCCTCCAACGGCGGCTATAAAAGGGCGTATAAGCGGTTTTTGACCTCCATGTACACCGCCGCCAGCAAGGCGGATATCCTGGCGGGCTATCGCCGGGCCAGGCAGGAGATGCAGCAGATACCCCTCAACAAGCCGAGCCGGCCCCTGCGGGTGGGGGTGATCGGGGAGTTCTACACGGCTATGGACGCCTTCTCCAATCTGGAGACGGAGCAGAAGCTGGCGGACATGGGCGTGGAGATCCACCGCTGGATGAACATCACCAACCGTACTCTCCACTATCCGGGGGAGAAGAACCTGAACGTGCGGATACGGGATCTGTGTACCTATGAGATGGGCCCCACCTCCACAGCCAACATCTGGTGCGCCAAGGAATACGCCGAACGGGGCTTTGACGGGCTGGTCCACATCAAGTCCGCCAACTGCACCCCGGAGATAGACATTATGCCCGTGCTCCGGAACATCGGCGCGGACTATAAGATACCGGTGCTGTTCCTCACTTTTGATTCCCAGTCCAGCGATGTGGGCTTAATGACCCGGCTGGAGGCGTTTTACGACATGATAAATATGAGAAAGCAGGTAGTGTGACGATGGAAAACGCATATCTTGGCATCGACGTGGGCTCCATCTCCACGAAGGGCGTCATCATCCGGGACGACAACGAGATCCTGGGTAGCGCGTATATATGGACCCAAGGTGACCCCATCGGGGCGGTGAAGCGTCTGCTGCACCTTCTGGAGGAGCAGTTCGACAAGAAAACCTATAAGATCGTGGCCACCGGCACCACCGGCAGCGCCCGAAAGCTGGTGGGCGCCATCGTGGGGGCCACCATGGTAAAAAACGAGATTACCGCCCACGCAGTAGGCACCACTACGTTCTATCCCCAGGTCCGGACGATCCTGGAGATCGGCGGCCAGGACTCCAAGATCATTCTGGTGGAAAACGGCGTGGCGGTGGACTATGCCATGAACACTCTCTGCGCCGCAGGCACGGGGGCGTTCCTTTCCAGCCAGGCCAAGCGCCTGGGCATCGAGGTGGAGGAGATAGGGGACTATGCCCTGCGCTCTGCCCATCCCACCCAGATCGCCGCGCGGTGTACGGTATTCGCCGAGTCCGATCTGGTCCATAAGATACAGATGGGCCATCCCAGGGAGGACATCATCGCCGGCGTGTGCAACGCGGTGGTGGCTAATTACCTCAACAATGTGGGCAAGGGGAAGAAGATCGTCTCCCCGGTGGTGTTCCAAGGGGGCGTGAGCAAAAACGCCGGCGTGGTGGCGGCCTTTGAGCGGGCCCTGGACTGCAAGGTCATCGTGGACCCCAACGGCCATCTGATGGGCGCTTTGGGCGCGGCCATTCTGGCCAAGAAGAGCAACCGGCGCCAGGAGTTCAATTTCGCGGTGGAGGACATGGAGTTCCACACCCGGGAGGCCAGCTGCGGCCGGTGCTCCAACAACTGCGAGATCATCTGCGTCTATTGCGGGGAGAAGCTCATTGACTCCTGGGGCAACCGCTGCGAGCGGGGAGACAGGAGCCGGTAACAGCAAAAGGGAAATAACGGGGGACGGGACAGTTCAGCGCGGCTTGTCCCGTCCTTTTCCGTCCGAAAAAACGGAAAATGGTTGCAGCCGGCGGAAATTTCTGATAAACTATACAACACGATTTACAGATTTAAATCAAAAAATAACCGTTTGGAGGAATTTACCATGCCCCAGAGGATCACAGGGCGCACGGAGCTCATCGGCCTGATCGCCAAGCCCATCCGCCACAGCAAATCTCCCATGATGCACAACACCGCCTTCGAGGCGCTGGGGCTGGACTATGCCTACCTGGTGTTCGAGGTGGACGAGACGGAGCTGCGGCCCGCCGTGGAAGGGCTGCGGGCACTGGGCGTGCGGGGATTCAACGTATCGATGCCGTTGAAAAGCGCTGTCATGCCCTATCTGGACGAGATACTGCCTGCCGGACAGCTCTGCCAGGCGGTGAACACGGTGGTCAATGAAAATGGCCGACTCATCGGCACCAGCACCGATGGGGAGGGGTTCACTGCTGCCTGCCGGGAGACGCTCTTCGACCCTTCCGGGAAGAAGATCGTGCTTTTGGGTGCCGGCGGCGCCGGCACGGCGGTGGCCATGCAGCTGGGTCTGGAGGGCGCAGGGGAGATATCCATCTTCAACCGCCGGAACATCCACTGGGACCGGGCTTTGGAAAACGCGGCCAGGCTCAACGAGCGGACGTCCTGCCGCGCCGTAGCCTGCGCTCTGGAGGATCAGGCGCGGCTGCGGGAGGAGCTGTCCTCGGCCGATCTTCTCATCAACGCCACCAGCGCGGGCTTCGGCGGCCAGGCCGGACAGTGTCCTATCCCGGACGCGTCTTTTCTGCGGCCGGAGCTGGCGGTTGCCGATGTGATCTATGTGCCGGATAAGACGCCGCTGCTGGCCATGGCGGAGGCTGCGGGCTGCCGGACCATGAACGGCCTGGGCATGATGCTCTATCAGGGGGCGGCGGCCTTTAAGCTGTGGACCGGCCGGGATATGCCCATCGACGCGGTCAAGGCCGCGCTGCGGGATACGTAAAAGGAGGCGGTTTTCTTGAAGGTCGTCAAATGGCTGGATGAGCATCTGGAGGAGGTATTGATGGTCCTTCTGCTCATCGCCATCACGGTGCTGATGATGGCAAACGTCATCGCCCGGCGGGTGTTTCAAAGCTCACTCACATGGTCTGATGAGCTGTCCAGATATCTTCTGGTCTGGTGCGGCTTTCTGTCGGTGAGCTACTGTGTGAAAAAGCGTATCTCCATCAAGATCGACCAGTTCCAGAACTCCCTGCCGGAGCGATGGATACCCTGGATCAAGATGCTGCGCCACACCATTGTGTTCATATTCTGCATCGTGATGCTCCCGTACTCGGTGACATTTGTCCGGCAGGCTGTGGACAGCGGCGCTGCCACCGCCGCCATGGGGCTGCCCATGGTCTATATCCAATCGGCGCCTTTGGTATGCTTTGTGCTGCTGGCCGTCCGGGTGGCCCAGGCATGGCTCCGGGAATTCAAGGCCTCCTGGCGGTACATGCTCCAGACCATCAAGGACGAGATGAAGGCGGAGCTGCTGGAGGAGATGAAACGGCGGGAGGCTGAGGAAGAGGAGGGCGGAAAAGTATGACCGTACTTATTATGCTGATCTTCGCGGGCTTACTGTGCATCGCGGTGCCTATCGGCCTGGCTGTTGCCATCACGTCCATGCTGCCCAGTCTGCTCACCGACTCCTTCACCGTGTCCGGCGTGTTCATACTGCGGAGCATGGTAGGGGGCCTGAACCAGACTACGCTGCTGGCTATCCCCCTTTTCGTGCTGTCGGGCATCATCATGGCCCGGGGCGGCGTTTCCAAAAAGCTGTTCGATGTGTTCGCCTACTTCATTGGCAGCCGTACTGCCGGCATACCCTGCGCGGCGGTGATCACCTGTCTCTTCTTCGGCGCGATATCCGGCTCCGCCCCCGCCACAGTGGCGGCGGTGGGGTCCATGACCATCCCTTTGATGCTGGAGATGGGCTATGACAAGAAATTCGCCGTGGCCCTGGTGGCGGTGGCTGGCGGTTTGGGGGTCATTATTCCACCATCGATCCCGTTCATCCTCTATGCCCAGGCTTCGGGGACGTCTGTGTCCGACTTGTTCATCGCGGGCATCATCCCCGGCGTGCTGATTGCGGTTATCCTGATGGGCTACTCCATCTTCTACTGCAGGCGCCACGGGGAGGACAAGGCCGCAATCCAGAAGGTGGTGGGCCAGCTGCACCAGAAGTCTTTCGGCAAGGTGCTGATCAACTCCATCTGGGCGCTTTTGACACCTGTCATCATCCTGGGCTGCATCTACTCCGGCGTTACCTCGCCCACAGAGGCGGCGGTCATCAGCGTGTTCTATGCTCTCATCATATCCCTGTTCGTCTACCGGACGCTGAAATTCAGCGAAATATGGGGCATCTGCGTGGAAGCGGTGAAGACCTTCGCGCCCATCCTGTTCATCCTGGCGGCCTCGGTAGCTTTCAGCCGCATCCTGACGCTGATGCAGGTGCCCCAGGCCGTGTCCGCCTGGATCACCGATGACTTCTCAAACAAGGTCATCGTGCTGGTGGTCATCAACATCATCCTGCTGTTCGTGGGCATGATAATGGACACCACCCCCGCTATCATGATCCTGACGCCCATCCTGCTGCCCGCAGCCACGGCTTTCGGGGTAGACCCCATCCAGTTCGGCATGATAATGGTGGTGAACCTGGCCATCGGCTTCGTTACGCCGCCCATCGGAGTGAATCTGTTTGTGGCCTCATCTCTGTCGGACGTGCCGGTGATGGCCCTGGCCAGAAAGGCAATGCCCATGATCGTCCTGTTTTTCGTGGCGCTGTTCCTCATCACGTTCGTGCCGGCCCTGAGCCTGGCATTGGTGTAGGAGGTGCGCACGGTGAAAAGATGTATGGCATTGCTCCTGGCCCTGGCGCTCATCCTGGCCCTGACCGGCTGTGACAGCTCCGGCGGCCAGACCTATGCCTGGGTACTGGCCACCGCCAGCCCGGAGGATACGGTGACGGGCCTGTTCGCAAACAAATTCGCAGAGATGGTGGAGGAACTGTCCGGCGGCCAGCTGCGCATCCAGGTATATCATAACTCTACCCTGGGGGGCGACACGGAGCTTTTCGAGTCCGTCCAGTGCGGCGACATCCCCTTCGTGGTTCAGAACACCGCCCCGGAGGTGAGCTATCTGCCCCGCCTGGCCCTGTTCGATCTGCCTGGGGTGTTTCCGGAGCTGGACGAGCTGCACGCGGTATTGGACGACGAGGCATTCATGACCAAGGTCAACGAGATATACCGGGCCGGCGGCTGTCGGCTGCTGGCCATGGCCGACCAGAACTACCGGGTCATGACCACGAACCGCGAGATACGGACCATGGACGATTTCCGGGGCATCAAGATACGTACCATGGAAAATTCCTATCACATGGCTTTCTGGTCCGCCATCGGCGCCAGCCCCACGCCCATGGCCTTCGGGGAGCTGTATGTGGGTCTGGAGCAGAACACGGTGGACGCCCAGGAGAATCCGTACGAGGTCATCTGCTCCAGCAAGTTCTATGAGGTCCAGGACTATGTGGTGGAAACCAATCATCTGCCCCACCTGCTGGCCCTGGTGACCAACGAGGCGTTTTACAGCGATCTTCCGGAGGACCAGCGGGATATCATCGATGAGGCAGCGGCCATTGCCCGGGACTATGCCCGGGAGCAGGCCGTATCCCGTGCGGCCGACCGGATCGAGGAGATCACGACCGGCGGCGGCGACCCGTCCAAGGCCGCCCAGATCGTGGAGCTGCCTGACGGGATGTACGCCCAGATGCGCGCCGCCAGCGTGGACCTGTACGAACGGATACGGGCGGTGGTGGCGGACGACGAGCTGTTTTTCGCCTACTGCGGCAGCGTCTACGATGGCCAGACCATGCGCTGACAGGAGGGATCGCACAGTGTATGAATTGATACAGGTCTTGGGGAACAGCTATTATATCCAGAGTCCTGCCAAGATCGGCCTTGTCCGGCTGATGGAGGATGAGGTGTGTCTGATCGACAGCGGGAACGACAAGGACGCGGGGAGGAAGGTCCGCCAAATACTGGATGCCAACGGCTGGAAGCTGCGGGCTATCTATAACACCCACTCTAATGCGGACCATATCGGCGGCAATCGATACCTGCAGGGACAGACCGGCTGCAAGATATATGCGCCGGGCATCGAGTGCGACTTCACCAGACATCCCATTCTGGAACCGGCGTTTTTATACGGCGGATATCCCTGCCGTGACCTGCGGCACAAGTTTCTCATGGCCCAGGAGAGCGGCGCGGAATATCTGACGGCGGAGGCGCTGCCGGAGGGCTTCGAGCTCATAGAGCTGCCGGGGCACTTCTTTGACATGGCGGGTTTCCGGACGCCGGACGACGTGGTATACCTGGCGGACTGTCTTTCCAGCCGGGAGACCCTGGAAAAGTATCGGATCGGCTTCCTGTACGATGTGGCGGCCTATTTATCTACTCTGGAAATGGTAAAGGGCCTGAGCGCGAAGATGTTCGTCCCGGCCCACGCCGCCGCGACGGAGGATATCGCCCCGCTGGCCCAGTACAATATCGACCAGGTGGAGCGGATTGGGGAGACAATCGTGGGATTGTGCGGGGAGCCGATATGCTTTGAGCATATCCTCCAAAAGCTGTTCGCCGCCTATGAGCTGACTATGAGCTTTGAGCAATACGCCCTTGTGGGGAGCACCGTGCGGTCCTACCTCTCCTGGCTGAAGGATGCGGGGCGGCTGAATGCCGGCTTCGCGGACAATATGCTGTTGTGGGAGAGGACCTGACGGGAACGGAACGGAGAAACACCTGGAACGCCGTGGATGCGTTCCGGGTGTTTTATCCTGTTTCCCGGCAAAAAATCATGAATTCTTTTGATGCTGCTTTGCACGGGGCGAGGCGGACGTTTCAGACGGACTCGCCCGCCAGGGTGAGCAGCGATGTCCCGCGCAAAGCGGCATCAAAATAGTATTACAGACCGGATATATGATGTGGGGGATGTTGTACATTCCACACAAATCCACGTGGATAACTGCCAGAAAAAATCTTACAAAATCATTATTGACAACAATTTAACGGTGTGTTAAGCTATTGTCAATGTTGTGGTTGCAGTACGCTAAGGAGGATTCCTATATGTTAGACAAAAAGTACCTGATGATACAGCAGCTGGCCCATGAGTTCGCGGAAAACGAGATCGCGCCCTGCATCGACCAAGCCGAGGCCGAAGGAGAATTCCCGGACGAGCTCTGGGAAAAGGCGGCCCGGTATGGCTTTACCGGCTGCTGCATCCCCCGGGAATACGGCGGTCAGGGCGGGGATTTCTTTTCCTCTATCATCATGATGGAGCAGATGACCCGCACCTGTGTGTCCACCGCGTCCATGTTCATGGCCAACTCCCTGTCCGGTATGCCCCTTTTGAAATGCGGCAGCGAGGAGCAGAAGCAGAAGTACCTCCGGCCCATGGCCGAGGGAAAGACTCGGTGCTCCTTTGCACTGACCGAGCCGGGGGCGGGTTCCGATACCAACGCCATCATCACCACCGCCGTAGAGGATGGAGATGCCTTTATCCTCAACGGCCGCAAGACCTTCATCACCTTGGGACCCACCTGCGATTACGCGGTGGTATTCGCCAAGACAACGGCGCCGAACGGCAAAAAGTCCCTGACGGCCTTCATCGTGGAGGCCGGATGGAAGGGCTTCTCCCGGGGCAAGCGGGAGGAGAAGTTGGGCCTGCACGCCTCCGGTACCTGCGATCTGATTTTTGAGGACGTGCGGGTACCCAAGGAGAACGTGCTGGGCGCCGTAGGCGGCGGCTGGAAGGTCGCGGGTGCGGGCCTGGCTGCCGGTCGCGTCAACGTTTCCAGCCAGGCGCTGGGCGGGGCCCAGGGCTGCCTGGACGAGGCTATCAAATACGCCGGTGAGCGCGTCCAGTTCGGCAAGCCCATCGCCAAGTTCCAGAACACACGCTTCAAGATCGCGGAGATGGACGCCAAGGTGGAGGCCGGGCGGCAGCTCATCTACAGCGCAGCCCGGATGGTGGACGAGGGCGATCCCAACGCCTTGCTCCAGGCGTCCCGGGCAAAGTACTACATGAGCGAGGTGGCCAACGAGGTGGCCTACCAGTGCCTGCAGATCCACGGCGGCTACGGCTACATGCAGGGCTTTGCCATCGAGCGGTTCTACCGGGACCTGCGCATTATGCCCGTGTACGAGGGTACCAGCGAGGTCCAGCTGATGGTCATCTCCAGCAACATAATGAAATAAGGAGTACGTCTTATGAAGATACTTGTCTGTGTAAAACAGGTGCCCGATACCTCCGGCAAGGTGGCGGTGAATCCCGACGGCACCCTGGACCGGGCCAGCATGGCGGTCATCACCAACCCCGATGACAAGAACGCCGTGGAGGCGGCCCTGAAATTGAAGGATACATACGGCTGCAGGGTCATCGTCGTGACCATGGGCCCCGCGGCGGCGGAGAGTATGCTCCGGGAGCTGATGGCCATGGGCGCGGACGAGGCGTACCTCCTGAGCGACAGGGTGTTCGGAGGATCCGATACCTTCGCTACCAGCCAGGTCATCGCGGCGGGCCTGCACCACATCGGCATCGATCCGGACGACATCGTCATCTGCGGCCGGCAGGCCATCGACGGCGATACCGCCCAGGTGGGTCCTCAGATCGCCGAGAAGCTGGACCTGCCCCAGATCACCTATGCCGGAGAACTGACATACGAAAACGGCACTGTCACCGTCCAGCGGATGCTGGAGGACGGATACATGACCATCCAGACTGAGACGCCATGCCTCATCACCTGCGTCAAGGAGCTCAATGAGCCCCGGTATATGTCCATCGCGGGTATTTACGACTGCTTTGAAAAGCCCTTCACCGTCCTTACCTATGAGGATTTGAAGGACGAGCCGCTCATCGACGTGAGCACCATCGGCCTAAAAGGCTCGCCCACCAATATAGCCAAGAGCTTCACGCCTCCCCAGAAAGGCGCGGGCGTCATGCTGGAGGGGTCCGACGCGGGCACCGTGGCAGATCTCACGTCCCGGCTGAGCGCCAAGCACATTCTGTAAGGAGGAGCGGCACATGAAACAGGAGAATTTCATAAATACCAATACAGAGGGCTTCCACGGCGTATGGGTCTACTGCGAACAGCGTCAGGGGAAGCTGATGAGTACTGATCTGGAGCTGGTGAGCGAGGGCCGGAAGCTGGCCGATGAGCTGGGGTGTGAGCTTTGCGGCGTGCTCCTGGGCGATGGCGTGGACGGCCTGACCGGCGAGCTGGGGGGCTACGGCGCGGATAAAGTCTATGTGTGCAACAGCGCCCTTCTGCGCGATTATATCACCGAGGCCCATGCCAAGATCATCTGCGACCTGGTGGCGGCATATAAGCCCGAGGTGGTCCTATTCGGCGCGACCAATATAGGCCGGGACCTGGCTCCGCGCATCGCTGCCCGGCTGAACACGGGCCTTTGCGCCGACTGCACCCATCTGGACGTGGACGTGGGGACTTATGTGGAATTCCTGCGCGCCAACTCCACTCTGGACGACAAGCAGATCGGAGAGGAGAATCTCCGGGCCCGGTTTGCCACAGACCTGAAGATGACCCGCCCGGCCTTCGGCGGACACCTGATGGCCACCATCGTATGCCCACGGTTCCGCCCGGCCATGGCAACCGTGCGGCCCGGCGTCATGACGAAGGCCCCCTTTGACGAGGCGAAGGCCGCCGCCGTTCAGGTCGTGCATCCCGATTTCGCCCTGGAGCAGGCCGACCTTAAGACCCGGGTGCTGGAGGTGGTGAAGTCCGCCCGCCAGATCGTGGACCTTCTGGGGGCTGACGTGGTGGTATCCGTGGGCGGCGGCATCGGCTCCGATGTGGAAAAGGGCATCGAGCTGGGCCAGGCTCTGGCCAGCGTGCTGGGCGGCGTACTGGGCGGCAGCCGCGTGGCTATCGACTCCGGGTGGCTGACCAGTGACCACCAGGTGGGCCAGACCGGCAAGACCGTCCATCCCAAGCTGTACATCGCTCTGGGTATCTCCGGCGCCATCCAGCACAAGGCTGGTATGCAGGAATCCGACTGCATTATCGCTGTAAACAAGAATCCGGATGCTCCTATCTTCGAGATCGCCGACTACGGCATTACGGGCGACCTTTACAAGGTGGTGCCTATGATGATCGAGCAGTTCCGGACGGCCCTTGCGGCCAAGTGAGGAGGTACGGGATATGACCGACTATCAGAAGCAGTATCAGGAAAAGCTCGCCACCGTGGAGCAGTGCCTGTCGCTGATCCGATCAGGGGACATTGTTTACACCACCCACAACCACACCGAGCCGCTGACCATTCTGGAGCACCTGCATGAGCGGGCGCCCTATGTGGAGGGCGTCAAGATTTGGAAGGGGAGAAGCGGGCACTTCCCCGTGATGTATGAACCGTCCATGAAGGGGCACATGGAGATGCTGACCTATTTCTACGGCCCCACCTTCTACCGGGAGTCCGAGCCGCTGGGACTCATCGACCATACGCCCTCTGACCTGGCCCATTACTTCTCCGCCGCCATCATGCATCACAAGCCCACGGTCTTCTATACCGGCGTCGGCGCCATGGATGAAAACGGCCTTTTTCCCATGGGCATGAACCATACGGAGGAGGGCGACTCCATCCAGTACGCCATCGACAACCGCCTCCCCATCGTGGTGGAGGTGAACCGCAACCTGCACCACGCCCGGGGCGGGCAGATGATTCCTATCTCCGCCGTCACCTACATCCTGGAGGCAGACCGGCCGGAGCAGGACCTGCCCAGCATTCAGCCCACGGAGCTGGAGGACCGCATCGGCGCATCGGTGGCGGAGCTTGTCTCCGATGGTGACACCATCCAACTGGGCATCGGCGGCATTCCCAACGCTGTGGGTATGTACCTGAGCCGGAAGAACGACCTGGGCATCCACACGGAGATGTTCACCAACTCTATGATGGACCTGATCCTCTCCGGCAATATCACCGGCAGACGGAAGAATATTGACACGGGCCTGCACGTCTTTTCCTTCGCGGAGGGGCGGGAGAATATTTACGAGTTCATCCAGAGCCGGGAGGACTGCGTTTCCCGCCGGTCCTCGGAGCACATTAACCCACTGACCATCGCCAGGCAGAACAATTTCGTCTCCATCAACACCTGTGTGGAGATTGACCTGACAGGCCAAGTCTGCTCGGAGAGCATCGGCCCGAAGCAAATATCCGGCTCCGGCGGCGCGTTCTGCTGCGCATATGGCGCTTTTGAGTCCAAAGGCGGCAAGGGTATCTTGGCGTTCCCATCCCGGACGGCGAAAGGACAGCCGAAGATCAAGTCCATGCTGACCCCCGGTGCGGTGGTGACGATCCCCCGCAACTATACGGATTATGTGGTGACGGAATACGGCGTCGCCCGGCTGAAGGGCTGCACCGTCAGCGAGCGAATAGCAAAACTCATTGCCATCGCCCACCCGGATGATCGGGACCGCCTGCGGGAAGAGGCCAAAAAACTCTGGCCCAATTTCGTATAAGCGCAGACGAAAGAAGGAGGACGCCGCTTCATGGGACGTCCTCCGCTTTTGTTTCTGTTGACAGCGCTGTTCGTTTTTTGCAAAATCAGGATGTTGGCAGGGCGTCCTTTTTATGACGAGAGCGCCGTGGCCCCGGACGGCGGCTGCGCGGTCACGGCCGCTGCCGCCTCCGGCGAGCCTGCTGTGGGCTGATGCCGTTCTTTTTCAATAGCGAACACCGGCTGCCGGGAGACGGTCGGTGTTTTTAGCTTTTATCTCAAATATGTCCCCAGTGGACCTTGGCGGGGTCGTATCGGTCCTCCGATGGCTTTTCCGCCAGCTTGTAGCCCAGGGCTATAACGGAGAAGGGCGTCAGGTGCTCCGGTAGGCGGAAGTATGCCCTCGCGGCGTCCAGACGCTCCTGGAAGGGATACATCCCCAGCCATGTGGCCCCCAGTCCCTCCAGCTCTGCCTGAATGAGCATGGTCATGGACGCGGCGGACAGGTCCTGTATCCATACCGGCACATCCGGGTCTGACCGGCGGCTGTTGACCATCACCATGATGAGCGCCCTGGCATTTTTGGCGCATTGAGCAAAAGGCGACATAGTTGTCACCGCCATCCGGTCGGCCTCGTCCTCGATCACCAGGAACTCCCAGCACTGGGAGTTCTTCCCGGTGGGGGCCTGCATAGCCGCTCGCAGGATGGACTCGATCTTCTCCCGCTCCACGGGCTGGTCCTCAAATTTCCGGATGGACCTGCGATCCATGATGGCGCTCAGTCTGTTCATATCCCGTCCTCGCTTTTTATGATATGCTCTATAATATACCCTGGCGGAAAAAACTACAATGTTTTCCGACTGAATTTTATCCGCAGTCTGCAAATAAAATCCTCATGCCGTATCTGGCGCCACGATAAATGAAACCGGCGAATGTATTTGAGATGCGCTACAATTGGAGCGCGGTAAAGGTCGATGACTTTTTGG
>CAZVRP010000025.1:0-18880 GCA_964630255.1 uncultured Oscillospiraceae bacterium | reverse complement strand
GGAGCGCACCGGAGCTGTTGGCATAGTAGTAATCGCCGCCGCCCAGGGAAATCCAGCCGGTGAGCATCGCCCCGGCGCTGTTCAGATAGTAGCTCTTGCCGCCAACGGTCACGACGCCGGTGGCCTTCACGCCGTCCTCATAGTAGTACCACGTGCCGCTCTCCCGCTTCCAGCCGTTCTCCGCCGCGGCAAACGCGGGCGCGGCGCACAGGGACAAGAGGGTACACGCGGCCAAAACGATACCAAGGATTTTCTTCATCTTTTTCATCGTATTTCTTCCCTTCAAACAGTCATACAGCGGTCGGTTCATAAAAGGGCGTTTTCCTCCCGCCCCTGTCCGAAGCATACCACAGAGCTTATGCTTTGGAACATCGAACTGCCTAAGTATCAGCGTATCCCGGCCAGGTCCTTGACGACCTCTCCGGCCAGGATGAACCCGGCCACCGGAGGCACGAAAGAAGCGCTGCCCGGCACCTGGCGGCGGACGGTGCATTTGCGCACCGTGCCCGGCGGGCAGATGCAGTTGGTCCTGCAGGAGATGGCCGCGTCCTCCGAGGGCGTTATGGGCGGCTCCTTGGAGTAGACCACCTTCAGCCGCCGCACCCCCCGCTTTTTCAGCTCCCGGCGCATCACCCGGGCCAGGGGACACACGGACGTCTCATATATATCCGCCACCTCAAAGGCCGAGGGGTCCAGCTTGTTGCCCGCCCCCATACAGCTGATGTCGGGCACGCCCGCCGCCTGGGCCCGGACGGCCAGCTCCAGCTTGCCGCTCACGGTATCGATGGCGTCCACGATGTAGTCATACGGGGCGAGGTCGAACCGCTCCGCCGTCTCGGGGGTATAGAAGGTCCTGAAGGTGTTCACGGTCATGTCCGGGTTGATATCCAGCAGCCGTTCCCGGGCCGCGTCCACCTTGTACCGGCCCACGGTCTTCCTTGTGGCGAAAAGCTGCCGGTTGATGTTGGTCAGGCACACCCGGTCGTCGTCGATCAGGTCCAGGGTCCCCACGCCGCCGCGGGCCAGGGCCTCCGCCGCGTAGCTCCCAACGCCGCCCACGCCGAACACGGCCACCCGCGCCCGGGCCAGCCGCGCCATGGCCTCCGCCCCCAGCAGCAGCTCCGTTCTGGAAAATTGGTTCAGCACGGCTCCGCGCCTCCGTTCTCCCGCTGTCAAAAAATCATACCATTTTGGCAGACTGTTGTCAATAAAAAAACCGGCGCCTCCCGGGAGGCCGCCGGCTCCGCGCTTTGCTGACGCAGGTTCAGCTCAGATAGCCGTCCACCACGGCCCGGGCCGCCGCCGCGTCGCCGGAGATCACCACGATCACATAGTCTCCCGCCGTCTCCACCACGGCGTCTTGCAGCTTGGGTATCTCCGCGGGGGCATAATTCTCAAAGGCGGCCTGCTGGTTGGCTATCCGCCGGCGGGCCGCTTCCTCTGCCCGGGATACGGCGCCGCTGTCCGATACATGGACGATGAATATTTCCTCGGCCGTGGCGCCGGTGCTGGCATACATCACGCAGCCGCTCACATCCGCCGCGTCCAGCCCGTAGGTAACGGGCGCGGCCGTGTCGGGCACCTGGCTGAGGATGTCCGTGAACGCGCCGCTGTCCAGAAGCTCCGCCGCCAGCGCCTCCATGTCCACCTCCACGGCCTTGCCGCCGCCGCAGGCCGCCGTAACTAGGAGCATGGCCGCCGCCAGAACACATACAAGCAGTCTTTTCATCTCGTTTTTCTCCTTTGATATTGCCGGCTCAAATCACTCCGCCGGGACCTCCTCCGCCGGAGCCTCCGTCTGGACGGGCGTGCCGTCGGGGACATAATGGGTCTGGAGGTAATCGAACCAGTAGGAATAGTGGTCGCCGCTGAAATGAACGCCGTCGTTGGTCACGCTGGAGGGCAGATACCCGTCGCTGTCGCACAAGACCGAGTAGACGTCCAGATACCATATCTGCTCCTCCCGGGCGATGTCCTGGAGCATATCGTTCATCTCGCGGACATGCTCCCGGGTATAGGACCCGTCGGTGGAGGATTTGTAGGCGCTCACAGGGGGCACGCTCATCAGATACAGGATGCAGCCGGGGTTGTTCTCCTGCAGCCGATGGATCAGGTCCGTGAACTCCTGGCGGAGGACGTCCTTGTCGTAGCTCATCTCGTTGGTGCCCAGGCAGACATATACCTTGCCGTACTGACAGCCCTCCATCTGGGACACCTGGCTGGACACGTCCAGCACCGTCAGGCTGTTTGCCCAGTAGAAGTCCGGAATGGTGTTCCAGTCCTCATCGTGGAACACCATGTCATAATCATACAGCTCCAGGCCCGACATGACGGAGTTGCCGATAAAAGCCGCGTCTGCGAAATATTCCTTGGATATCCTGGCCCCCTGGTCCGGCACCAGCGGCCCCGTCCATGGGGCTACGGTCGGTTCCGGGGTGACGGCGGACGCCGCCTCCTCCGGCTGGTCCAGGCCGGGCGATCCGTCCCGCGTTTCTCCGTTGTCCTGCTCCGCCGTCTCCGCCCCGTCCGCCGGGCTGCCCCAGGTCCGGAGCCCCACCGTCAGGGCCGTGGCCGCCATGATAACGCTCAGCAGCAGTGTCAGCAGCGCAGGTGTTTTATGTCTCATAGCCTCTCCCGCAAAACCTTTTGTTGCGCGGCCTTTCTTTAAAATCATATTGATTTTTCATTTTATGTCTACCCGTATCATAGCACAATGCTCCCGGTCATGCAAGCCCAATCCGGCCGATTTTGTCCCGGGGAGACAATTAGTGTGCCCCGGACGGCCCCGGTATACCGCAATCTCCGCCGCGGGAAATACGATTGCAAACTTCGGCCGTTTGACGTATAATAAAGTATTCATAAAAATATCATCATCGAGGAAAAGGAACCCATGAAATATAAGGTATGGAACATCCCGACGGCGGGGCCCATACCGGAGGAGCTCACCCAGGCGGGCTATCCCCCGCTGCTGGCGGCCGTGCTGGCTGTCCGGGGCATCACAGGGGCCGGGGAGGCCGCCGCTTTTTTGGCGGACGGACCGTTTTGCCCGGAGAATCCCATGGACCTCCCGGACATGGCCGCCGCCGTGGCCCGGCTCAGCCGGGCCAGGGAACAGAGGGAGACGGTGGCCGTCTACGGGGATTACGACGTGGACGGCATCACCGCCGCCTGCCTGCTGACCGAGTTTCTTGACGGCATTGGACTGGACACCGTGACCTATATCCCCGACCGGCTGGCGGAGGGGTACGGCCTGAACAACGGGGCCATCGACAGCCTCCGGGACCGGGGGGTCACCCTCATCGTCACTGTGGACTGCGGTATCACCGCTGTAGAGGAGACGGCCTACGCCGCGTCCTTGGGCATCGACATGATTATCACCGACCACCACGAGTGCCAGGCGGAGCTGCCCGCCGCCGCGGCGGTGGTTGACCCCAAACGGCCCGGCTGCGCCTATCCCAACCGTGACCTGGCGGGGGTGGGCGTGGCCTTCAAGACGGCCTGCGCCCTCAGCGGGGACAGCGCCGCCATGCTGGCCCGGTATGCCGACCTGGTGGCCGTGGGTACCATCGCGGACGTGATGCCCCTGGTGGGGGAAAACCGCCGTCTGGTGAAGGCGGGGCTGGAAAAGCTCCGCGCCGACCCCCGGCCCGGCCTGGCCGCCTTGATGGAGGCCGCCGGCGTCACCGGCGAGCGCATAGGCGCCACCGCCGTGGGCTTCACCCTGGCCCCCCGCATCAACGCAGCCGGCCGCCTGGGCCGGGTGGGCTGCGCCGCCGAGCTCATATCGGAGCGGGACCCCCATCGGGCCGCGGAGCTGGCCGAGGCCTTATGCGGCATGAACCGCAGCCGTCAGCAGCTGGAGGCGGAGATATGGGAGGAGGCGGCCGCCATGCTCCGGGATCGGACCGGCGACGGCCCCATCGTCCTGGCCCAGGAGAGCTGGCACCAGGGGGTCATCGGTATCGTGGCCTCCCGCCTGGCGGAGGCATACCAGGTCCCCACGGTGATGATCTCGCTGGACGGGGACAAGGGCAAGGGCTCCTGCCGAAGCTGCGGCGGCTTCAACCTGTTCGACGCTCTGGCCGCCTGCGGGGATCTCCTGGAGTCCTTCGGCGGCCACGCCCTGGCGGCGGGCCTGAACATCTCCCGGGAGAATATCGGCCGCTTCCGCCGGGCCTTGACAGAATATTATGCCGATCATCCGCCCCGGGGCGAGGAGGGCCTCGCCCTGGATCTGGAGATAGACTCGCCCGAGCTTTTGAAAATGGAGTGCGTGGAATCGCTGGAGGCGCTGGAGCCATGGGGCAACGGCAATCCCCGGCCGTCGATGTGCATGACCGGCGCGGTCCTGACCTCCGCTACGCCCATCGGCGGGGGGAAGCATCTGCGGCTGCGGCTGGAAAAGTTCGGCGTGCGCTACGACTGCGTATGGTTCTCCCGCCAGGCGTCGGAGCTGGACGTGTCGGCCGGGGACCGGGTGGATGCGGCCTTCTATCCTCAGGTCAGCGAGTTCAGAGGCCGGCGGAGCTTGCAGCTGGTGATGCTGGACCTGCGCCCGGCGGATAAGGCGCTGGCATACCGCCGCGTGCTGGAGGGACGGCCTCCGGCCGCGGACTGCCATATCAGCCGCTCGGAGCTGGGCCGGCTGTGGCGGGCCCTGACGGCCCGGCGCCCCGTCCCCTGCCCGACGGACCGGCTGGACTGGCTGTGCCCGGACCTGCGTCCCGAGCAGATCGCCTTGGGCCTACGCGTGCTCATGGAGGTGGAGCTGGCCGACGTGCGCTTCGCCGGGCAGGATATAGATATCACGCTGATCGCCAGAAAGGGAAAGGCCGACCTGGACCGCTCCCCCGCCTGGATAAGACAGCAGGGGTGAAAGAGGAAGAGATATGGAACCATTCGTGCCGGAGCAAGCCTTTGAAGAACTGCGCGCGGTCCTTGCGGAGAACAACCCCCACGCGGACCTGGACCGCATCCGCCGTGCCTTTGACTTTGCCGTCGCCGCCCATGACGGGCAAAAACGCAAGGACGGCTCCCCCTATGTGACCCATACCATCGCCGCCGCCGTCATCGCCGGGAAGATGGGCCTGGACGACGATTCCATCATCGCCGCCCTGCTCCACGATGTGCTGGAGGACACCTCCGTCACCTATGAGGAGCTGGAGCATCAGTTCGGACGGGATGTGGCCGACATCGTGGAGGGCGTCACCAAGCTGACCAGAGTGCAGTACAGCACCCTGGAGGAAAATCAGATGGAAAACCTCCGCAAGATGCTCATGGCCATGGCCAAGGACATCCGGGTAATCCTCATCAAGCTGGCCGACCGGCTCCACAACATGCGCACCATGGAGTTCCAGAGTCCGGAAAAGCAGCTTTCAAAATCCCGGGAGACCATGGAGATATACGCTCCCATCGCCCACAGGCTGGGGGTGGAGCGGATGAAGGATGAGCTGGAGGATCTGGCGCTGCTGTATCTGGACCCGGTGGGCTACCGGGAGATCACCAACATCCTGGATAAGCGCAGGACCATCATGGAACAGTTCCAGAAGGACATGGAGCAGCGCATCGAAGCCCGTATGGCGGAGGAGGGCATCACCTGCAAGGTCTACGGCCGGCTCAAGCACATATACAGCATCTACCGGAAGATGTACGCCCAGCACCTGGGTATGGAGGAGATATTCGACCTGTGCGCCTTCCGGGTGATCGTGGACGACCTGGCCGACTGCTATAACGTGCTGGGCATCATCCATGAGATGTTCCGCCCGGTGCCCGGCCGGTTCAAGGACTATATCTCCACCCCCAAGCCCAACAACTACCAGAGCCTGCACACCACTGTTATCGGCACGGAGGGAATCCCCTTCGAGGTGCAGATACGCACCTGGCAGATGCACATGACGGCGGAATACGGCGTGGCCGCCCACTGGAAGTATAAGTCCGGTCCCGTGGGCCACAAGGAGGGGGACGAGGAGAAATTCGCCTGGATACGCCGGCTCCTGGAGCGGCAGCAGGACTCCGACGCCCAGGATTTCTATCAGAACCTGAAGGTGGATATGTTCGACGACGAGGTGTTCGTCTTCACCCCCAACGGGGACGTGAAGAGCCTCCCCGCCGGGGCGACGCCCATCGACTTCGCCTACGCCATCCACTCCGCCGTGGGCAACTCCATGACCGGCGCCAAGGTGAACGGGCGGATCGTGCCCATCTCCTATCCTCTGCAGAACGGGGATATCGTGACCATCATCACCTCCCGCAGCTCATCCGGCCCCAGCCGGGACTGGCTGAACATCGCCAAGTCCGGCGAGGCCCGCTCCAAGATCAGGCAGTGGTTCAAAAAGGAGCGCCGGGAGGAGAATATCCAGCAGGGGCGGGAGATGTTCGAGGCCGAAGCCAAACGGGCCGGTCTGGTGATGACGGACATGGCCGACCCGGAGATGCTCCCCCATATCCTCAAGCGCATGGCCGTCCAGGAGCTGGACGATATCTACGCCTCTATCGGCTATGGGGGCATGACCGCCGCCCACGCGGTGGGCCGCATACGGGATGAGATCATCCGCAACCGGGCCCCCGCAAAAAGGACCGAGCTGGAGAAGATGCAGGAGCGGGCCGACCGCCGCCAGCAGCATGAGCTTAAGTCCGTCCAGGGCATCCTGGTGGAAGGGCTGGACAACTGCCTTATCAAATTCTCCCGGTGCTGCACCCCGGTGCCCGGGGACCCCATCATCGGCTTCATCACAAGGGGCTTGGGGGTGTCCATCCACCGGCGGGACTGCATCAACTACAAGCGGGAGGTGGATAAAGGCCGCTGGATCGATGTGTCCTGGGCCCCGGATGCCGGCGATTACTATGCCGCGGAGCTCCATCTCACCTTCGATGAGCGCAACGGCGTGGTCATGGACGTGGCTACCATCCTCAATACCATGAATGCCCGGGTCCGCAGCCTGTCCGGCCGGGACACCGGCAAAGGCACCACCACCGTGGCCGTGACCCTGGAGGTCCACAACAGTGCCGAAATCCAGTCCGTCATGAACAGGCTCCAGACCATCCGGGGCATCCGGGGCATCAATCGAGGAGGAATATAATGAGGGCTGTTGTGACAAGGGTGAAAAACGCCCGGGTTGAGATAGACGGCGCCGTCCATGGTTCCATTGGCCAGGGCTTTCTGGTGCTGCTGGGAGTACATGCCGACGACGGCCCCGACCAGGCCGCGAAGATCGCCGACAAGATATGCGGCCTGCGCATCTTTGAGGACGCCGCGGGCAAGATGAACCTCAACCCCGTCAACGCCGGGGCCGCAAACCTGCTCATCATCAGCCAGTTCACCCTGTTCGCTGACTGTCACAGCCGCCGCCCCGGCTTCACCGAGGCCGCCCGGCCCGAAACCGCCATCCCCCTGTACGAGACCGTCATCCGCCTGTGCCGGGAGCGGGGCTTCCACGTCCAGACCGGGGTGTTCGGCGCGGATATGCAGGTGTTCAGCCAGAACGACGGACCAGTGACCATCCTACTTGATACAAAGGAGTTATAGCACATGCTTATCAAATGCCTGACCGTGGGCCAGATCGAAACCAACTGCTACATCGTCACCGACGAGAACACCCTTCAATGCGCCGTCATCGATCCCGGCGATGAGTCCAACACCGTCATGGACTATCTGGAGGACCGGAAGCTGACGGCCAAGTATATCTTCCTCACCCACGGCCACTTCGACCACACCATGGCGGTGGACGCCGTCCGGGAGCAGACCGGGGCCAGGGTGTGCATGAACAAAAAAGACGCCGGGACGGCCATGTCCGGCGGCTATTATCAGTTTACGCCCCCGGCGGACACCATCTGGTACGCGGAGGGGGACGAGCTGACCGTGGGGGGGCTCACCTTCCGGGTGATGGAGACCCCAGGCCATACCCCGGGCGGGGTGTGCCTGATCTGCGAGAATGCCATCTTCTCCGGGGACACCCTGTTTCGGGAGTCCTGCGGCCGGACGGACCTGCCCGGCGGCGATATGCCCGCCCTGCTGAAAAGCCTGAAGCGGCTGTACGACCTGCCTGGTGACTTCGAAGTCTACCCCGGCCACATGGAGAGCACCACCCTCCAGCGGGAGCGGGTCTTTAACTACTATATGAAATACGCCAGCGAGGTGTGTTGAGAGGAGCCGCCATGGCAAACGATCAGACCGGAGGACATGGCCGCCGCCAAGGGCGTGTTCATCCGGGACCCGGACGGACTGGACGGGATTGTCATTGAGCTTCTCCGGTGCTGACAGCCCGACGGAACCGGAGCAGCCTCCGGGCATGGGCCAGAGCGGTCAGGTTCTCGCCCTCCTCGGAGCGGACGATCAGCTCCCGCCAGCCCTCGCTGTCCTCCGCTCCCAGGGCCAGGTCGCACCAGTGGGCGTCCGGCCCCAGGCCGAATATCATGAGAGCCGCTGCCCCCCGTTCCCGAAAAGCGGCCAGACACTCCTCCGCCTCACCCCGCACGGTCTGCAGGCCGGGGGCGGTGAATCCCTCATCCTCCGCCAGCCGGGCCAGGACGTCCGAAACGTCCTGGCCCGGCTGCGCTGTCCGGACCAGATACCGTCGGCGGATTGGCCCGGCCTCCGTCCACGGTATCCGCGGGAAATACTTTCGCCGCAGAGCCTCCAGGGCGTCGTCGGCAAACACGAATTCAGTTGACATAATAAAAACACCGGCCTTCCATGCCGCACCTCTCCGTTCACGGCCGTAGCCATATTATTATAGCATAGCCAAAGTGTCATTGCTATATGGAGCGGCTCGCTGCTCCGCAGGGGATCACAGCGCGGCAATGGCAGCTGCTTCGCTCCTTGTATTTTTGGATTGCGGAGCCATTTTTTTGAGCGTTCCGCCCCAGAAACGAACAGCGGCGTCCGGCCGAAACCAGACGCCGCTGTTCGTTTTCCGATCCTGCCAAGCAGATGCCATGATCCGTCAGTTCTGACGGTTTAGGGTGAGCGCGCTGACAAGCCCCTGCCCGCTTTATTTCCTATTCCGATGTCCGGCTCTGGGTGAACAGCCAGTCCCGGACGCCCTCGATGGTGTAGGCCACCGTCCAGGTGTACATGTGGCTGCCGCCCTCAAAGACGTTATAGTGGATGGCGCAGTCCTGATCCAGCATGCCGGCAACCAGCTCGTCGAACTGTTCCGGTGTGGAGGTGCTGTCCCACAGCTCATCCGTGGCCACATTTGCCCCCAGCTCGGTCCAGTTGGCCGTGGCCTCGTTCATGCCGGGATACGCCTTGATATCCCCCTCGCAGACGATGATCCAGAGGTTGTCGTCCTTCATGACGGACATCTCCTCAACGTTCCATTGGCAGGCCACCAGCAATTGGGCTGCGTAAAAATCAGGGTATTTGTCACTGATGGCAATGGCCGCCATGCCGCCCTGGGACTGGCCGGTGCCGTAGATCCGGTCGGTATCCACCCGGTAGGTATCCACCACGTAGTCCATCAGATTTTTCGCCAGGGTCAGGCCGTCGGTCCAGATGTTCTCATCGGTGGTCATCATCCCCAGCGCACTGGTCAGCTCGGTGGTATACTGGGGCACCAGCACGATGCAGGGATGCTTTTCCTGCTCCTCAGGCATGGCCCAGACGGTAGCGCCGTCCTGGGTCAGAGGCGCGGTGACATCATCGCTGTTGACGCTGGCGTCGGCGATGAAGATGACCAGGGGGTATTCCTCCTCCCCGTCCTCATAGCCTTCGGGCAGATAGAGGTTGTAGGGGATGGTATAGCCCGTCTCATCATCGGTGTACTCGTACTGCTCAAACAGCTCTGCGGCCTCGGTGTAGTGTCCGCCGCCGCCGGCGGTGCCGACGCCGCCGCCGAAGCTCCCGCCGCCCATCCGGCCGCTGGCTTCGCCGGCGTTGTCCGCGGAGGCCAGAGCCCCCACGGCGCCCGCTGACGCCGTCATGACCGCGCATAGAATAAGACTAACGATCTTCTTGAACATGAATGTCCGCTCCTTCTTGTTTTCATCGTGTCATTATTATACAGCGGCTGATATGAAGACAGGATGAAGGGAAGATAAAAGTTTCGTAATCGTGCGATAAGAATATTTGAGGGCAAAAGTCATCACTGCCGGTAGCTCTCCAAAAAATCTCCGATATCCAGGATGGCCCGGCGGGTCCTCTCCGGCTCCGGCAGGAGGACCAGCCTGAAATGGTCCGACGCGGGCCAGTCAAAGCCGCTGCCGGGCACCAACAGGATATGCTTGGCCTCCAACAGGTCCAGGGCAAACTGCCGGTCGTCCTTGAGCTGGATGCGGTCCGACAGCTTGGGGAACACGTAAAAGGCCGCCTGGGGCCGCACATAGGTGATATAGTCCACCTGGTCAAGGGCGCGGCATGCCGCCTCCCGCTGCTCCCAGATGCGCCCGCCGGGGACCAGCATGACCCGGGTGCTCTCCTGGTCAGCCATAGCCGCAGGGATGACCAGTTGGGTCAGGGCGTTGCCGCAAAGGCGCAGGGCGGACAGCTTGGCCATGGCGTCGCTGATCTCCTCCGTCAGCGCCCGAGGCCCGGAGACCACCGCCCACCCGCAGCGAAAACCGCATATAAGATGGGATTTTGAAAGGCCGTTCACCGTCACCACCGGCAGGTCCGGCGCCACCGCCGCCGCGTTCCGAAATGGGACGCCGTCCATGATGAGCCGGTCATATATCTCATCGGCGATGAGCAGCAGCCCGTGCCGCCGGGCCAGCTCCGCCACCTGCTCCACCAGCTCCGGCGCGTATACCTGGCCGGTGGGGTTGTTGGGGTTGATGAGCAAGATGGCCTTCGTCCTGGCCGTGATCTTCCGCTGGATGTCCGCCGCGTCCGGATACCAGCCGGCAGATTCGTCGCAGGTGTAAAATACCGGCCTTGCACCGGCCAGATAGGCGGCGTTGGACCACAGGCTGTAGCTGGGGGCGGGCATGAGCAGCTCGTCCCCGGCGCTGAGCACGGCGTTGAGCACCATGGGCGCCATCTCGCTAACGCCGTTGCCGATATAGATATCATCGGGCGTGACGCCCTCGAAGCCCCGGCCGCGATGGTAATCGCAGATAGCCCGCCGGGCTTCCGGCATCCCCGCCGGATCGCAGTAGGGCACCGCCCGGTCGATATTTTTCAAAAGAGCGTTCCGCACACTGTCCGGCATTTTGAAGCCAAAGGCGGCCGGGTTGCCTGTGTTGAGCTTCAGGACATCTATCCCCTGGCGCTCCATCTCCAGCGCCCGCTGGTATATGGCCCCCCGGATGTCGCTCTGGATATTCTGCATCTTATCTGAACTGGCTATGGGTAGCATACAAATCCCTCCTGGATGTCCGTTCCCTGTAAGTGGTTAGGCTACGTATCTTATCATATCTCCCAACGATTTACAATACACGTTTTGTAATATTTGTAATAATAGTATCGTTAGTATCGTTGTTCTCCTTGGCGGGCGAAAGTCCGCCTGCATCGTCCGTCTCTCCCAGCGCAAATCATCCTCGAAAATTTCTCACTGAAACAGATCCCGGATGACCTCCAAGAAAAGCTTGGCGGCGGGATTCGTCACATTCCGATGCCAGGCCACCACATAGGTGCGAATGGCGTCGCTGCCGGGGATGCGCTTGAGCTTCACGTTATTGGAATAGAACACGCTGCCAAGCGCCTCGGGGACGATGGCGATGCCCGTACCTGCGCCAACGGACAGCAACACGGCCTCCGCCCGGTCATACTGGCATACCACGTTGGGAGCGAAGCTGCGCGCCTCGCACACCCGGCGGATCTCGTTATACAGCGCCGGGCCATCGGACTCCGACACAGCGATGAACCGCTCCCCCGCCAAGCGGGAGAAATCCAGGGGCTCGTTCGCCAGCGGGTGATCTGCAGGAAAGGCGACGCAGAGGTAGTCGATGTGGGACACGACGCTATCGAAGCTCTCCCCGGCCGGAACCATCTCCTGCACGGCGAAGTGGAAATCGTACTTCGCCTCGTTCATGGCCAATACCTCGCTGCGCCCGGAGGTGAAGGTGATGTCCGTGAGAATATCGGGATAGCGCCTGGAGAACTCCTTGAGACATTTCGAGAGGATGGCGCTGGAGGTCGTCAGGGCGGAGATGGACACGCTGCCGGTCTTGCCCTGCTCCATCTGGTGGATGCGGAAGGCGGTCTTCTCCGCGATGTCCACCATCTCCAGGGCGCTGGGCAGAAGCTCCCGCCCGGCGTCGGTGATGGACACGCCCTTCCGGGAGCGGATGAACAGCGGCGCACCGAGTTGTTTTTCCAGCTCCATGATGCTGTGGCTCATGGATGGCTGGGTGATGCCGCACCGCCGCGCGGCTTCAGAAAAGTTCATCGTCTGCGCCAGCGCGATAAAATATTTGAGCTGTGTTATGTCCATTGTGTTCGCTCCTGTCGTCTGCGTTATTATTATCCGTTATTATCCTTTTTTTTATCGCAGAAGTCAAGAAAAGGATTGACACTTAAATTTATTTACGCTATTATTTGATTGAAATTTTCTATATGGAGGGTTTGCACTATGAACCGAACGAGGATACTCTCCCCGCTCTGTGCGCTTTTGGCCGCCGCGATGCTGTTTGCCTTGACGGGCTGCGGAAGCGGCAAGACCGCCGAGACGGGCGGCACGGACGAAACCTATACTCTGTCTCTCACCATGCACGATCCCGTCACCGCCGCTGTCGGAGTGCTGTATCAGGAGTGGGCCGATGAGATCTACGACCTGACGGACGGCCATGTCAAGATCGAGCTGTACGGCAGCGGGACGCTGGCCGCCGGTACGGACGCGGTGGACTATGTGAAAAGCGGCGCGGCGGACATCGGGTGGATCTACACCTCCTTCTTCGCGGGGCAGTTCCCTTTGACGGACGTTGTCACCGTGCCTATGTCCGGCCTGTATCATCCCGCGCAGACGGCGAACGTCCTGTGGAGCCTGTATGAGGAATATCCGGAGCTTCAGGCGGAGCTTTCGGATTTCAAGATCCTGATGCTCTACGGCAATCCCGTGAACTTCATTTCCACCAAGGGCAAGGCCATCGAGACGGTCTCCGACCTCAAAGGCCTCAATCTGCGCTGCCCCACCGGCGGTGTGTCCGAGGTCCTGCAGGCGTGGGGCGCGAACCCCATCCTCATGAACTCCAATGACATCTATGAGGCGCTGGAAAAGGGCAACATCACCGGTACTGTCCATGAGTGGAACGGCCTGAACACCTTCAGCCTGTACGAGCAGCTCGATTATTACATGGACATGCCGCTGTACGAAGGCGTTTTTATCCTCGGTATGAACCTCGATTCGTGGAACAAGCTCCCCGCCGAGTATCAGGAGGCCATCGAGAGCGTTTCCCTGCGCTCCGGCTCTGTTAAATACGCCGAGGGCTTCAACGACGCGGCTATGGCGGCGAAAGAAAAGATCCTCGCTGACGGCGGCACGCTGGTCACGCCCGCAGACGAGGCCGTTGCGGAGTTCCAGACCGCCGCAGACGCCTATGCCGCTGAGTGGGCCGCCGGCGTGAGTGCGGACGGCTTTGACGGCGCGGGGTACTACGCCCGCATGGTGGAGCTGGCGGAGGAGTTTGCTACTTACTGAGAGGACTTGACCTGACGTTATGAGTATGACTGTTCTGGCCGTAACGGCCATTATCGTCTTTCTGATCCTGATCTTCCTCGGCATGAACATCGGCCTTGCACTGATGGTCGTAGGCACGGCGGGCTATGCGATCGCGGTGAATCCTGCGGCGGCCATAGGGCTTCTGCGCACGATCCCGGCAACACAGGCCGGGTCCTACACCCTGATGGTAGTGCCCATGTTCGTCATTATGGGGAATTTTGCCTTCGAGGCTGGGCTGAGCAAGGGACTTTACGACGCCTGCAGCAAGTGGCTGTCCCGCCTGCCGGGGTCGCTGGCCTGCGGCACTGTGGCGGCCTGCGCAGGGTTTGGCGCTATATGCGGCTCATGCGCCGCGACTGCCGCCACGATGGGGACGATCTCCGTCCGTGAGATGCGAAAGTACGGCTATGCCGACAAGCTCTCCACCGGCTCGGTCGCCATGGGCGGTACGCTGGGCGTGATGATCCCGCCCTCGACGCCGATGGTGGTGTACGCCATTATGGCGGAGTGCTCTATCGGCCGCCTGTTTGCGGCGGGTATCCTGCCGGGGATCATGCTTGCCGTATTGTGCATTCTCACCATCATCCTGCTGGTCAGGCTCGACCCAACTCTTGCCCCGAAGCCTACGCCCTGCTCCTGGCGGGAGCGCCTGCGCTCTCTGCGGGGGCTTGTATGGGTGCTCATTCTGTTCGGCGTGGTGCTGGGCGGGATGTTCGCGGGCTTCTTTACGGTGAATCAGGCGTCCGCCGTGGGCGCGCTGCTGGCCGCTGTCGTGACCGCCGTTCGCGGGCGTCTGACAAAGGAAGTCTTCGTGCGGGTCATCAAGACCTCCGTCCGCACCGCCGCCATGACCTTCCTCATCCTCATCGGCGCTGCGGTGTTCTGCAACTTCCTCACCATCACCGGTCTGCCGGGAAAGCTTGCCGCAGCCATCGCGGGGATGCGGGTATCGAAGTATGTGGTCATCGCCATCATGACGCTCATCTATCTGTTTTTGGGCGCCATCATGGACGAGCTTCCCATGATCATGCTGACGGTACCCATCTTCCTGCCTATCATACAGGCGCTGGGCTTCGACACGATCTGGTTCGGCATCTACGTCGTTCTGGTCATGGAACTGGGCGCAATCACGCCGCCAGTGGGACTCAACTGCTTCATCATTTCGGGCGTGGCGCGAGATGTGTCCCTGGGTACGATTTACCGCGGCTGCCTGCCGTTTTGCGTGACGCTCCTGGTCGCTATCGTGATAGTCACGGCGCTGCCGGACATCGCGCTGGTGCTGCCGAACCTGTTCTTCGGCTGAGGAGGCGATCAATATGCTGAAACTGAAACCAACGATCCACAAGCTGGCAAACGCCGTGAGCTGGGTGAGCTTTGCCTGCTTTCTGGCGATATGCCTTCTCACTGTGGCGGACGTCATCGGTCAGCGGGTGTTCAACCATCCCATCCTCGGGGCATACGAGATCGTGGAGCGGCTCATGCTGTGCGCGGTGTTCTGCGCCTTTGCCTACGGGCAGACGGAGAAAGCGCATATCAACATGACCCTTGTGATCGAGAAGCTGCCCCGGGTGCCTCAGATGATCATCTTCTCTATCATGGCGGTGCTGAGCGTAGGCATGGCCGCCGTGCTGACCTACGCCGCCGGCGTGCAGATTGGCGTTGCCATGAAGGCCGAGACCGTCACCGGGATGCTGCATATCCCCCTGTGGCCGTTTTACATCGTGGAGTGCGCCGCCATGGCGGTTTTCACCGTTACACTCATCTACGACGCCGCGCTCGCTGTCGGAGCGATCTTTTCCGAAGAATTGGCCGAGGATGTGCGCGCAGGCTGGACATGATATATTATGTATCCTCTACGATCGTCCCGTTGCGGCGAAACGAGAGGACTTGAATTTTTTCGGTACGCCTGCCGGGAGACCCGAACCGGATCGCGGCAAAAATCTCCGTCTGTCATCCGTAAAGTATGGACGACAGTCGGAGATTTTTGTGATAAAGTGCGGTACGTTTGTTCAGAACGATCATCTTCTGGGAAAATTTAGCGAAAACGCTGGACATTGAGAAGCAAGTGTAGTAGCATCATAGTATGTTTTCCAAAATTTATTGAAAGAGAGAATGTGTATGGAAAGGCTATTTAAGCTCAAGGAAAACGGTACCACGGTCCGCACAGAGATCATGGCGGGCGTCACTACATTCATGACGATGGCGTATATCATCGCCCTGAACCCCAACCTGCTCACCAATTTCGGTGCCGATGGTGGGCAGCCCCTCTGGAACGGCGTGTTCCTCGCTACCTGCATCGCGTCCTTCATCGGCATGGTCTTCATGGCCTTTTTGGCCAATAAGCCCTTTGCGCTGGCTCCCGGTATGGGCCTTAACAGCTTCTTCGCCGTGGTCGTTGCCAATATCGCGGGTATCACCGGCATGGGCTACATAGAGTCCTTCCAGGCGGCGCTGGTCATCATCTTCATTGAAGGCGTCATATTCCTGATTCTCTCCGTTCTCAACATCCGCGAGAAGATCGTCAACGCCATCCCCTTGGGCGTCCGGTTAGGCATCGCCCCCGGTATCGGCCTGATGCTGCTGAACATCGGTGTGGGCTCCAACGCCGGCATCTATTCCGAAACCGGCGGCCCGTTCTATGCCATGGCAAACTTCTTCGGCGCCCTCACCCCCAGCGTGGCCCAGGACCAGATGGGCAGCGGCTACGCTACCATGGTACTCACTGTGGTGACCATGTTCATCGGCCTGTTCGCCATCATCATCCTGGCCAACAAGAAGGTCAGAGGTGCCGTACTCATTGGTATGCTGACCGCCTCCGTGGTATACTGGGCCGGCGAGGCAATCTTCCTGCACACCAACCCCTTTGCCGGTCTGAAAGGGGCATCCTTCCTGCCGCCTTTCGGTGACATGGCCCAGACCACCCTGTTCCACCTGAACTTCTCCGGCTTCGTGAACATCGGCTGGTTCACCGTCATCACCCTGGTCATCACCTTCTGCATGATCGACATGTTCGACACCATCGGCACCCTGGTGGGGACCGCCAGCCGGGCCGGGATGGTGGATAAGGAGGGCAATATGCCCCAGATGAAGGAGGCTCTGCTGGCCGATGCCGTAGGCACCGTGGCCGGCTCCCTCACCGGTACATCCACCGTCACCACCTTCGTGGAGTCCGCTTCCGGCGTGGAGGCCGGCGGCCGGACCGGTCTGACAGCCCTCACCACCGGCATCCTGTTTCTGGCCTGCATCTTCATCGCGCCCATCGCCGCGCTGATCCCCGCCGCCGCCACCTCCTCCGCGCTGATCTATGTGGGAATCCTGATGATCGGCGGCCTGAAGAATATCGACTTTGACGACATATCCCAGGTGGTCCCCGTGGCACTGATGCTCATCGCCATGCCCATCTCCGGCTCCATCGGCCACGGTATCGGTCTGGCTCTCATCGCCTACACCGTCATCAAGGTGTTCACCGGCAAGGCCAAGGAGGTTTCCGTCCTCACCTATGTCATCTCCGCAATCTTCCTGGTGAAGTTCTTCCTGGTGGCCTGAGCCCCCTGTTCTGAAGGAATTTAAAAGGCCGGGGCATCCTTCCGGGTGCTCCCGGCCGTCCTGTTTTTATTGGCCGCCCGCGCCCCGGAAGAGCGGATTTCAGGGCATTCGCAACCGCCGGTTGACACATTTCCAAGAGAAAACGGTTGATGGGGCGGGGCGCAACCGATATACTGAAAAGCAAGGTGGCCCACCGAAACATCATCTCAAGGAGGCGTTTATCATGCCTTTGGCCGATAAGATCATAGAACTGAGAAAAAAGCAGGGCTGGTCCCAGACCGACCTGGCGGACCGGCTGGACGTGAGCCGTCAGTCCGTGAGCAAGTGGGAGATGGCCCAAGCGGTGCCGGAGCTGGACAAGATTATCAAAATGAGCGAGCTTTTCGCCGTCACCACCGACTATTTGTTAAAGGAAGGTGTCCCCAACGCTGAACCCGCGCCGGAGAGCCCGCCGCCCCCGGAGCCGGAAGCAGAAGCGATATCTGCGCCCTCGCTGGAGTTGAAAACATCAAAAAAGGCACTCCAAGACAAGCGACTGATGGAGCTTCCGGAGACGGAGGACGCCCGAGCCGGTCAGGAGCCTCCTCTGAGGCAGGTATCCCTGGGGGAGGCGGAGGAGTTCGTGAGGCGCAAGGAGGCATCAGCCAGACCCATCGCTCTGGCCGTTGCCCTGTGCATTTTGTCGCCCATCTGCCTGCTGTATCTGAGCGGCCGGGCGGAGCTTGCTCAGTTCAACGAGGGGACCGCCGTGGGCATCGGACTGGTGGTGCTGCTGGCATTCGTGGTGCCGGCAGTGGCCATTTTCGTCACTTGGGGGCTGCGTCTGGGGAAGTACGAGTATATAGAGAAAGAGGTGTTTGCTGCCGGGGCCGGGGTGCCGGAGCTGGCCCGGACCAGGATGGAGGCGGCCGGCCCCGTCCATACCCGCCGATTGGTGATGGGTATCTGCCTATGCGTGGCCTCCGCTGTTCCCATCTTCGCGGTCCAAGGATGGGAGAGGCCCCTTTTGCTGATGACAGCCGTCTGTCTGCTGCTGGCCCTGGTGGCCGTGGGTGTGTATCTGATCCTGACAGCCAATATCCCCTGGGGAGCCTACCAGATGCTTTTGCAGGAGGGGGATTATGCGCCGGAGCAGAAAGATCCGGTCCGGAAGGCCATTGTCGGCGGTTACTGGCTGCTGGTCACGGCGGGATATCTGGCCTGGAGCTTTGTGACGAACGCATGGGACAGAACCTGGATCATCTGGCCGGTGGCGGGGGTACTGTTCGGCATTGTGGCCATCGCCGCAGAGCTACCGGGCCGACGCAAACGGTGAGCTTTGGCAATCAAACGCTTTCCGAAGCAACAATCAAATAATTTAATGCCGCCGTTTGGCCGCCCCTTATAGGACGACCGCAAAATATGGCACAGAGTCCATGAAAAGCTATGCGATCATAAGTGCTATAGTCGGTGTGGTTTTTACCGGGTGATCGCTGCTGATTGTCATGACAACAGGAAAACAGTATAAAACAGCCCCCGGACCGCGCAAGGTTCGGGGGCTTATGCGTAGTGCGCCCGGTGAGCGCACGTTCTAAATGCGGCAGGTAAAGAGGGAAAGAACGTGTGAGTACCCGGGGAGGTCTTGCAGGCACATGAAGTAGAATATTCTATATGGATGAGTCAACAATTACTCGCAGTTGGTATCAGAAAGGGAGCAAGCCAAAGGTGAAGTCCTATCCAGGCCGAAAATCCGCGGC
>CAZVRP010000024.1:0-19528 GCA_964630255.1 uncultured Oscillospiraceae bacterium | reverse complement strand
CATCCCAAATGCCGCGCCCTACCAGCTGGGCTACACCCCGATAGTTATTCAATTGTGGTCGTGTAAGTGGTCAACGCTGCGGTTATGCGCAGATTTGACAACTTTTCTGATTTTGATGAACTGCCTAAATCCGCATCGTTGAAGGGTTTGCGGCGATTTTCGTTTCTGTTCTGCGAGCGCATGGTCTATGCCCCGCAGCAGGCGTACTACCAGATGCGCAACACTCGGATAAAAGCGCCGCCTTGAGGCGGCACTTTTATACTATATCCTTTTGGCATCGCGCTGTCAAGGAAAACCGTCCTCAGTCCTCCCGTTTGCGGCCCCAGAAAAACAATGCCACAGTACCTGGCCCGGTATGGCTGCCGATAGTGGTGCCGATGCTGTTGATGAGCACCTTTCCATTGATCTTCGGGAACCGCGCCTCCACCAGGTCCGCCACCGCCCGGGCATCCTCCGGGCAGGCGGAATTGCACATATAGACCTTACCGTCATAGTCCAGCCCATCGTCTGCGTACTTCTCCATCTTGTGCACGATGGCCTGGATAACTTTTTTCTTGGTCCGGATCTTCTCCCGGGGGATGAGCCGACCCATATAGTCCACGTTCATCAGCGGGCAGATGTTCAGCATCCCGCCGAAGACGCCCGCTGCCTTGGAGATGCGTCCGCCCCGAACGAAGAAGGTCAGGTCCGTGGAGAAGAACCAGTGATGCATCCGCAGTTTGTTTTCCTCCGCCCAGTCACGGAGGGTGTCGATGTCCTGACCGGCGTCACGCATATCGGCCAGCTCGTCCATGATCAGACCATAGCCGGAGGAGGCGGCCAGGGAATCCACAATGTAGATTTTTCGGTCCGGATACCGCTCCTTGGCAATGGCCGCAGCGTTCACCGCAGAGTTGTAGGTGCCGGAAATACCGGATGACAGCGTCAGATGAAGGATATCCTTCCCCTGCTCCAGGAAAGGGGTGAAATAGTCCAGGTACTCGGATATATTTACCTGGGCGGTCTTGGTGATGACACCGTCCACCATGGCCTTATAGAATTGGTCAAGAGGCATGGACTGGCCCAGATCGTCCAGATACTCCTTGTCGTTCATGTAGTAATGGAAGCAAAGATAGCGGATGTCCCGGGATTCCAGGTGCTCCTTTGTCAGATCGACGGTAGAGCAGCCGCTCAGAATAAAATCGCTCATAGTGTTCCTCCTTGATATCCGGCCGGGACGCCGGACCTTCTTTTCTGTATTTTACCGTATTTCCCCGCCGGCTTCAAGGGCGGGGCCGCAAAACCCGCTCTCCAAAAAACGCCCAGGCATAGAATCGCTCTACGCCCGGGATAATTTTTCTACGAATCGGAGAATCAGCCCTTATGCCGGTCTTTTCGCCGGATGCGGAAACACAAAAACACCAGCAACTCCGCCGGGATAAGGATCAAAAATAGCTGCCATGGCTGCCAAGGGAGCAAAAACAGATACAAAAGCATCACCGCCGCAGCCACCAGAAGCATGATGATAATCATGTTGTGACGACCCTTGTTCCAGACGGAGTTGAGGACCAGCAGCGTGATGAGCGACACGGGCACCACACAGGCAAAGACGAGCCACTCGATCCGGCCCAGAGCCAGCCAAAATATGACAAACATGATCATCGCCATGGTCCAGATGCCCACAATGGCCACCAGCGTCACTACACCGCTGCTGAACTTGGGCGCGTTGGCCCGTTCCTCGGCCCGCTTCTTCGCTCCCGGGTCCTGCCAGGCGGTGTCGCTGTGGAGCAGTTCATCCACGGTCAAACCGTATATCTTTGCCAGACGAAGAAGGACATAGGCATCCGGAACGGACTCGCCCCGTTCCCACTTGGACACGGTCTTGTCGGAGTAGTTGAGCTTTTCTCCCAACTCCGCCTGGGTCATCCCGGCCTGCTGGCGCAGCTTGATAAGGTTGCTGGCCACCACCAGCTTCAGTTCGTCCACTGCGATCTCTCCTCGTTCCAGTTTCCTATATTTTATCATCCCGCCCTTGTTTTCGCAAGCGGCCTGATTCGGGAAATATGGCGGAATTCGGCGATGAAACAGAAAAAAGTCCCCCGGTGAGGCTTTCCCTTATTTCCACGCGTGGTAGTCCGTGACGCCGGAGACGACCTCTCCATCCATGTTGAGGGCAGCGGGACTGTCGAAGCTCACCCGGATATCGTTTCCAAACCGCACGTCGCAGGTGGGCAGCTTCACGTGGCCGCCCCAGAGCACCAAAGGGAGACGGCTCAAAATGTAGGCCCTGCCCGCGCCGCCGAACACCACGCAGCAGAGCTTATCGCTGAGCCGGTCCTGATCCGGGGCCAGCATCAGTCCGCCGCCTATATACCGGCCGTTGAAGGCCGAGGCCACCCATACCCTTTCATAGGTCCTGGTTTCCCCGTCCACGGTAACAGAGGCGTTCACCATGCGATACTCCCGGGCCGCCAGGCGCAGGGCCAGGGGGATGTAGCTCACCTTTTTGCCCAGCCGCGCCTTCTCCTGCTCCCCCAGCTCACACACCTGACCGTCCAGGCCAAAGCTGACGTTGTTGAGAAAGCGGGACCGACGACCGTTTATCTCGGCCTGGGGCAGGTCATGGATGTAGTCGTTCAGCAGCGTCAGGCTGCCAGCGGACCGGGACTTTACATCACGGAGAAAGTCGTTGCCCGTGCCGAATTTCCAGACGTATATCGGTGCCGCCGGCACAAAGCCGTCCAGGTCGTTTATCAGGTGGTGGAGAGTGCCGTCCCCGCCGCAGAGGATCACCCTGTCGTCCACTGCCAGGGCCGATAAAAACGCCCTCGCGTCCATGGCCGTTAGATCCATGAGCTGGGGCTCCGCGCCGGATGACCGAACAGCCGCGATGGGCTTGTCCAGCCCCTCCGTCCCGTGGCCGTTGTTGGCCAAGGGGTTGAACAGAATATATGTCATACGCTTCTCTCTTTCAATGTTTTTTGAGATTATACCGCAATTCGCGCTCCCCGTAAAGCCCTGCGCTTCCCTTTTCGGCGGCCCTGTGTTATAATACGAACCGCGATATCATCATCTGTCAGAGCCTAAGAGGATCGCTGTCTGCGGGAGACCGCAGATGTGAGTTGCTGTAAAGATGCCGGTCAGACGGATATGACAGACAGGACCGCGGCCGAGACGGGGCCGGCGAGGAGTTAAGAACACACCCGCTCATCGAAATGGCTATACGGAAAAGACCATATGGGCTGGAGATATACATGGAAGGGAGACGCGGCCATGCCGTTTCAAATCATCCGTGACGACATCACAAAGGTAAAATGCGATGCCATCGTGAACGCGGCGAACAGCTCGCTGCTGGGCGGAGGCGGCGTGGACGGGGCCATCCACAAGGCCGCCGGGCCGGGCCTTTTGGCGGAGTGCCGCACCCTGAGCGGCTGTGAGACCGGCCACGCCAAAATCACCAAGGGCTATGATCTGCCCTGTAAATACGTCATCCACACCGTGGGTCCCATTTGGCAGGACGGTGAGCACGGGGAGCGGGAGCTTCTGACCTCCTGCTACCGCCGGTCCTTGGCCTTGGCTCGGAAGCACGGCTGCGAGAGCGTGGCTTTCCCGCTCATATCCGCCGGGGTGTTCGGCTACCCCAAGGACCAGGCTCTGCGGGCGGCCGTGGACGCCATCAGCGCGTATTTGCTGGAAAATGACGAGATGCGGGTGTATCTGGTGGTGTTCAGACCAACACCCTATCTTTTGAGCCAGAAGCTGTTTTCCGATGTACAAAGCTTCATAGACGACCATTATGCAGACGACCACTATGACGCCTGCTCCCGGCGGATGCGCATGACCCGGCTCGCCGATCAGACGGGTGCGTTCGCCCCGACCGCCGCCGCCCCGGCGCCCCAGGCCGCCTATCCCACTCTGGAGCGGCTTCTGTCCCAGATCGACGAGAGCTTTTCCCAGATGCTTCTGCGGAAGATCGACGAGCGGGGCATGACCGACGCCCAGTGCTATAAAAAGGCCAACATCGACCGGAAACTCTTTTCCAAGATACGCAGCGACATACATTACAAGCCCAGCAAGAACACGGCCATTGCCTTCGCCATCGCCCTGGAGCTGAGTCTGGATGAGACCCGGGATCTGTTGGCCAAGGCCGGCTATGCACTTTCCCCCGCAAGCAAGTTCGACGTGATCGTGGAGTACTTCATCCGCAAGGGCAACTACAATGTCTTTGAGATCAACGAGGCTCTGTTCGTGTTCGATCAAAGCCTGCTGGGAGCATAAATGTCGCCCGCCGGGCGACCACATACGGTGAAAAATCTCCTATACTGCGACCATCAAAACACAGTGCAGGAGGTTTTCAAAATGGCAAAGAACAGCATCACAGAGTTGGTATTCATCCTGGACCGGAGCGGGTCCATGGCAGGGCTGGAGGCGGACACCATCGGCGGGTTCAACGCTCTCATCGAAAAGCAGAAGAAGCAGCCGGGCCGGGCATACGTTACCACAGTCCTGTTTGCCAACGACAGTCAGATGGTCCATGACCGGATGAAGCTGGCCGATGTCCGCCCCATGACGGACAGCGACTATACCGTGGGCGGCGGCACCGCCCTGCTGGACGCCATCGGCGGTGCCGTCCGCCACATCGCGGACATCCACCGCTACGCCCGGCCCGAGGATGTGCCGGAGCACACCGTGTTCGTCATCACCACCGACGGCATGGAAAACGCCAGCCGCAAGTATTCCGGCGACCAAGTCAAGGCCATGATCGCCCATGAACAGGAGAAGTACGGCTGGGAGTTCCTGTTTTTGGCGGCCAATATCGACGCGGTCCAGACTGCGGCCCGCATGGGCATCGGCGCGGATCGGGCGGTGGATTATCAGGCGGACAGCCGGGGCACCGGGGTGCTCTATGACACGGTGGCCGAGGCGGTATGTACGGTCCGTGCCAACGCGCCTCTGACCGCCGACTGGTCCGCCCGAATCAAAAAGGACAACAGAAGAAAATAACGCCCCGGGCGGGATCGGCTTTTCGCCGGTCCCTTGCATTTCTCTGGCAGAGTGTTATAATAGCCGCCATGGAATACATCGTCATTTTGCTGGGCTGCGCCATAGGGTGCGCACTGAATACAGTCTGCGGCTTCGGCTTCGGGGTCTTCTGTATGATGTTCATGCCCTACATCATGGGTTCCACCGTCCAGGCTGCGGCCATGATAAACATGATAACCTTCGTCCAGGCCACCTGGCTGGCCGTCCACTATTGGAAGCATATCCAGTTCAAGCTGCTGGCGGCGCCGCTGCTGGCCTATCTGGTGTTCAGCGCCATAGCGGTTCGGGTGTCCGCAGGGCTGGACAACCAGGTGATGAAGCACATCCTAGGGGCGTTCCTCGCGGCGCTGAGCGTGTACTTCATCTTCATCGCCAAAAAGGTGCGTATCCGCGCAAACACCCGAAACGGCCTGATCGCCGGCGCTCTGGGCGGGGTGATGAGCGGCATGTTCGCCACCGGCGGGCCGCCCGCCAGCCTCTACTTCTCCGCCACCACTGACACCAAGGAGTCGTATCTCGCCACTATCCAAGGCTACTTCACCGTCACCAACCTCTATGTGGTCATTCTCCGGGCCGCCAACGGCGTGGTGACAAAAAACGTGCTCCTGTGCACGGCGGTGGGCTTAGGGGGCCTTGTTCTGGGCAATTTTCTGGGGGCATATATTTTCAGGCGCATCAGCATAGATTTCATGCGAAAGGCCATCTACTGCATGATGGCTGTGTCCGGCGTGCTCATGCTGGCTACGTGAACGGGTCCCCGCTTTTGTTTACCGCACGACCTTTTCCGGATTGGCCGGGGTCTCCAGGCACTCCGGGTGGGTCAGCATCTCCTTCATCCTGGAAAATGCCAGGGCCAGATAATGACCGGAGGCGATGCGCTCGTCCATGACCACACCGATGGGGATCGTGCGCACGACCTCCACCGAGCCGCCCGGGCCCCGCTTTACCGTGTCCCGCATGTTGCCCATGGCCAATGCCACGGAGGTGGTTCCGAAGTCATAGACGTGGTGATAGATGGAGTTGGTCCGGATACTGGCCAGGTTGGTGAAAAGCGCGCTGGCGTGGAAGGGGCTCACGTCAATGAGCGCCTGGGGCAGCAGACCGTGCCTGTCGCCGAACCGAAGCAGCCAGCCCACGAAGTTCATCAGCCCCCCCAGCTTCACAAAAAACCGCATCAGCTTATCCATGCCGTTTTCATCCTCCGCCACGCCGGAGGCGTTCACCTTGATGTACTCGTCGAGCTTCCGCTGGATGTCGAATACGGTGTCCTGAGGGCTGAAATCCAGCTTGGCCATGGTGTCATCGTTGGCGCTGGCGCCGGGGCGCAGCACCACCAGGGATATCTTGAGATCCTTGTGCTCATAGATTCGCTTGTTCACAATGAACCGGTTCAGGGACGGAAACTCCGCTACCAAATGGGTGTAAGCCGTCATGATGAGGGCCATGTGACTGATGTGACGCCCCTCCCGCCGCTTGGCGTTCATATACTTGCGCATAGGCTCCATGGGGATGTCCACCGTGATCATATTCATCGCGTCATGGCGCTCTGTCATGAACTGTGGGATAAGGTAATACATCGGGACCTCGTCCCGGACGCGGACGCCGTCTACTCTGCCCATATTCGCTCGCTCCCTTCTCAATGTGCGCCTGTCACGCCGGCGAAAGCATAAAAAGAATTATATAAATATATTTAATCACATTTTTCCTTGCCGCGCAAGTCTCTGGAAGAAGATCGCTCCGGATTTTTTTATTTCCCGCTTAGGGTCCAGGAAGCTAGAAGATGCAATAAGGACCAGGAGCGGGATTTTTTGCGGGGCCAGGCGGAGGACGCAGGGCTTGCCGCGCCAGCGGGGACCGCACATGGGACTTGTGGTTCTTTGGCTTCAGGGTCATATCCTCATTTTTCGGATATCTCTGTCTTCCAAGCGAGACAGTATCTCCGCCGTAAGGATCTCCACGCACTCCTCCTCGTTCCATTTCTCCGTGTCCAGCACAAGATCGGGATCGGCGGGCGGCTCGTAGGGGGAGGTGAGGCCGGTGAAGTTGGGGATATTCCCCGCCAGGGCTTTTTTATACAGGTTCTTGGGGTCCCGGGCTTTGCATGTCTCCACGCTGGCCTTCACATAGACCTCCATAAAGCTCTTTCCCACGATCTGCCGGGCCTGACGGCGACTGGCGGCGAAGGGGCTGATGAGGGTTACCAGGGCCACCAAACCCGCATCCCGGAAGAGGTTGGCCGTCTCCGCCACCCGGCGGATGTTCTCCGTCCGGTCGGCGTCGGTGAAGCCCAGGTCGGCGCACAGGCCCCGGCGGAGCTTATCCCCGTCCAGGATGTATGTATGCCGCCCGGCCTCCAGCAGCCGGCGCTCCACCTCCTGAGCAATCGTGGTCTTTCCCGCGCCGGACAGGCCCGTCATCCACACCACCAGCCCCTGCCGGCCCGTCATGCGCAGACGCTCCTCCGCCGTCAAGCCGCCGGAGGACCAGCGGATGTTCCGCGTGTTATAGTCATATTCCTCCATGGCCTGAGTGATGATGCCGCCCCCGGCGATCTCGTACCCGTCCACGATCACGAACCGGCTGGTGGACTCGATGCTCCCCGCCAGGTCGAAGGCCGCCGGCTGATCCAGCCGGATGACGCACTCGCACACCTCGTTCTTCTCGCAGTACTGCCGCTGTCCTGCTGACAGGGTGGCGGCGTTCACGATCCGCTCGATGCTGTCCAGGCCCATCTCTACCTTGGCGGTGCCGCACTTAAAGTAGTACTTCCGGTTCCGGTCAAAGGGCTCCTTCCCCAGCCAGAACACGTTGGCCCGCAGCTTCACCCCCACCTGGGGCGGCGTCTCGTCCCGGCGGCAGGCGATCTCTCCCCGCCGGACGAATATCTGCTCGGTCATGGTAAAGCCTGCGGCGGCGCCGGCCTCGAACCGCTCCGGCGCCGGGGCGTTGAACACCTCCAGGCTCTTGACGGTCGTCCTCTTTCCCGAGGGATAGAACACAATCTCGTCTCCCGTTTTCAGGCTGCCCGCCTCCACCGTGCCGGCGATGATCCGGCGGCTGTCGCCCCGCTCCGTGAACTTATAGACCCCCTGCACCGGCATCCGGAAGCTCATCCGCTCCGGAACGGGGACAGAGGCGAACTCATCCATCTGCTCGAGCATGGTCAGGCCCGTATACCAGGGCATGTTCCCGGACCGGAGGGCAATATTGTCTCCGGCCATGCCGGACACGGGGATGAAGGACACGGGGTGGATGTCGATCTTATCCAGAAACTTCAAAAACTCTCCCCGGATATCCTCAAAGACCTGTCGGCTGTAGCCCACCAGATCCATTTTGTTCACCAGCACCGCCACTTGGCGGATGCCAAGCATAGACAGGAAATACCCGTGGCGGCGGGTATTTTCCTCCACGCCCCGGGCCGCGTCGATGACCATCAGCGCCGCCTCCGCCCGGCTGGCGCCGGTGACCATGTTTTTCAGAAATTCGATATGGCCGGGGGCGTCGATGATGATATAACGGCGCTTGTCCGTATGGAAAAAGCACCGGGCTGTATCGATGGTGATGCCCTGGGCCTGCTCATTTTTCAGAGCGTCCAGCAAAAAGGCGTACTCGAAGGGCTTGGAGTTGCGCCGGCAATTCTCCCGCACTGCCTCCAGCTTGCCCTCGGGCAGACCGCCCGCATCCGCCAGCAGGCGGCCGATGACCGTGGATTTGCCGTGGTCCACATGGCCCACGGTGACGATATTCAAAACCTCCTCGTTATCCATATCGCCGCCTCCTCACATATAGCCGCCCCGGCGAAGGGTTTCCAGCCCGCCGCCGTCTTCAGCATCCTGGGCACGGCCGGACCGCTCCGCCACGGTGCTGAGGGCGCCGGAGCGCAGTTCCTCAATGATCTCCGCCACGTTCCGGGACTCGGAGCGGATGGGCCTCGTGCAGGGGGCGCAGCCCAGGCTCCGGTAGCGGGTGCCGTCTCCCTGGTTATAGTAAAGGCTCACGGTGGGTATATTTTCCCGTTGGATGTACTCCCACACGTTCAGCTCTGTCCAGTCCAGCAGCGGATGGATACGAACATGGGTATGGGGGGCAAAATCGGTCTTGAACTGGTTCCAGAACTCCGGGGGCTGGTCGTCCAGGTCCCAGTCGTTTTTCGTGTCCCGGGGCGAAAAGTACCGCTCCTTGGAGCGGCTGCCCTCCTCGTCCGCCCGGACGCCCACGATGACGCCGGTGTACTGGTCCGTGTTGGTGTCCCGCTCATATTCCCCTGTCCGGAGGTTCATCCGGTAGCGGGGCCATGTGCCGTCCAGAGTGTGTGTCAGCGCCTCCGTCTTCAGAAGGCGGCAGCACTCCACACGGTTCACCGCTCCGTCCGGGAAGGTGGTCCCGGCGTCCAAGGCCTGACGGTTCTCCCCATAGATCATATACAGGTCCATCTCCCGGGCCAGCCGGTCCCGATACTCGATCATCTCCGGGATTTTATAATGAGTGTCGATGTGGACCAGAGGGAAGGGCACATGGCCGTAAAAGGCCTTTCGGGCCAGCCACAGCAGCACGGTGGAGTCCTTGCCGATGGACCAGAGCATGCACAGATTGTCAAAGGCGGCGTAGGCCTCCCGCAGGATGTGGACGCTCCTGGCCTCCAGCTTGTCAAGATGATCCATGGTCATGGTCCCTCCTCCCGGCCGGTCTGCATTTCGTAGCCGTAGTGCTCAAAGTAAAAGCCCAAATGAGCGTTGATCTTCTCCCGCAGGGCGGGACTCAGCTTATGACGGTTCGTCTGGTAGCTCTTCTGAGCGGCGATGAACTCCCTGAATCGGGGCAGCGCCGCCTCAAAGCCTTCCAGCTCCAGGGCCTGGTAGATGTACCGCAGCCACTTCTCCGGCGCGGCCACGAAGTCTTCGTACCGAACGGACACATAGTGATGGGGCCTGAAATCCTTTTCCCGGGCGAACAGGTCCCGGTACATGGGCTCGAAAAGCCGCTGGATAACAATGTTTTCGATCAGCTCGTCCACATCCGTCTTCGGTATGGTGGACAGCCGCACCAGCTTGAGCTGACTTTTGAACATATCGATGGTGCTGACCACTGTGGCATAGGGATCGCGGTAGATATTCACGCACTTTCCATCCGGGAACATCTCCAGCATGGCGTCGAGCCTGGCGGTGTTGTCCGGGCTTTTCAGCACCAACTGCTTTCCTTTGTTGGACCAGGTGATCTTCTTTATCACGTGCATATACGCCCTTTTGAACGCGGCCCGGTGCCGGGGCGGCAGGTCGTTCACAAAGGCGCAGGGGATGTACTTGTCCCAGGCAATGGGGAAGGCCAGCAGGTGGTCCAGGGTATAGGGCGTAAAGTTGCCCACAGCGAAGGTCTCCTCCATGGGCAGAGTCAGGTCGTACTGGACGTTGTCCATGGGACGGGCGTTGCGGATGCCCTCGGCCACGCCGCTACGCAGCACCCAGCCCAAGAGCACATAGTTGGAGAACATGGCCGTGTTCATGGGACTGGCCCAGGCAAACTGGCTGTCCCGGCTCATGAGGTTTTGCAGGTATGTGGTGCCGCTGCGCCAGTGGCCCAGGATGAATATCGGGTCCTTTTTGACTTTCGTTCTGGCGACAGGCAAGGCGCACACGGCTCCCTCCAGCAGGGCGAAAGGCGCAAGCACAAGACTTAAAAGGGTGATGAACAGGGCCTCCGGTATCTTTTTCGGTTCTATGCGGAAGCCGGCCCGCCATAAAAGGCGCAGCCAGTTGTCCAGCCGGACGCCCAGCAGGTAGTGGGACAAATACAGCAGATGGGGCTCTTTCTCGTTCGCCATGGCAACTCCGGCGCGGCGGCGGGGCCGCACGCGCATGCTTACTATAACATTTAACTATTATTTTATAACAATCGGGCGCACAACACAAGTATTTTTATATGACTATGCCCAGGGCCGTCAATATCCAGCAGATAAGGATGGGCAGAAACAGGGCGGGGAGGTAGTCCGCCGTCTTGATCTTCTTGATGTCCATGAGGTTCAGTGCGATGGCCAGCAATATCAGCGAACCCACGCAGTTCATCGCCGGCAGGGAACCGGTGCGCTCCAAAAAGGGCTGGATGAAGCTGGCCAGCAGCACCAGCGCCCCCTGGAACAAAAGCACAAACACCGCCGACGCCATTACCGACACGCCAAAGGTGACGGTGAGACAGGTGGAGGAGACGAAGTCCAGCATGGACTTGATGAGCAGGGTGGTGTGACAGTTCAAGTCCAACTGGTCCGCCGGGTTGGCCGCGCTCTCAAAGGAGCCCAGCACCGTCATGGAGCCGATGCAGAACAAAAGGCACGCCGTTACCACGCCCTGGGCGGGATTGGCGCGGCCGGGGTCGCCGCCGCCGGTCCGGGCCAGCGCCGCCTCCCCCAGACGGTTGATCCTGTCATCCAGCCGGAGGGCCCAGCCGATGAGAAAGCCCAGCACCATTGACCCTACACATACGAGGGCCTGGGTCCCGCTCTCCACGCCGATGAGGCCGGATACAGCGGCGGACACGGTGCAGAAGCCAAGGCAAGTCATCATGACCTCCGGCAGCTTCTCCCGGGGCGGCATATCCCCTTCCTCCGCCGGGACAGGGCGATCCGCCGCTTTCCCGCTCCGGCTTCGGATGACCAGACCCAGAATGCATCCGAGCATCACCGTCGTCACATTGCAAAAAACGCCAAAATATTTCCACACAGTCCCATCGATCCCTTTCCGCCTGTGATTTTCCGACACAGTATAGCATATTTCCCGGCTTTTGAACAGCCGGGCAAACACTGTAAAATCTGAACAAGGAACCAGATTGGATAAGACGCCCTTTTTGAGCAATATAATATTTGACAGGGCAAAAAATATATGATATATTATTAAAAGTTTTGACTGGCGATAAGAGGAGCTATCATGGATACCATTTCCGTCGTCCTCAACAGCATTCTGCTTATTGGCGTTATTATCGTACGACTGTGGAGCCTCGGTAATAACGCGAAAAGTCATGCTGAAAACGCCGTTGGGTGAGCGCCGGGAGACCGGACAAAACCGTGAATCACGCCGTATGGTCTGACTTTTCAGACTGTACGGCTTTTGTTTATGTATCAAATCCAGAAAGGAAGGCGCAAATCACATGGATCGTATCATCGTATTCGACACGACCCTCCGCGATGGCGAGCAGTCTCCCGGCTGCTCCATGAATCTGAGAGAAAAGATCGAGGTGGCCAAGTGCCTGGAGAAGCTGCGGGTGGACGTGATCGAGGCGGGCTTCGCCATTTCCTCCCCCGGCGACTTTGAGAGCGTGAAGGCCATCGCCGAGACGGTGAAGGACTGCACCGTGGCCTCCCTGGCCCGGGCCAACATTCAGGACATCGACGCGGCCTGGGAGGCGGTCAAGGGCGCCGCCGCCCCCCGCATCCACCTCTTCATCGCCACCAGCCCCCTGCACATGGAGTACAAGCTCAAAATGACCCCCGAGCAGGTGCTGGAGGCAGCGGCCTCCATGACCGCCTACGCGAAAAAGCTCTGCTCCGATGTGGAGTTCTCCGCCGAGGATGCTACCCGCAGCGACTGGGACTTTTTGGTCAAGGTCATCTCCGCCGCCATCGCCAACGGCGCCACCACCGTGAACATCCCCGATACCGTGGGCTATACCACGCCTGCGGAGATGCGGGCGCTGTTCGAGTACCTGCGCAAGAATGTGACCGATGCGGACAAGGCCATCTTCTCCACCCACTGCCACGACGATCTGGGTCTGGCCACCTCCAACACCCTGGCCGGCATCGAGGGCGGCGCACGGCAGATCGAATGCACCGTCAACGGCCTGGGCGAACGCTCCGGCAACACGGCCATGGAGGAGGTAATCATGGCCATGCATACCCGGCCTGGCTCCTATCCCTATGAGACCCGGATCGACACTACTCAGATCGCCCGGGCCAGCCGCACGGTATACTCGATCATCGGCCAGAGTGCGCCCCTCAACAAGCCCATCGTGGGCCGCAACGCTTTCGCCCATGAGGCAGGCATCCACCAGCACGGCGTTCTGGCCAACAAGCAGACCTATGAGATACTCACCCCTGAGTCCGTGGGCGTGTCCACCAACAACATCGTGCTGGGAAAGCACTCCGGCAAGCATGCTGTAGACGACCGGCTCCGGGCATTGGGCTATACCCTGACCAAAGACGAGCTTCTGGCTTGCTTTGAGGAGTTCAAGATCCTGTGCGACAAGAAAAAGTCCGTCACCGACGCGGACCTGGAGGCCATCGCGGAGCACTGCTCCGTGAGGGACGACCAGGATGTGAACGGGTACAAGCTGGATTGGTTCTCTGTCCACACAAGCAACTTCACCACTGCCACATGCACCGTGAGTCTGGAGAAGGACGGGGAGAAGTTCGAGGACGTGTGCCTGGGCGACGGTCCTATCGACGCCGCCTTCAACGCCATCGACAAGATCGTCAAGCCCGTGGAGCACTCCTTTGATATCTACAATATCCACTCCATCTCCGAGGGTAAGGACACCCTGGGCGACGTCACCGTCAAACTCACCGCCGAAAACCGGACCTACACCGGTAAGGGCCTTTCCACGGACATCATCGAGGCCAGTATCCTGGCCTACATCAAGGCCGTGAACAAACTCTGCGCCGCCACGGCCGCGAAAAAGGAGAGCGCATGATATGGGCATGACTATGACCCAGAAGATCCTGGCCGCCCACGCGGGTCTGCCCAGCGTCAAGGCCGGGGATCTGATCGAGGCGAAGCTGGACCTGGTCCTTGGCAACGACGTGACTACGCCCGTGGCCGTGACCGTCTTTGACGGGGCGGGCCTGACGAAGGTGTTCGACAAGGACAAGATCGCCATCGTCCTGGACCACTACACCCCCTGCAAGGACATCAAGTCCGCCCAGCTTTGCAAACAGGCCCGGGAATTTGCCCACCGCTTCAACATCACCCACCTCTACGATGTGGGCCAGGTAGGCATCGAGCACGCTCTGCTGCCGGAAAAGGGCCTGGTGGCCCCCGGCGAGTGCGTCATAGGCGCGGACAGTCACACCTGTACATACGGCGCTTTGGGGTCCTTCTCCACCGGCGTGGGTTCCACGGACATGGCCGCTGGCATGGCCGTCGGGGAGAACTGGTTCAAGGTCCCTTCCGCCATCAAGGTCGCCCTCACCGGCTCCCTTCCCCCCTATGTCAGCGGCAAGGATGTGATATTGCACCTGATCGGCCTCATCGGCGTGGACGGGGCCCTGTATAAATCCCTGGAATTCATCGGCCCCGGCGTGGCGGCCCTCTCCATGGACGACCGGTTCACCATCGCCAACATGGCCATTGAGGCTGGGGCAAAAAACGGCATTTTCCCGGTGGACGGGAAAACTAGAGAATACGTCTCCGGCCGGGTGGATCGGCCCTGGACGGCCTATGAGGCCGACCCGGACGCGGCGTATGACAGCGAGGTGGTCATCGACCTGTCCGCCTTGCAGCCCACCGTGAGCCTGCCCCACCTGCCCAGCAACACCAGGACCATCGACCAGGTAAAGGGCATGCCCATCGACCAGGTCGTTATCGGCTCCTGCACCAACGGCCGCATCTCCGATCTGCGGGCGGCCGCAGAGATACTGAAGGGCAAAAAGGTGGCCGAGGGCATCCGCTGCATCGTCATCCCGGCCACCCAGGCCGTCAGCCTCCAGTGCGTGAAGGAGGGCCTGGCGGAGATATTCATCGAAGCCGGCTGCGTGTTCTCCGTGCCCACCTGCGGGCCTTGCCTGGGCGGACACATGGGCTGCCTGGCCGAGGGCGAGCGGGCCGTGGCCACCACTAACCGCAACTTTGTCGGCCGCATGGGCCACACCCAGAGCGAGGTTGTCCTGGCCTCCCCCGCTGTGGCCGCCGCCAGTGCCATAGCCGGCTGCCTAGCCTCCCCTATGGATATCGACAAGGAGGGAAATTGACATGCCCACCGGAACTGTTTTCAAATACGGCGACAACGTGGATACGGACGTGATCATCCCCGCCCGTTACCTGAACGCTCCCTCCCCCGCGGAGCTGGCCAAGCACTGCATGGAGGACATCGATGCCGCCTTTGCCGGATCGGTAAAGCCGGGCGACATCGTAATGGGCGGCTGGAACTTCGGCTGCGGCTCCTCCCGGGAGCACGCCCCCATGGCCATCCAGGCATGCGGCGCATCCTGCGTCATCGCCGCCAGCTTCGCCCGCATCTTCTACCGCAACGCCATCAACATCGGCTTCCCCATCCTGGAGTGCCCAGAGGCGGCAGCGGCCATCCAAAACGGCGATAAGGTCACCGTGGACTTCGCTTCCGGCCTCATCACCGATGAGACCGCGGGCCGCTCCTTCCAGGCCGCGGCCTTCCCGGCGTTCATCAACAACATCATTGAAAAGGGCGGACTTCTCCCCTATTTGAAGGCCCGACAGGAGGATTGACACATGGAATACAATATTGCGCTTATCAAAGGCGACGGCATCGGCCCGGAGATCGTGGACGGGGCGGTGGCCGTTCTGGAGAGGATCGGCGAGAAATTCGGCCACACCTTTAAATTTACCCGCTATCTGGCCGGCGGCGAGGCCATCGACGCCACCGGGGTCCCCCTGCCTCAGGAGACTGTAGACGGGTGCCTGGCCAGCGACAGCGTGCTCCTGGGGGCGGTGGGCGGCCCCAAGTGGGACACTCTCCCCGGCGACATCCGCCCGGAGCGGGCGCTGCTGGGGCTGCGGGCCAAGATGGGGCTGTACACCAACCTGCGCCCCGCCAAGCTCTACCCCGCTCTGGCTGGCAAGTCCCCCCTGCGGGAGGACATCGTCTCCCGTGGCTTTGACCTTCTCATCGTCCGGGAACTCACTGGAGGCATTTATTTCGGCGATCGCGGCCGCCGGGAGGGGCAGCACGGTCCTGAGGCGTATGACACGGAGGCTTACTCCGTCATGGAGATCGAGCGCATCGCCCGCGTGGCCTTTGCCGCCGCCCAAAAGCGGAGCGGGAAGGTCATCAGCGTGGACAAGGCCAACGTCCTGGAGACCTCTCGGCTCTGGCGGGAGACCATCCACCGCATTGCTGAGCAGTACCCGGACGTGACCGTGGAGGACATGCTGGTGGACAACACCGCCCAGCAGCTGGTAAAAAATCCCTCCCAGTTCGACGTACTGGTCACTACCAATATGTTCGGGGATATTCTCTCCGATGAGGCCAGCCAGATCACCGGCTCCATCGGCATGCTCCCCTCCGCGTCCCTGGGCAACGGCACCCGGGGCATGTATGAGCCTATCCACGGCTCCGCGCCCCACATGGCCGGCACCGGCAAGGCCAACCCAACCGCCACTATCCTCTCCGCCGCCATGATGCTGCGCTACTCCTTCGGTCTGCAGCAGGAGGCCGGCTGCATCGAGGCTGCCGTGGACAAGGCCCTGAATGACAGCTGCCGCACTTACGACATCGCCGTACCCGGCGTGGCGCCTCTGACCTGCGCGCAGATGGCCCAGGCCATAGCCGATCGAATTTAAGGAGCATCCCCATGAAACTTACTGGCGCAAGGATTCTTTTGGAATGCCTGGTGGAACAGGGCGTGGACACCGTCTTCGGTTACCCCGGCGGTACCATCTTGAACGTGTACGACGCTCTGTACGACTACAAGGACAAGATCACCCACATCCGCACCGCCCATGAGCAGGGCGCGGCCCACGCCGCAGATGGCTATGCCCGGTCTACCGGCCGGGTGGGCGTGTGCTTTGCCACCTCCGGCCCCGGAGCCACCAACCTGGTTACCGGCATCGCCACCGCCTACATGGATTCCTCCCCCGTGGTGTTCATCACCTGTAACGTGGGGGAGAACCTGATCGGCCGGGACTCCTTCCAGGAGGTGGACATCACCGGCATCACCATGCCCATCACCAAGTGCAACTACCTGGTCCGCCACGCCGACCAGCTGGCGGACATCGTCCGGGAGGCCTTTGCCATCGCCCGCAGCGGCCGGCCCGGCCCGGTGCTCATCGACATTTTGAAAAACGCCACCGCCGAGGAGGCGGAGTACCAGTTTCTCCCCCGGGAGGTCCACCACACCAAAGGTCGTCTGGCCGCCCTCATCGGCCGGGCCAGCCACGACATGACCGCCCCAGAGCCGGATATGGAGGACATCGACACCCTGGTCCAGCTCATCAATGAGTCCCAGCGGCCCCTGCTCATCTGCGGCGGCGGCGTGGTCCGGGGCCGGGCCCATGAGGAGCTGGCCGTCTTCGCCCAGAAGGTGGACGCCCCTGTGGCCATCACGGTCATGGGCGCCGGCGGCTTCAACGGCCGCAACCCCCTGACCACCGGCATGATCGGCATGCACGGCTCCCAGGCCAGCAATATGGCTGTGGATAAATGCGACCTGCTCATCGCCCTGGGCTGTCGCTTCTCTGACCGGGTGGCCCTCAACCCCGCAACCTTCGCAAGCCAGGCGGTCATCGTCCAAGTGGACATCGACCGGTCCGAGATCAATAAAAACGTCCAGACCAGCCACCACATCGTGGGCGATGTAAAGCAGGTGCTGAGCCTTCTCAATGAGCGCATCGGCCAAAAGAGCAACAAAGACTGGAAGGACTATGTTTTCTCCTTCCCCACGGAGACGGAATATGAGCTGACCGGCGAGGCTCTGACCCCTAAGCAGATCTCCGACATCGTGGCCCGTACCGCCCCCTGGGACTCCATCGTGGCCACGGACGTGGGCCAGCATCAGATCTGGGTGGCCCAGCACTTCCACTACGACTATCCCGGGCAGCTCCTCACCTCCGGCGGCTTCGGCTCCATGGGCTTCGGTCTGGGCGCCGCCATCGGCGCCAAGGTAAGCCATCCGGACAAGACGGTGCTGCACATCACCGGTGACGGCAGCTTCCGCATGAACTGCAACGAGCTGGCCACCGTGGCCTATTACAACCTGCCCATTATCACCATCATTTTCGATAACCGCACCCTGGGCATGGTCCGCCAGTGGCAGACACTTATCTATAATAAGCGCTACTGCGAGACGGATATCACCGTGGAGCCGGACTATGTGAAGCTGGCGGAGGCATACGGCCTCAGCGGCCGGCGGGTAAATAACGCCGCGGACTTTGAGGCTGCCCTAAAGGAGGCTCTTACCTGCGGCCACGGCTATGTCATCGATGCGGTCATCGACGTGGATGAGAAGGTCCGGCCTATGGTCAACGGCGGCGACCACATCACACAGTTTTTGCTGAACTAAGGAGGGGCGGAGCATGAGAAAGAACCGTTATACGCTGGCCGTCCTAGTGGACAACGAGGCCGGCGTGCTCAGTCAGGTGTCCCGGCTGTTCTCCCGGAAGGGCTACAACATCGAATCTCTGGCCGTGGGCACCACCGATACCCCCACCGTCAGCCGCATCACCATCGAGGTCATGGCCGAAGACGACGCCCGGGCCAGACTGCTGTGCAACCAGCTCCGCAAGCTCTTCCCCGTCCACTCGGTGAAGCTGCTGGATGTGAGCCACTCCATCCGCCGTGAGCTGGTGCTCATCAAGGTCAGGGCCGAGACCACTGAGGCCCGCAGCGAGATCATCCAGATCGCAAGTATCTTTCGGGCCAACGTCATCGACGTGGCCCCTGCCTCCCTGACCATCGCCGTCATCGGCGAGGAGGTCAAGACCAACGCCATCCAGGCCCTGGTGGAAAAGCACGGCATCCTGGAGCTGGTCCGCACCGGCGTGGTCGCCCTGGAGCGGGGCGCCTTTACCATCGACGAGGATACCAAGGAGAAGGGCGAATTCAACTATGGCAAGGCTGCCGTTACTTTTTCCTGAAAAAAATAAACGCAAAGAACTTTGTATTCGCACGGACCGCTCCGTTATCGGAGCCCGCAGGCCCGACAACCAAGCGCGGGCCTGCCATGCAGCCAATTTCCGATCACTTAAAAATATCATATAAAAGGAGTTTACTTATCATGGCAAAGATGTATTATGAGCAGGACTGCGACCTCAATGTGCTGAACGGCAAGAAAATCGCCATCATCGGCTACGGTTCCCAGGGCCATGCCCACGCCCAGAACCTCCGGGATTCCGGCTGCGATGTGATCGTGGGCCTCCGGAAGGGCAAGAGCTGGACCAAGGCCGAGGAGGACGGCTTCACCGTCATGACCGTGGCCGACGCTGCGGCAGCTGCCGACATCATCATGATGCTGGTCAACGACGAACGCGCCGCCGATATCTACAGGGAGTCCGTGGCCGCCAACCTCACCTCTGGCAAGGCCATCGCCTTTGCCCATGGCTTCAACATCCGCTATCAGCAGATCGTGCCCCCTGCCGATGTGGACGTGTTCATGGCGGCCCCCAAGGGTCCCGGCCACACCGTCCGCTCCCAGTACGTGGCCGGCAAGGGCGTGCCCTGCCTGGTGGCCGTGGAGCAGAACGCCTCCGGCCGGGCCCTGGAGATTGCCCTGGCCTACATCGCCGGCATCGGCGGCGCCCGCGCCGGTATCATGGAGACCACTATGCATGATGAG
>CAZVRP010000023.1:0-20458 GCA_964630255.1 uncultured Oscillospiraceae bacterium | reverse complement strand
TTCTTACGATGATACCGGCCGCCGGGATCTGCCATGCCGTGCTTACTTTGCAGGGTTTCCCGGAACTGAAAAGCACCGTGTATCTGACTGCGGCGGTCAGCGCGGCCGTGATGCTGATCGTCTGCTGCCTGTATTTTGCATTGACTGTGGGCAACGCAAGAAGGCAGGTCCTTTTTAGCGGGCGGTGATCTACAGCATACTCAAATACAGCTCACAGTAGTCATAGGCCCACTTGTCGCAGCTGTAATCCACGGCCATAGCCTGCTTGATGAGGCCGGCCATGGCCTGCTTGTCACGATATACCGCCAGGGCCCGGCGGATAGCGTTGGCCATATCCCCGGCCTCCATCTTGGCGAAGGTGAAGCCCGTGCCCTCGCCGGTGAACTGGTTGTAAGGCTGGACGGTATCCCGCAGGCCGCCGGTCTCCCGGACGATGGGGAGGGTCCCGTAAGCCATGGCGATAAGCTGGGATATGCCGCAGGGCTCGAACCGGGAGGGCATCAAAAAGAAGTCGCATCCGGCGTATATGTGGTGGCTCAGGGCGTCGTCATAGCCGATCCAGGCGCAGGCCCGGCCGGGATGGCGGGCCTCCAGGCCCCGGAGCCAGGTCTCGTATTTCTTGTTGCCGTTGCCAAGCAGGATGAAGGCAAAATCGTTCTCCCACAGCAGATGATCCATGGCCTCCATCACCAGCTCCAGGCCCTTTTGCTCCACCAGACGGGTCACCATGCCGATGAGGGGGCGGTTGGGAACGATCTCAAGACCGGTCTCCTCCATCAGGGCCGTCTTGCACTGGATCTTACCCAGCATTTTGGAGCGGGTGAAGTTCACGGGGATCAGAGGGTCCTTGCCCGGCCGCCAGACGGACTTGTCGATGCCGTTGACGATGCCGGCGGTGTCGCCCCGCAGGTTCAGCACACCGTCCAGGCCCTCGCCGTATTCCGGGGTGCAGATCTCCTGGGCATAGGAGGGGCTGACGGTGTTCACCCGGTCGGCCATGACGCAGCCGGCCTTGAGGAAGTCCGCCATGCCGTACCGCTCCATGAGCCCGAGGCAGCCGTCCGGGATGGACAGAAAATCCTGGACGAAATCGAACTTGCAAAGGCCCTGGTAGGCGATATTATGAATGGTGAGCAGGGTCTTTGTCCGGCCCAGGCCGGAGTTGACATACTGGGTCTTCAAAAGCAGGGGGAGCATGCCCGTATGCCAGTCGTTGCAGTGGATCACATCGGGGATGAAGTCCAGGCGGAACAGGCTCTCGCACACGGCCCGGGTGAAGTAGGCGTACTGCTCGCCCTCCCGGTCGGGCTGATAGATGGGGCCGCCGAAATACTCCTCGTTCTCGATGAGCCAGATGCATACGCCGCCCAGCATCAGCCGGTTGACGCCCACGAACTTGCGCCGCCAGCCCATGTTGATCTCAAAGCTGAAAAGGTACTCCACCTGATCGCCGTATTTGTCCTTGATGACCCGGTGATAGGGGACCATGATCCGTGCGTCGCAGCCGAGCTTGTTGAGGTATTTGGGCAGGGTGCCCACCACATCCGCCAGGCCGCCGGTCTTGGCCAGCGGGGCGCATTCGGAGGCGGCGAGCAGGACCTTGAGGGGGCCGGACAGACCCTTTTCCGCCGCCTTGGCGGTGAACTCTTTTTTCAATGTGCTGATGGACATGACGCATCCTCCTTGAATTCAAAATACTGCGCGGACAGCGGCGGCAGAGAGACCTTGGCCTGATGGAGGAACTCCCGGAAGGAGATGTTTTCGGACACGATCTCCGGGCTTGTCCATCCGCCGCCGCCAAAGCGGGTCTCGTCGCTGCTGAGAAGCGGGATCAGCCGCCCGGCTGCGGGCAGGCCGATGACAAAATCCTCGTAATTCATGGGGGTGAAGTTGCATACGCATACGATGGGGCCGCCGCACTTCCTGTCCCTTGGCCGGCGCAGGATGGCAATGGAGCTCCGGTCCCGGTCATCGGGGTTGAGCCAGGTGAAGCCGTCCCAGCTGTCCTCGATCTGCCACAGGGCGCCGTGGGACAGATAGAGCTGTCCCAGGGCGGCGGTATACTCCTGCATGCCCCTGTGCTTGGGATAGTCCAGCAGGAACCAGTCCAGCTGCTGAGCGTAGTTCCACTCGATAAACTGGCCGAACTCGCCGCCCATAAAGGTGAGCTTCTTGCCCGGATGGGCGAACTGATAGCCGTACAGAGCCCGGAGCGCGGCGAATTTATCGTCGTACAGGCCGAACATCTTCCCCAGCATGGACGCCTTGCCATGGACCACCTCGTCATGGGAGAAGGCCAGGATATAATACTCGGAGAAGGCGTACATCATGGAGAAGGTGAGCTTGTCATGGTTGTCCCGGCGGAAGTAGGGGTCCATGCTGAAATAGTCGATGGTGTCGTGCATGAAGCCCATGTCCCATTTGAAGGTGAAGCCCAGGCCGCCGTCCTCCACGGGGGCGGTGACCCGTGGGAAGGCGGTGGATTCCTCCGCCACGGTGAAGGCGCCGGGGCAGCGGTCCGCCACGGCGGTGTTCAGCTCCTGCCAGAAGGAGACCACATCGTAGTTGACGTTGCCCCCGTCCCGGTTGGCTACCCATTCGCCGGCCTTCCGGCCGTAGTCCAGGTACAGCATGGAGCTGACCGCGTCGCACCGCAGGCCGTCGATGTGGTACCGCTCCAAAAAGAACAGGGCGGAGTCGATGAGGAAGCCCCGCACGTCGGGACTGGCGTAGTCGAAGATCAGGGTGCCCCACTCCTTGTGCTCGCCCATGCGGGGGTCGGCATATTCATACAGGGCGGTGCCGTCAAAGCGGGCCAGACCGTGCTCATCCCGGGGAAAGTGAGCCGCCACCCAGTCGATGATGACGCCGATGCCCGCCCGGTGCAGCGTGTCCACGAAGGCCATGAGATCCTGAGGGGTGCCGTACCGGCTGGTGGGGGCAAAGTAGCCCGTCACCTGATAGCCCCAGCTGCCCACAAAGGGGTACTCGGTGATGGGCAGCAGCTCCACATGGGTATAGCCCATCATCTGGCAGTAGGCCGCCAGGATGGGCGCGATCTTCTGATAGTTGGGGTATACCTCCCCCTCGGCCAGCCGCCAGGAGCCCAGATGTACCTCATAGATGTTCATGGGCTGGCTGCGGAGCTTCTGATAGGGACGGGCGCTCATCCACTCCCGGTCGTCCCATGGGAACCGGGAGATGTCCCACACCTTGGAGCCGGTAGCCGGGCCGGTCTCCGCGTGGAAGGCAAAGGGATCGGCCTTCAGTACGCAGCGTCCATCCGGGCCGAAGACGGCGTATTTATACACCTGGCCGTACTGTATTCCGGTAAGCTCCGCGCACCAGAAGCCGTCCTGGTCCCGGGTCATGGGCGCGGCGCTGTCGTCCCAGCCGTTGAAATCGCCCACCACGGAAACGGCCCGGGCGTTCGGGGCCCACACGCGGAAGACGAAGCCATCCCCTTTCGGGTGGCAGCCCAGATGCTCATGGGCCCTATATGTACCGTCGGTTAAAATACTCATAGCTTACCCCCTGCCGGCGCATGCTCCGGATACTGCTATGATAATACATCCGGGCGGATTTTTCAATATTTGACAGCGGGGGCGAGTTATATTAATATAGAAAGAACGGCGCTTATACCGGGAAGACGTCGGCGGCGGAGACCTCGAAGGCCAGCCGTTCAAAGCTCTCCCCGTCGATGACCTTGGTGTAGGCCCGGCTCTGGAGCCGGCCTCTGACCGCCAGACGGGTGCCCACCTCCGCCTCGGCCGCCTCCCGGGCCTGCTGGCCCCAGGCGATGACCGGTATGTAATCGCTGCGGTGATACCGCCGGCCCACCGCCAGGATGATGTCGCAGATCTCCCGGCCCATGGGCGTCACCCGCAGGACGGGTCCCTTGCAGACGGCGCCGGTGAGGGCGATGCGGTTTTCATCGCCGCTGCCGGGGCCGATCTCCCGGGCGAAGACGGTCAGAACGAGCCGGCTGCCCACGCCGCTTCTGTTGTTGAAGGAGCGCAGTTCCCCTGTCACCCGGACGGGTCCGGTCTGAAAGAGGCTGTCGTCCGGCAGCATGGACTCGCGGACGATGATGTTTAAGGTGTCGGTGACGCCGCTCAAACGGCGTACTTCCAGGGGAAAGGTAAAAAACCGGATGCCCCGGCTCTCATGGGAATAGCGGGGAAGGGCGGCCGCCATGCCGCACAGCTCCGCCCGGTTGGCGACCGCAAAGGCCTCGTCCATTGGCGCACCTCACAAGCGTTGATATCCAAGTGTATGAGCGCCGGGCGGGGGATATGACGGGTAGAATATCAGCGGGACCAAGGCCCCGCGTCAGGAGGATATATCATGAATCTGGAAGAAATTCTGAAGGTATGCGACCACACCCTGCTCCGGCAGGATGCCGCCGTGGAGGAGATCAAGACCCTGTGCGACGAGGGCATCCGCTATGGCGTTGCCTCCGTGTGCATCCCGCCCTGCCATGTGGCCGGGGCCAGGGGCTATGTGGGGGACCGGCTCGCCATCTGCACGGTCATCGGCTTCCCCAATGGCTACAGCACTCCCAAGACCAAGGCGTTCGAGGCCCAGGACGCCATCGCCAACGGCGCCGACGAGATCGACATGGTCATCAACCTGGCCATGGTCAAAGACGGCTGCTGGGACGATGTCCTCCGGGAGATCCGGACCGTCCGCGACTTCACCCAGGGGCACATTTTGAAGGTCATCATTGAGACCTGCCTTCTCACAGAGGAGGAGAAGCGGATGATGTGCCAGGTGGTGTCCGCCTCCGGGGCGGATTATATAAAGACCTCCACCGGCTTTTCCACCGGCGGGGCCACCCGGGAGGACGTGAAGCTGCTGCGGGAGTGCTGCGAGCCCCATGTGAAGGTGAAGGCGTCCGGCGGTATCAGGACCCTCCAGGACGCGGAGGATTTCATCGCCCTGGGGGCGGAACGGCTGGGCACCAGCCGCATCGTGAAGCTGGCGGTGGAGCTGGAGAACGCCTCCTCAGCCGCTCCAGCGGAGGAATAACTGCCGCAGCATTCGGGCCAGAGCGCAGCCCGGTACGCTCAGGATGAGCCAGTAGAGGCTGTACCGGGCGCATATCTGGCCATACAGGTTCCACCGCATGGCCGAGTAGTCCCATACGCCCCAGCCCAGCCCCACGTTCACGATGGAGCCCACCACAAACTCCACCGCGGTGATGACCGCGGCGCACAGGAAATACTGTCCCGGCCGGCCCGCCGGCCGGCGGGCGGCGATGAGATACATGAAAAGAAAACATATACCGCCGGTCAGGACCATAGTCCAGTGGGTATGTCCGCGCCACAAAAGCTCTATGGCGCCGTAGGCGACGCCGCCCATCAAGAAGGCGGACAACAGCTCCAGCTCTATCATATTCTGGATTTTTCCCGCTTTCGCGGAAAAATAGACTTGACAGGGGCTCTTTTGCCGGATATAATATTTGGGCACAAAGCAGGACGCAGCGGTATCCGTCCTCGCCCGGCCGCCCGGAGCGCGCCGAGGCCGCAAGCCGTTTTCCCTTGGGAGAATATGTGCTTTTGCGCGGATACGTCCTGTATCCGCGCTTTTTGTATTAATCACAGGGAGGTGCTCTGGCAATAGCGAACACGACACATCTGTTGAATGAGGATATCCGCGAGCCGCAGGTGCGCCTGATCGGCGAGGATGGCGAACAGCTGGGGATCATGTCCTCGAAGGAGGCCCTGGACATCGCCCAGGAGCGGGACCTTGATCTGGTCATGATATCACCGGTGGCAAAGCCCCCGGTGTGCAAGGTCATGGACTATGGCAAGTACCGTTTTGAGCAGTCCAAGCGGGAGAAAGAGGCCAAGAAAAACCAGCACGTCGTCGAGGTAAAGGAGATCCGTATGTCGCCGTCCATCGGCGAGAATGACTTTATGGTCAAGCTTCGCAACGGCCAGAAGTTTCTGACCGAGGGGGACCGTCTGAAGGTCACGGTGCGCTTTCGCGGCCGCGAGATGGCGCATACCGACCTGGGGCGGCAGCTTCTGGCGCGCTATGCAGCCGAGTGCGCGGACATCGCCAAGGTGGATAAGGGCGCTAAGCTGGAGGGACGGCTGATGACACAGTTCCTCTCGCCCAAGACCCAGCCCCCCGTCAAGAAACAATCTCAAAAGCAAGATAAAGCAAAGGAGACAAACTGATATGCCGAAACTGAAGACCCACAGCGCTTCCAAAAAGCGCTTCTCTCTGACCAAGAACGGCAAGGTCAAGCGCGCCCACGCCTATAAGAGCCATCTGCTCAACGGCCATGGCAAGACCACCAAGCGCAAGAGAGGCCTCCGCCAGGGCGCCTACGCCGACAGCACCAACGCGGCGACTGTCAAGCGCATGATCCCGTACAAATAAGGAGGTAACGAAAGATGGCACGTATCAAAGGCGCGATGATGACGCGCAAGAGAAGAAATAAGACACTTGGCATGGCCAAGGGTTATTGGGGCAGCAAGTCCCGTCACTATAAGATGGCCAACCAGGCCGTGATGAAGAGCCTGCGTTACGCCTATATCGGCCGCAAGCAGCGCAAGCGCGACTTCCGCCAGCTGTGGATCACCCGCATCAGCGCGGCCTGCAAGCTCAACGGCATCAACTATTCCCGCTTCATGTACGGCCTGAAGCAGGCCGGCATCCAGATGAACCGGAAGATGCTCTCCGAGACCGCCATCAACGACCCCGCCGCTTTCACCGCCCTGGTGGAGAGGGCCAAGGCCGCCATTTAGGGCATTTAGGGCGTTTATTATTACATCGGCGGCTTAATGATCGCAAATCAGGTACCATACCGGTGCTGCCGAAGCAATAAGCGCCATGCTTTGCGGCTGCCGCGCAAGCGGCTGGCAAAGCGGCTTTGGATCAATAAAAAGCGATAGGAAAGGGTCCGCTGCAAAACGAAGGTTTGCGGCGGACCCTTTTTTGCCGCCTCGACGGTATGTTGATTACGATTTGTATTATACCCGACGAAATGAATCGAATTTCTCATATTTTTTACAATTATTTCCAATTTTTTGCCTGTTCGCCTTTCCGCCCCCTTCCCCGCAAATCCCCTCTTTCTCTACAATTTTTCCGTTTCGCGGCGGGCGGACAGAGATTTACATAAATGTTTTATTCTTGGATAATGCAGATAGTTATCAACATTTTCAACAGAGATTTCAACAATCCCCTATTCCTTTGATCCCAACAGCTACAGCAGAAATTACCAGAAATTTCAAATTTCTGAAACGCGTCCAGAAACAAATTGTATCAATTTTTTATTTTACATAACGCATGAAATCCTATGGGGTCCCGTCATATCTGTGAAAATGTGCAGGATACCGATCGGTATCCTGCAGTGCGTATCACGACTTGTCCAGATAGCCGCTGTCGGCCATGGACACGAAATCGTCATCGGCCACGATGATATGGTCCGTCAGCGTGACGCCCACCTGCTCCAGCACCGACCGGATGCGGAGCGTGACCTCGACATCCTCCGACGACGGCAGGGCGATCCCGCCGGTGTGGTTATGGGCCATCAGGACTGCGGAGGCGTTCTGACCCAGGGCGATCTGGACGATCTTGCGGATGCTCACCGCCACGGAGGTGGCGTTGCCCATGCTCAAAGGGCGGCAGTCCAGGACCTTGAGCTTGGCGTCCAGGCACACCAGATAGAAGACCTCCTCCCGGCAGGTCAGGAACCGGGGCAGAAGATACCGTCCCGCGCTCTCGCTGTCGAACAGGATATCCCCCGGCTGGGTCTTCGACATGAGATACCGCCTGGCCGTCTCCGGCACGAGCCGGATGAGAGCGGCCGTATTTTCGCCCACGCCCTCCACGGTCATCAGCGCCTCGGCGGTGGCGTCGAACACGCCGTCCAGAGTGCCGAAAGCCGCCAGCAGATCATGGGCCAGATCGTTGGTATCCCTTCTTGGCAGCGCGTAAAACAGAAGAAGCTCCAGAATGTTATGATCGTCGAAATTGTCCAGGCCATGCCGGAGAAATCGGCTCCTCATCCGCTCCCGGTGGCCTTCGTGCTCGCCCATGCTTTCTGCTCCATTCGTAATTTTATTAAAGTTGCCTCCAACGTCCATCTGTGGTATACTGATTTAGAATTTGCCCCGCGGAGGGCCGCAGAGGAGGAAGGGCTTTGCAGCTGAAATTTTCCGATATCCGCGATTTTTTGAAGCGTGCGGACATGATTCTGTTCAGCCTGTGTCTCGCTGCGGCCGTTCTGGGGATCGTCATCATATCCAGCGCCACCCAGAACATGGGTTCGTCCTATGTGTATGTGCAGCTGGCGGCGCTGATCATAGGCATCGTGCTGTACTTTCTGTTCACGGTCATTGATGCGGACATCATCGCGGACCAGTGGCCCATACTGCTGGTCACGGAGCTGGTATTGCTGCTGCTTTTGATCCCCTTTGGCATCGGTAGCGAGGAGACCGGCAACTCCGGATGGATCCGGTTCTTTGGCATCGGCATCCAGCCCTCGGAGATCGTGAAGGTGATCTATATTGTGCTGTCCGCCCGGCATATCTCCTATCTGAAGGAATACCGGAACCTGAGCGCGCCGCTGTCGGTCATGCAGCTGACCGCCCATTTCGGCATACTGTTCGTCCTGATCCTGGGCGTATCCAGCGACCTGGGCAGCGCTCTGGTGTTCTTGTCCATCTTCGTCGTGATGATGTTTGTGGCGGGGCTGAAGCTCTATTGGTTCCTGTTCGGCGGCGCGGCCCTGGCCATCGTCATCCCCCTGGCCTGGAACAACTTCCTCACCACCACGCAGAAAGAGCGTATTCTGGCCCCTTACATCCCCGACCAGATAGACCCCAGCGGCTACGGCATCACCTGGCAGCCCCGACAGGCCCAGATCGCCCTGTCCTCCGGCCGCCTCACCGGCACGGGCCTGTTCCAGGGCACTCAGACCCAGTCTGCCGCCATCGACAGTAAGCATGCCGACTTCATCTTCGCCTGCATTGGGGAGGAGCTTGGGATGGTGGGCTGCATTGCCGTCATCGCCCTTCTGATGGCCATCATCATCCGATGCGTCTATGTGGGTCTGCACTGCCACAGCACCTTTGGCATGCTGATATGCTTCGGCGTGGCGTCCATGGTCTGCTTTCAGATGTTCAACAGCATCGGCATGTGCATCGGCCTGACCCCGGTCATCGGCCTGACGCTCCCCTTTTTCAGCTACGGCGGCTCGTCGCTGTTCTCCACCTTTGCCGCCATGGGCATCGTATCGGGCATACACTACCGGCCGAAACCGGCCCGGTTCAGGACCTACTCCTCGGAATTCTGACAATATCAAAGCAGTAGATGGAAAAAGCTCTACTGCTTTTTTACAGGGACGAGTCCTTATGCCTCCGGCGGCTGGGGCTGCACGGGCGGTGCGCTGCGGCTTATAAAGTCCGCCATCACCCGGTCATAATACCCCGCGAAGGTGACGCTCATATAGGGCATGACCCACAGGTATACCACCGGGATGACGCACAGTATCCCCCAGCCGATAAAGCTCAGCTCCAGCACAAACATCTCCCACTTGTGCCCCTTCATGATCCGGCGGCTCATCAGCACGCACTGCAGGCAGGACATCTGGGGATTGTCCAGCATGATATACACGGACTGGCTGTAGGCGAAGGAGGCCACGATCATAGGGATCAGAAACGGCAGCCCCGCCAGCGGGACCCAGAGCGCCAGCTCGACGCTCCCGGAGATGGCCGCCGCCAACACGGTCAGTCCCGTCACCGCCAGAACATAGATCAGCGACCACAGCGACAGCAGGATGGACGGGATGACGCGGATCAGGATGGAACGGAAGAATACCCCGAAGGAATCGAACAGATCGCCGGCTCCCGCTTTCGTCCGGCGCCAGATCCGCAGACAGTAGATAGAGAAGCCAACCGTCATCTCTATGGTCATGATATCCAGCGCCAGGCTCAGGAGCCACCCCAAAAAGCTGCCGCTTCCCGTTGCCTCGGGATAGACCAGCTCGCCCTGCGCGGCGGCGTCGATCATCTCGGAATAGGCCTCCCACGTGCCGTTGATGGCCAGGGACAGAACGGTCAGCGCCAGCAATATCACGATATACAGCAGCGCCACCCATAAGGGGCGGGGCCGGGCCTCACGGATGACGCCCTTGGCCTCGCGTTTCAGTTGCACACGGTTGATAGACATTAAATCGCTCCTTTGATATATTACTGACGGTGGATATGGCCCCGAAGGGCGCGGACGAGGTACATGGCCGCAAGGCCGGTGAACGCGCCGGTGATGACGGCCGCGCACAGCAGCGCCGGCCCGTACCAGAAGACGCCCGGTGTTTTGGTGACGGCTGCCGCCGCCAGAAGCTGGCCCAGGTTGTGGCCGATGGCGCCGAAGACGCTCACCACCCACAGCCGCTTTTCATCGAAAAGGCCGATCAAAAGAGCCATGACGGCCCAGGAGAGCGCGCCTCCCGCCAGGGAGAACAGTATGGCGGAAAAGCTACCGGCGAACACCGCCGACAGCACCACCCGCACCAGCAGAATGCACCCCGCCTCCCGTCGGCCCAGCAGGGCCATGGCCACGAGGGTGACGGCGCTGGCCAGTCCCAGCTTCACACCGGGGATGGGCACCGGCGGCGGTATCTGGGCCTCGATGACCCAGATCACCAGGCTCAGCGCCGCCAAAAGCGACATAAACACGAGTTTTCGGGCGCCCCTCATCTCAGGGCTCCTCAATCTGGATCACCAGCCGGTGGGGCAGACATACGATGGGGATCGCCCCGTCGGTGATCGCACCCTGTCGGACGCAGTCCCGCTCCGGGCAGTCGGCCTCTGTCACGGCAACGGCCCCATGGCTGAACCGGACGGTGTTCCAGCCGTACTCCGTCTCAATGGTGCGCTCATAGGGTATGGCCACCGCGTTCAGGTCCACGGTGTCGTACACCTGGCCGTCCACATAGATGACCGCCTGGGCGCCGCCGCCCCGGAACAGATAGACCCCCGCGCCCGCCGCCGCCAGCAGGGCAAAGAGGATCGCCCAGAAAAGTGTTTTGTACTTCATAGTTTACATTTTAGTTACAGAATTGTATAATGTCAATAAGATTCTTAAGATTCTGAAAGAGGGTTGGGGTTTTGGACCTGGTGACTGTGATTTTTGGCGAAGCGGCCCCCATGCTGGCGGGCATATCCCGTTTTATCGTGCCCTTGATAGGGATCGCCATCGTTGTGCGCTGCGTCCGCAGCATGCTCCGGGAGCGGTATGAGCCGGAGACATGGGCCTATCTCTACCTTCCCGGCGAGATCATGGTGCCCCTGCGCCACTGGGAGTGCATACTGGGCCGGGCCCCCTCTGTGGACGGCCAGATAGACGACCCATCCGTGGAGAAGATGCACGCCTGCCTGATCCGCAGCGCCGAGGGCGACTGGACGGTCTATAATCTCGGCCGGGGGGAGACCTTTGTCAACGGCGAGCCGGCGCTGGCCGGCGGCGCGCCCATCGAGGATGCGGATGTGCTCACCCTGGGGGACGTATCCGCCCGGTTCGTGGACCTCACAGAGGAGGAGCGATCCTCTCTTTTGAAATACCGTCACGCCCCAGGCCGGCGGGTCCGTCCGGCGGGGACGCTTTTGCTGCTCACAGCCCTGCAGATCCTGCTGACCCTCCAGCAGCTGACATATAACCCCAACGCCGGGGCCGGCGTGGCTATGGCCTTTGGCTTTCTGTGCGTGGCCCAGTGGGTGTATTTCACCGTGCTGCGCGCCTCCGGGCAGACAGGCTTTGAGCCGGAACTGCTGGCGCTGTTTTTATCCACCGTCGGCATGAGCGTGGCCGCCTCCAAGACCCCGGACAGCATGCTCAAGCAGATCATATTGCTGGCCGCGGCCATGGCCCTGTTCATCATCATGGGCGTCTGGATACGGGACCTGAAGCGGGTCAAGTCCATCCGCCTGTTCACCGCCGGGGCCGCCCTGGCGCTGCTGGTCTTGAATCTGGTCCTGGCCAAGGTCAATAACGGCGCGAAAAACTGGATCGAGATCGGCGGCTTCTCCCTTCAGCCGTCGGAATTCGTCAAAATACTCTATATCTACACCGGCGCCGCCACCCTAGACCGGCTGTTCGTGAACCGGAACCTGTTCTTCTACATCGGCTTCTCCGCCGCCTGCGTGGGGGCGCTGGCCCTTATGGGCGACTTCGGCACGGCCCTGGTGTTTTTCGTCACCTTCCTGGTCATATCCTTCATGCGCTCCGGCAGCTTCGCCACCACCTTTTTGGCCGTGGCCGCGGCGGTGCTGGGCGTGATGCTGGTGCTGACCATCAAGCCATACGTGCTGACCCGGTTCGAGAGCTGGGGCCATGCGTGGGAGGACGTGGCAGACCAGGGCTATCAGCAGGTGCGGGCCATGAGCGCCGCCGCCAGCGGCGGGCTGTTCGGCCAGGGCGCCGGGAACGGCTGGTTCATCGATATCGTGGCCGCCGAGACAGATCTGGTTTTCGGCGTTATATGCGAGGAGCTGGGCCTTATCACCGGGCTTTGCTGCGTGGCGTCGCTGCTGGCGCTGGCGGGCTTCGTGGTGAAAAACGCGTCCTCCGGCCGCTCGTCCTATTTCGTCATCGCCGCCAGCGGCACCATCAGCATGATGCTGGTGCAGGTGTGCCTGAACGTATACGGCGCCATGGACATCCTGCCCTTCACCGGCGTCACGTTTCCCTTTGTGTCCCAGGGCGGCAGCAGCCTGATCTCCTGCTGGACGCTCCTTGCGTTCATCAAGGGCTGCGACACCCGGGCCAAAGGCAGCTTCGCCGTAAAGCGGCCGGAGCGGTTTTCCGGCGGCGCGGGCGTGGAGGATCAGGACGCCGGCGGCTATGACGGCTACGGCAGCCGGGACGGCTACAGCGGCCGCGATTACCGAGACGGCTATGACGGCGGGGGCTATTACCCGGAGGGCCGGGCATGAAAAAAGTCACCAACCGCGCTTTCGCGGTGCTTCTGATCGCCGCCCTGGTGGTGGCCGGCATGGGCGTATACCTGTGGCGGCTCGTCCGGGATGGGGGCGACTGGGCCGCCTTTTACGCCAACGACAGCGTATATACCGATGGCCAGCTCAACCGGGGCGCCGTCACCGACCGGAACGACACCCTCCTGGCCTTTGCCGGGGAATCGGCCTTCGGCTACGCCGAGAGCCGGGATGTGCGCTGCGCCTGCCTGCATGTGGTGGGCGACCTGGAAGGGAACATCGGCACCGGCGTCATCAACCTGTTCCGGCCGGAGCTGATCAATTACTCCCTTCTCACCGGCACCACCACCGACGGCGGTACCTTAAAGCTGACCATCGATGCGGATGTGTGCGCCGCGGCCTATAACGCCCTGAACGGGCGAAAGGGCACGGTGCTGGTATACAATTATCAGACCGGCGAGGTGATCTGCATGGTCTCCTCACCCAGCTACGATCCCAGCGAGGGCGTGACCTTCGATCTGGACGACCCCGCCTATGACGGCGCTTTCATCAACCGGGCCGTGAGCTCATCCTTCGTCCCCGGCTCCGTGTTCAAGATCGTTACCCTGGCGGCGGCCATAGAGAATCTTCCAGACCTCTTTGACAGGACCTTCTACTGCGGCGGAAGCACCGTCATCGGCGGACAGACCATCACCTGCAGCGGTACCCATGGGACGATCACCATCGAGCAGGCCCTGGCCCACTCCTGCAACGTGGCCTTCGGTCAGCTGGGCGCGGAGCTGGGCGGCGACGTCATATCCCGGTACGCGGAGCAATACGGTCTGACCACCGCCCACGCCCTGAACGGCGAGATCCCCACCGCCGCCGGAAACGTGCCCGCCGCCGACGGCGACGCCGACGCCGCCTGGGAGGCCATCGGCCAGTACGAGGATCTGATCAACCCCTATGCCCTGCTGCGGCTCATGGGGGCCATCGCCAACGGCGGCACCGTTGTGGAGCCCTCCATCCTGTACGGCAAAAGCAGCGGCACGGAGCGGATCATGGACGGGACCACCGCCGCCACCCTGTCCGATATGATGAGCTATAACGTGGAGTACAATTACGGCTCCGGCAACTATCCGGGGCTGTCCATGCACGCCAAGACCGGCACCGCCGAGGTGGGCGACGGCTATACCCACGCCTGGTTCGCCGGCTTCATCACCAACGCCGACGCGCCGCTGGCCTTTGTGGTTCTGGCGGAGCGGGCCGGCGGCGGCTACGGCGTGGCGTCCCCCATCGCCAACACGGTGCTGCAAAAAGCCGTTTTCGGCTGAGATTTGGAGTTTTCATGATCGACATATCCCTGCGCGACATAAAAAAGAGCTTCGGAGGCGCTGAGGTGCTCCGGGGCGTCAGCTTCGACATACAGACCGGCGAGCGGGCGGCGCTGCTTGGCCCCAACGGGGCGGGCAAGACCACCCTGCTTCGCATCCTCACCGGCGCGCTGGAGCCGGACGAGGGCGAGGTCGTCCTGGCCGCCGGCAAGCGGGTGGGACTCATCTCCCAGATACCCGTCTATCCCGAGGGATATACCGCGGAGGACGTGCTCCGCTCCGCCTATCGCCATCTGGACGATATCCGGGAAAGGATGACCGCCCTGGAATCGGCCATGCAGACCGACGCCTCCCCGGAGACCCTGGCCCGGTATGACAAGCTGGCGGCCGAATATGACCGGCTGGGAGGCTACAGCGCCGACTATGAGCTGGAGCGGGTGGCAAACGGCCTGGACCTGCCTCCGGCCATGCGGGAGCAGCTTTTCGACAGCCTCTCCGGCGGGGAGAAGACCCGGGTGAATCTGGCCCGTCTGCTGCTGGAGGACACGGATATCCTCCTTCTGGACGAGCCAACCAACCACCTGGACCTGAAGAGCACCCAGTGGCTGGAGGACTTCCTGCTCCATTTTAAGGGCGCTGTGCTCACCGTCAGTCACGACCGGTGGTTTTTGGACGCCGTGGCCCAGCGCACCATTGAGCTTTCCGACGGCGTATGTCAGTTCTACGCCGGCAATTACAGCTTTTTCATCCGGGAAAAGCAGCGCCGGTATGAGACGCTGCGCCGCCAGTATGAAAAGAGCCAAAAGGAGATCGCCCACCTGGAGGCTGCGGCCCGCGACCTCCGCCTCTGGGCCTTCCTGGGCAACGATAAGCTCTATAAGCGGGCTTTTTCCATGGAAAAGCGCATCGCAAAGCTCCAGTCCGCCCCCAGGCCCCAGCGGGAGCGGAAGCTGAACGCCCGGTTCAAGGAGCGGGAATTTTTCGGCGACGAGGTCCTGGTGGCCGAGGAGCTTGGCAAGTCCTATGGGGAGAAGCGGCTGTTCTCCGGTCTGGAGCTTCTCATCCGCCCGGGGGAGCGGGTGGCCGTCATGGGCGACAACGGCGCGGGAAAATCCACGCTGGTAAAGCTCATTCTGGGCCAGGAGACGCCGGATACGGGCTATGTGCGTCTGGGACCAGCCATCCGCGCCGCCTATCTGCCCCAGATCATCGTATTCTCCCATCCGGAGCGCTCGGCGCTGGACACCCTCATCTACGAGGACCGGGCCCAGCCCCAGGAGGCGCGGGATCGGCTGGCCGCCTTCAACTTCACGGGGGAGGACGCCCTGAAGACCGTGGGTACGCTCTCCGGCGGGGAGCAGAGCCGCCTGCGGCTTTGTATGCTCATGAAAAGCGACATAAACTTCCTCATTTTGGACGAGCCCACCAACCACCTGGACATCGCCAGCCGGGAGTGGATCGAGCAGGCGGTGGAGGACTACGGAGGCACGCTGCTGTTCGTCAGTCATGACCGCTGGTTCATCGACCGCTTCGCCACCCGTATATGGGAGCTGAAGGACGGCGCGCTGACGGATTTCCAGGGCGGCTATGAGGAATATCAGGCCTACAAGGCCCGGCAGACGGATATCGTCCGGGCCGCCAAGCGCCAGGAGCCAAAGCCCAAGGCGGCGAAGCCCGCCCGGGTCCCGGACAGCTCCAAGCGGCTGGCCCGCCTGGAGCGGGACATCGAAAAGCTGGAGGCGGAGCTGGCCCGGCTGACCGCTCAGGAGGAGGCCAACGCCACCGACTATCAGAAGCTCATGGAGCTGGGGGAGGAAAAGGCCGCTCTCCAGGAGCGGCTGGACGGGCTCTACGCCCAATGGGAGGAGCTGGCGGAGCAGGTATGAACACACGCGCTTCCGCTCTGCGTGAGGTCCCGGGCCTCCGGCCCGTTTTTATGCGCCAAGCACACCGTCCTGGGCTCCCTCGCCCCATGGAAGCTGTGGGCGCTCGGTCCATGAATAGTCACCATAGAAAAAACTCCCCATCCGGGAGTTTTTCTGCTATAATAGAGAGAATGAAAACTATCGCGGAGGCCCGGGAATGGACGATAAAAAAACTTCCACACTCTATAAATTTCTCAGATGGCTGGTAAAGCTGTGCTATCCCAAGCCGGCGGTCACCGGGCTGGAAAATCTGCCCGACGGCCCGGCGATCGTGGTGGGCAACCACGCCCAGATGCACGGCCCTATCGCAGGGGAGCTGTACTTTCCCGGCAGCCACTACATCTGGTGCGCGGGACAGATGATGGAGCTGCGGGAGGTCCCCGGCTACGCCTTTGAGGATTTCTGGTCCTTCAAGCCCGGATACATCCGCTGGTTCTACAAGCTGGCGAGCTATCTCATCGCGCCGCTGTCCGTCTGCCTCTTCAATAACGCCCACACCGTTCCCGTCTACCACGACACCCGCATCCTCACCACCTTCCGCCAGACTGTCAGTCTCCTGAAGGCGGACGCCAAGGTCATCATCTTTCCGGAATACGACCGGAAATACAACAACATCCTCTATGACTTTCAGGACCGGTTCGTGGACGTTGCCTGGATGTATTACAAAAAGACCGGCCAGGAGCTCAGCTTTGTGCCCATGTATCTGGCGCCCAAGCTGCGGCTGATGACGCTGGGCAAGCCCATCCGGTTCAACGCCGCCGCCCCCCTGCGGGAGGAGCGCCTGCGCATCCGCGACCAGCTCATGGAGGCAATATGCGGCATGGCCGTTGAGCTGCCGGAGCACACCGTTATCCCCTATCGGAACATCCCCAAGCGGGAGTATCCGAAAAGCAAGCCCTTGAAGGTATTTGACCATGAAGACGCCCGCCGTTGATTACAGACAGTTCCGGCTGAGCCGGATCAATGAGCCCCGGTTCGCCCACGTAAAGCTGCTGCTGGGCTGGGTGGGGTATTTTGTCCTGTACGTCCTCACGGAAAATCTCATCCCGGCATCGCGGTGCCACCCGGTCCACTGCTGGCTGGACGACCTGATCCCCTTCAACGAGTGGTTCGCTTTGGCGTACGTCAGCTGGTATTTTGTGGTGTTCGGCTCGCTGGCCTACTGTTTTTTCTATGACATAGACCGGTTCAAGCAGCTCCAGACCTATATCATAGTGACCCAGGTCGTGGCCATGGCCGTCTATATTCTCTGGCCCAGCCGCCAGGACCTGCGGCCGGAGGTCTTTGTCCGGGACAACGTCCTCACCCGCCTCATGGCGTTCATTTACTCCTTCGACACCAGCACCGGCGTGTGTCCTTCTCTGCACGTGGCCTACTCTCTGGGCATCCTGTCGGCGTTCTCCAAGAAAGAGGGCCTGTCCCGGTTTTGGAAGGTCCTTCTGGGCCTCTACGCATTCCTTATATGCCTCGCGGTCTGCTTTGTGAAGCAGCACTCGGCGGTGGATGTGTTCGCCGCTCTGCCGGTGTGCCTTCTGGCGGAAGGGCTGGTATACGGCCGCGGCTGGTATCTTCCCCGCCTCCGCCGCCGGAGGCGTGATGACGAAAACGGACGTTTTCAGACCGCCGGCAAACAGTAAAGCGGCCAGCGCCTTAAAGACTGCCGGCCAGGTATTCACTGAGCGCCTGGATGACCGGCAAGTCCTTGCGGTTCCGCATATAGGCGATGTTTACGCGCCATTGAAGGGCCTCCGCAAAGGGGATCGCCCGCAGACCCTTCATGGAGAAATTATCCGCCATGAAGGCAGGCGCTACGGCCAGCCCCAGCCGCTGAGAGCACAGCTTATACTGCAGGTTGGCGTCCGCCGTCCGGGCCAGTATCCTGGGCATGAAGCCCCGCACCTGGCAGGCGTCTACAAAATCATGGAACAGACGGAACTTTTCGTTCATGGTGATAAGCGTCTCTTCCCGAAGCATATCGATGGTCACCCGCTCCTTTTCATACAGCGGGTGGCCTTCGTACACCAACAGGCACACCGGACAGACGCCCGCGCAGCGGGTCACGGCATCCGGCTCCGCCCAGTCTCCAACGATGAGGCCAAATTCCAGCCGGGAGTCCAGGAGCATATCCTTGACCTCCTGGTTGGAGTATTCGCCGTATTCCAACTCCAGTTCCGGCTGTCCGGCGGCAAAATCCAGGAGGGATTGGAAGGAGACGACGTTGAACACGCCGCTGGCCGCGCCGACGCGAAGACGGGCCTTATTTTCTCCCAGATGGGCAAGCTCCCGCTCCATGGCCTCGAAACGGGGCAGCAATTCCCGCGTCCGCTCGTAGAGAAGATCCGCCGCCGCCGTGGGCGTGACGCCCCGCTGAGTGCGCTCAAAGAGCGCTACGCCCAGCTCCTGCTCCAACTGCTGGATGCCGCGGCTCAGGCCCTGGGGCGTGATGAACAGCTTTTTCGCCGCGGCGGTGATGCTCCGGGCCTCGTATACGATCTCAAAGCTTTTGAGGTATTTGATTTCCACAGGTCGCACCTCCAACCATTTCAGCATACATCCGCGAGTCCTAAAATACAATGCGCTGTACGGCATCCCGCCCGCGTTATTTTTTGTCCCGCCGCGTAAACCGGTTCGCCGCAGGCGGTTTTTCTTCAAATTTTTCCGCTTTTCTCGTCCTAATTTATATTTGCGGAAGCTGTACAAGGGTCAAAAAACATGCTAAAATAATTTACGAAGCTTGTCAAGCCGGAAAGCAGAGGAGAGCCGTGTCCGCTTTCCAAAGGGGCCTGTCCCGGTGCAAGGAGGCCCATCCGTTCCTTTCCTCCGCCGTTCTCCGCAAGCTGCTTTTGGCCTGACTATACCCGCGATCAAGAAAGGAGCCGCACCATGCCAAAAACAACATTTCAGCGCGTCATTTTTACCGTTACAGGCGTCATCCTCATGGCCACTACGATGGCAACGTACAACAAATACCTTATCCTGCGCGAGTTTTCCCCCGAGCTGTTCCGGCAGGTGGGCATCGCCTTCTGTCAGAAGGCCCCGTTCGCCTTCATCATGCAGTTCTTCTTCGTGCAGAAGTGGGCGGGCAAGCAGGCCGGGAAATACAAGGTGAACAACCAAATCGAATACACCTGTCTGCGCGTAGGCCACACCGTGATGATCATGGCGCCGCTGATGTGCATTTACTCCAACGTCATCAATATGATTCAGTTCCATTGGAGCTTCGGCCAGTTCCTGGCGGCGGTGGTGTCCAAGACCCCTGTCAACTGGATCTTTGCCTTCTGCGTCCAGGTATGGCTTCTCACGCCGCTGAACAAGCGCGTTTTCCGTTGGATTTTCCAAAAACAGCTGTCGGAGGCGTCCGCATAAGCCCGGTTTCGGCGCGGTGTTTGAGAGCGCCCTGTGTCCGGTTTTAATTTACCGCTTCATATACTGCGCCTATGCTTAAAATGTAAATTCCCGTTTAGCGGTATGCAAAGGCTCCCTGCCATCGGAATCAGATCCGACGGCCGGGAGCCCGCTTTATGCGTGGAATTACGCTCTGATTTCCGTTTCGTCCTTCATGGTGAAGCGGATGTCACCCTTGCTCAGTCCGCCCGATCGACGGGCAGGCCGGCGCGTTCGCGCTCACGGATAGCGTCCTTGCGGCTCAGATTCACCCGGCCGCGCTCATCGATCTCGGTGACCTTGACCCAGGTCCAGTCGCCCACGTTCAGCACGTCCTCCACCTTCTCGGTGCGCTTGAACTCCAGGTCCTTGATGTGTACCATGCCATCCTTGCCGGGGACCAGTTCCACAAAGGCGCCGATGGGTATGACGCGCACGCACTGGCCATAGTACAGCTGGCCCACCTCGGGCACGAAGACGATATTGTCGATGGTATTCTTGGCGGCCCGGCAGGCGTCGATGTTTTCAGAGGCGATATAGATGGTACCATCGTCCTCGATGTCGATCTTGCAGCCGGTGTCGGCGGTGATCTTCTGGATGACCTTGCCGCCGGAGCCGATGACCTCCCGGATCTTGTCGGGGTTGATGGTCATCTTTATCATCTTGGGGGCGGAGGCGGCCAGCTCCTTCCGGGGTTCGCTGATGGCGGGGAGCATGACCTCGTCCAGGATCTGGAGCCGGGCCTCGTGGGTGATCTCAAAGGCGTTTTTCACGATCTCATGCTTCAGACCGTCGTTTTTCAGGTCCATCTGGATGGCGGTGATGCCCTTTTTGGTGCCGGCCACCTTGAAGTCCATCTCGCCGTGGAAGTCCTCCACGCCCTGGA
>CAZVRP010000022.1:17008-20927 GCA_964630255.1 uncultured Oscillospiraceae bacterium | reverse complement strand
CAAAATTGTTTCACGTGAAACGTTCTGCCCGTGCCTTCCCGTTTGATGCCTGCGCTCAAACGGCGGGATCAACCCACGAACATATCAATGTCGGAAACGGTCAGCCCCTGATGCAAAGCCATGTTCAGAGCGTAGGCGATGAGTCTGCCCGCGTCCTTGACGTATTTGTCGATGTCCCGGGGCGTGACGATCAGCCCCTCCCCCGCGTCCACGACTGTGGGAACGCCCAGAGCCAGGACGGGAACCTTGAGGTTGCGGGGGGACAGCTCCGCCCGGTCATTGCCTACCCCGGAGCCGGGAATGATGCCGGTGTCCGTCAGCTGGATGGTGCGGCACAACCGTTCCGACGACCGGGCCGCCAGAGCGTCTACCACCACGATGGCCCGGGGGGAGACTGCGCCGGCGATGGCATGGATGAGCTCGGCGCTTTCCATGCCCGTGGTACCCAAAACGCCGGTCTGGCACACGCTTACTGTGCGAAACATAGCAAAATCCTCCGGCATCTGGGCCTTCAAATGGCGGGTGGCCAGAGTGCCGGCGGCGGCCTCCGGGCCAATGGAATCCGGTGTGATAGCCGGGTTTCCCAGTCCGGCCACCAATACGCTGGCCTCCTGTGCCAGGGGCAGCAGCTGGCCGATGCAGTCGGACAGAAGCTCTACCGCCCGAGGAAAGGAGTCCTCTTCCCGGCGGAAAAAGCTGTCCATATCCATCGTGAGATAGCGGCCGACAGGTTTACATAACGATGCGGAGCCTCGCTCGTCCAGGACTTCTACATCCGTGACGGTAAACCCGTCTCTATCGTACTGACGGCTTTTGACGCCGGGCAGCGCATCCCCGTTTTGGGGCAGCTCCTCGGTGGCCAGGTCGGTACGGCAGCCTACCATATAGATCATCCTTCCGTGTTTTTACCTCTATTTTAGCCAGATTTGAAAAAAATACTTGAAAAAAAGCTTGCAATTATGGAAAAGTCTTGATATAATCACCATCTGCGGACATCATGTTCAGACTTTTATAGGGAGGTGCAAGTATATGCCGAATATCAAGTCATCGGCCAAGCGGGACCAGCTTCAGAAGGCGGCGAACGCAAAGAATAAGGCGGCGAAATCCGCGCTCAAGACGGAGCTGAAAAAGTTCGATGCGGCTGTTGGCGCCGGCGACGGCAAGGTGGCTGCCGAGGCCTATAAAGTTGCTGTGAAGTCCGTTGACAAGGCAGCGGCGAAGGGCCTGATCCACAAGAACAACGCGGCCCATAAGAAATCCGCCATGGCCAAGAAGCTCAACGCCATCGCTGAGTGACACGCAAAATACATCCCCGCTTGCCTTTGGTGAGCGGGGATTTTGCCTGTTTCGGCGCGTTGACGGCCGAGGTGGGCCGTGGTAAAATATTGGGAGATGCTATTATTCCCTGGTATAAATCGGAGAGGAAGCGAACGTATGGATGTTTTGATCGCCGGAGCCGGCGCTATCGGCGTCGCAATGGGGGCCACGCTGCGGTCTGTGGACTGGGGTGTGAGCGTGTATGCCCGGGGAGGGACGAAAGAGGCTATCGCGGCCGGCGGCCTGCACCGCCGGGGCCTGTTCGGAGACCTGGACGTGACGGCCGGGGATGTGACCGTGACGGACGAGCTGGGTTCCTTCGGGCCGAACTGTTTTGACTATATCATCATCTCCGTGAAGACCATGGCCAACGAGACCCTCAGTAGTGAGCTGGCCGCCCACCGGGAGATACTCAAGGATGCGGGAAAGCTGGTCATTTTGCAAAATGGCTGGGGCAACGACGAAGCGTATTTGAAGAATTTCCCCAAGGAACAGGTTTGTTCCGCCCGGGTCATCACCGGCTTCCAGCGGCCGGAACCAAACGTAAGCAACGTCACCGTCCACACGGCACCGGTGCTGCTGGGGAATCTGTACGGCCTGCCGACGGACTGCCTGAAGCCCCTGGCGAGGGCCATTGATCAAGGAGGCATTCCCTGCCAGACTACAGAGGACTTGAGCGCGGCGCTGTGGGCCAAGATGATCTACAACTGCGCCCTGAACCCCCTAGGGGCGGTGCTGGGCCTGCACTATGGGGCGCTGATGGACACGCCGGAGGCCAAGGCCATCATGGATGACGTGATCGACGAAATATTCGCCGTCATGCGCGCCGCGGGCTACCGCACCTACTGGGACAGCCCGGAGGCCTACCGGAAGGAGTTTTACGGCAAACTGGTGCCGGATACCTATAACCACAGCTCCTCCACCCTCCAGGACATCCGCAAAAAACACCCCACGGAGATCGGCACCCTCTCCGGCAAGATCATGGAGCTGGCGGCGGAACACGGCATAGATGTGCCGGCCAACACCATGCTCTACCGGCAGATACGGACCATCGAGGCCAACTATCGATTCCGGATATGACCCCCCAGCGGTCCAGGATATCTTCCGCAGACACGCGATTTATATAGAGGTCATGGCGCGCATATCCCAGAAATTGCTCACTGCCGGCATGTGAAACCGGCAAAAGAGATCCGGCGGAGTTTGAACCCCCGCCGGATCGGTTTATTTTCCAGAGCCCAGATACCCCTCCAGAATCAGGGCGGCGGCCACGGCGTCCACGGTGTTTTTGTGCTTTTTCTCCCGCTTTCCATTTTCCCGCAGGATGCGGTGGGCGTCGATGGTGGTGCGCCGCTCGTCCCACATTACCACGGTCATGCCCCGGGCCCGGAGCATACCTTCCAGGACCCGGGCCTTCTCCGCCCGGGGGCCCTCGGTGCCGTCCATGTTCTTAGGCAGGCCCAGTACAAGCGTACCTACGTCCCTGGTCCTGGCGTCCGACACCAGGGCGTCCGCCAGCCGCTCGGGATTCCATTCTTTTATAATATATGTCTCCCCGGCCAGAAGGCCAAGGGCGTCCGACACGGCCACGCCCGTCCGGGCGTCCCCGTAGTCGATGGCCATGACACGCATGCAATAATACCTCGCTATCTGTCGTTTTTTGTGATGCCCAGCGTATCCAGCCGCCGGGCCAGAGGAGCCAGCAGCGGCGTGACAGCGATCTTGACGATGCTCATGCCGATCTCGTCGGGGATGCGGTAGACGAACCAACCCCAGTATGTCCTGCTCCCATAGAGCTGAGACACCCAGACGGTGTTCAGCACAAGACCGACCACCGCACAGTTGAATACCACTGGGACGATGATGTTGGGCCACAGAGGAAGGCGTTCCCGGTTGTGGAACCGGGGCGCGTCCAGGTACATGAACCAGCCGTAGACCGCGCCCATGACGGCGCCGCAGACGCTGAAGCCGGGGTGATAGGGTCCGAAGGGGAACAGCAGCGCGCCGGCCATATCCCCCAGGCCGCCCACGATAGCGCCGCCTGCGGTGCCGTAGAGCATACCGCCCATGACCACGGGGACAAAGGACAGGCCGATCTTCAAAAAGGGCGTCTGGATGGACAGAAAACGGTTGAGGACCACCTCCAGCGCTACCAGAAAGGCCAGGTTGCAAATGCTGCGCAGGGTCAGTTTTTTCATATTCGGTTACCTCCAGCGGATGCGGGGCGGCCACCGCAGGCATTGACGCGGTCCGATGGAATGAAAAGGAATTTCCATCGGCGCCGGCGCCGCCGTTTCGTCCGGGGGACAACTTCCCATCCCCCCGGCACTGGATACCGGTCAAAATACCGGTATGACGCGGCCGTCCCTACTCTGTTTACGGTCAAATCATACCATATCCCCGCCGGCGAATACAACCGTCCAATGAAAGATTGGATGGATATACAAAAAAATGAAAATTTCTGCGGTATAAATAGATACTGTGTGAGGCCACAAGGAAGTGTAGCTTGACAGAGTCAATGGGGGCCGATATAATTATTTATTGTTAAAATAGTGTTACAGATATCAGGGAGGGAGAACCGCTTGCTGCGAACAAAAACGGTCCA
>CAZVRP010000022.1:0-16908 GCA_964630255.1 uncultured Oscillospiraceae bacterium | reverse complement strand
TAGTGTTACAGATATCAGGGAGGGAGAACCGCTTGCTGCGAACAAAAACGGTCCACAAGGGCCTGTGCTGGGAGGTCAAAAAGACCACTTGCCTATATGAATTCATCCTGGAGGAGGGTGCTCGCGTCACCGTACCGGATGGCAAATTCGCGGCCCTTACGGTCAACGGCATCGGCAAACCGCTGAAGTCACCCTGCCGCTATCAGGGGGACATCGTTCTCACGGTGGCCGATACCTATCACATGGCTCCCCATGGATTGATGAAAGCCAACCAGATCAGCCGGGAGTTTGAGGACGCCATCGTCATCACTGACGGCGCTGTGGACCGGGTCAAGGGTGTGCCCGCCGTTGTCCGGGGCGGCGCGGTGACGGGCGAGAAGACCGAAGGCGTCTACATCGGCAGCGAGGCAGAGTCCTTCAATGCTGTGCTCATCACCGGCGACAGTACATACGAGGTGAACGACAGTCAGATCGATCTGGAGGGCTTCGGCGCCAACGACTTCATGGGCGTGGGCGCGGCGGTGGCCGCCATTGACCGGGCGAATGTCACCGTCAACAACTGCGACATCAATATCAGCGGCGTCACCCGCTGCGCCATCCATGCCGGCGGGGACAGCACCGTCACGGTGAACGACAGCCGCATCAACGGTCACAGCCCGGACAGCGACTGGCTGGGCTCTTTCAGCTGGGCTGTGGGCTTCAAAGGCACCAACCGGCTCAACCAGCTCACCGACAACGCCAAGGTCCGCTATAACCGCTGCCTTTGCCGCACCAACGGCTGGGGCGTGCTGTCCATCGACGGCAGCGACGAAGGGGTGGACATGGTGGTCACCGACTCCTTTTTGGAGATGTACGGCCCTCGGGCGGAGGGCTACGGCGCGTTCTGTATCGGCGAGAATCATGTGCGTTTCGATCACACCAGGGTGAAGGTCAACGGCTACCCACTGCTTCTGATGGGCATGGAGGGCCTGGGCCGGGCCGAGGTGGTGAACGGCAGCGAGCTGACCGGCCGCCGGTTCGGCGTGCTTGTCATCAACGATGACAACAGCGTCCTGGAGCTGCGGGATTCAGTCATCCGGACGGATAAGTCCGCCCTGTGCGTCAAGGGTTCCGCCACCCGGATCGTCATGGACAACATGGTCCTGGAGCCGAAAAACGGCGTGCTGCTGCAGCTGATGGACGACGACCAGACCGGCATGCCTTTCGCCGATTTCAAGATCCCCATGGGTGTGAAGGACGAGCCCGTTCCGGGCCGGGACCTGACCGCCGTGTCCGATACAGAGGACGTGGTCATCCGGCTTTCCAACTCCTGCCTGACGGGAGATATCTATAACTCCACCACCAATATCCGGGCCACACAGTACAGCACCATGGGCGATATGGGATACTTCCACGACCGGCTCATAGGCATCCTGCCTATGTTTGACCCGGACCAGCCCCCCATGCCCTCCCCCGTGGCCATGCGCCACGGCGGGGACGACCTGATGGGGCCGAAAAATTTGGGGCTGACGCTGGAGAATGTGAAGCTCAGAGGCGTCGTCTCCGCCGCCGTTCAGGCGTATCGGGAGGGGCTGAATCTGATCACCGAGCGGAACCGGGAGGAGCTGGGGAACGTGACCCAGACGGCGGCGCCGGCGGTGAATAACGGCGTTGTTCTTTCCTTGGACAGAAACTGCGTCTGGACCGTGACCGGCGCCAGCTACCTGACGGCCCTGACCCTGGCCCCGGGCGCACGGGTGGAGGCCCCCGCCGGAAAGACCCTGACCATGATGGTGGATGGGCGCAGGACGCCTATTGCACCCGGGACCTACCGGGGCCAGATCGCGCTGTTGATCGGCTGACCGGTGACGGCCGCCGTTCAATGATAGAGGAAAACCTTTCAATCATCAAATTTAGGAGGAAAACAAGATGAAGAAAATCTGGAAACTCATGGCTCTTGTGCTGTGCGTCGCCATGGTGTTCAGCCTGGCCGCCTGCGGCGGAGGCAGCTCCGACGACACGACGGCCCCGGCCGCCGAAGGCACCGGCGAGGACGCCGCGGCCGTATCTGACGCCGAGGTCCCCGGCGACAAGGTGTTCAACTACGGCACCGACGCCAACTCCACCACCTTTGACCCGGCTTCCGACCTGCAGACCAACTCCGGCAACTTCCTGGTCCACGCCGTGGGCGAGACCCTGTGGACCTGCACACCCGACGGTGATGTGAGCTACAAGCTGGCCACCAACGTGGAGTACACTGCGGAGAGCTTGACCATCAGTCTGCGGGATGACGTGAAGTTCTCCAACGGCGACCCCATGACCGCCGCCGACGTGCTGTTCACCTTCCGGCATGTTGCCAGTCAGCTCCGTACCGCTTCCATGTATGCCTGCATGAACCTGGAGGCGGCCGAAATGCCCGACGAATACACCCTGGTCATTCCCATGAACAACTATGACGCGGCCCTGATCGACCTGCTGGGCAACGCCAACTGCCTGATCCTGGACGCCAATGTGGCCGGCGTGGACGGCTATGACTTTTCCTGGCTCATCGGTACCGGCCCGTACATGCTCCAGGGCGACGGTGTCACCGATACCTCCGGCTGGGAGGAGTCTGTGAAGTACACTTTGGTCCGCAACCCCTACTACTGGGGCGAGGCTCCTTACTATGACCAGTTCAACGTCTATTTCTACTCTGAAGAATCCACCCGCTACGCCGACTTCCAGGCGGGCAACCTGGACGCCGTGTATCTGACCGAGGCCACCTATATCAACAACCTGAGCAGCGGCGCGGTTCCCGGCGCGTCTTTGATCTCCGCTCCGGAGAACGCCGTGTACTACTTTGAGATGGCCACCGCTCTGGGCGGCGCCTCCGACGAGCCTGAGCAGACCGGCCCCTTCGCCGACATCAACGTCCGCAAGGCCTTTGCCCACTGCCTGGACATCACCACCATGGTGGAGAGCCTGGGCGAGGGTGTGTACGATGTCGCCTCCTCCCTGGTGGGCGAGAACAGCTGGGTCTATGAGGACCTTGGCCTGTACGAGTACGATCCCGAGCTGGCCGCCCAGTACCTGGCCGAGGCCGGCTATGACACCACCAACCGCCTGAGCATCGCCGTGTACGCCGAGGGCACCGCCTGGAACAGCGCACTGTTTGAGGCCGCCCAGTCCTACGCCGCCGTCATCGGCATCGATCTGGATCTGTCCGGCGTCACCGACTTTGCCACCATCCTGCCTACCCTGATCGCCAATCAGGTGCCTATGTCCATCGGCCAGGCATCCAACGCCTCCGGCAACGATCCCGCTAACCTGCTTCAGCAGTTCGGCCCTGCCTCCGACAACTCCTTGCTGCGGGTCCGGGACGAGCGGCTGGTCGAGCTGTTCCAGGAGGGCTCCGCGTCCACCGATCACGATGAGCGGCTGGCCATCTATCAGGAATTCATGGAGGGCATCTATGACCAGTACCTGGTGGTGCCCATCTGCGTCGGCACCAAGAGCTTCGGTGCGCTGGATATCCACTCCAGCTTCGCCGATGCCATCGACACCTCCAACCAGGTCGATCCCACCCTGCTGACCGACTGATCGGACGAGGCGAGAATCGAATCATTTAAAAGTGGCGGCAGCGTCGTCTGCCGCCACCCTTTTTCGGGAGGGATAGAGCATGGCAAAATATATCATCCGCCGGCTGCTGCTCATCATACCGGTCCTGCTGGGCGCCATCATCGTGGTGTTCACCATCAACTATTTCAGCACCACCGACCCCGCCATGATCAAGCTGGGCCTGTCCGCTTCGGACCCGGTCAAGCTGGCCGCCATGCGGGAACAGATGGGGCTGAACCGGCCGTACATCGTGCAGCTGCTGGACTACATCTGGGGACTGTGCCGGGGCGACCTGGGTGACTCCTATGTGTACGCCAAGACCGTCTGGGAGCTTTTGGGCGGCCGCATCCCCAACACGCTGAAGTTGGGTCTGGGCGCCATGGTCGTGTCCGTGTGCGTCGGCATTCCTCTGGGCCTTGCGGCGGCGCTGCACCAGAACTCCGCCATCGACTACATCACCACCACCTTCGCCGTCGTCATGAACGCCATGCCCGGCTTTCTGGTGGCGGTCATCCTGATGCTGGTGTTCTCCTTGAAGCTGGGCTGGTTCCCGGTCTCCGGCACGGAGAGCTTTAAAAGCTTCGTGCTGCCCGTCATTGCCGCAGGCATCGGCCCCATCACGCAAAACGCCCGTATGACCCGATCGTCCGTGCTGGAGGTCATCCGGCAGGACTATGTACGCACCGCCCGGGCCAAGGGCATCGAGGAGGGAAAGGTCATCACTCGCCATGTGATGAAAAACTCCCTCATCCCCATCCTGACCATGGTGGGTTCCGGTTTGGGTACCTGTCTGGCGGGTTCCATCCTGGTGGAGATGATCTTCAACATCCCCGGTATGGGCATGCTGATCAATTCCTCCATCATGGCCAAGGACTTCATCACCGTTCAGGGCTGCGTGGTGGTCTGCGCCGTAGTGGTGGCGCTGGCGAATCTGCTGACGGACCTGGCCTATGCCTTTGTAGATCCGCGGATCAAGGCCCAGTACACCGCCGGCAGCAATAAAAGAAAGAAAGAACCGGCGCCGGCCGGGGCAAAGGGGTGACAGACGATGAATGAAACGGTACAGAATCCCGTGATTCCCACCCCCGGCCCGGACAAAACGGAGCCTGTGCGGCTGAAAAAGCGCAGTTACTGGGGCGAGGTATGGCATCGGCTGAAGAAGAATCCGGTGTCTATGATCTGCATCGTCTTTTTGGGCATCCTGCTGCTGGGGATCATATTCGCCACGGTCATCACGCCCTATGACTACACGGTGACGGACCTGGCTGCCCGGTTCCAGACGCCCTCAAAGGAGCACTGGCTGGGTACTGACGACTATGGCCGGGATCTTCTGACCCGCCTTCTGGTGGGCGGACGCTACTCCCTGCTCATCGCCATTTTGTCCGTGGCCATCGGCATCGTGGCCGGTATGATCATCGGCGCGCTGTGCGGCTTTTTCGGAAAGTATGTGGACTCCGTTCTGATGCGCGTCATGGATGTGATCATGTCCATCCCTGGCATGATGCTGGCTATATGCATCTCCGTGGCGCTGGGCTCCGGCGTGTTCAACACGGCGCTGGCCCTGGCGGTTGGCACCATCCCCATGATCGCCCGGCAGCTGCGCTCGTCCACCATGCTCATCAACGGCCAGGAGTACATAGAGGCGGCCCGCTCCTTTGGGGAGAGCAACGCCCGGATCATTCTGACCCACATCATCCCCAACACCCTGGCCCCCATCATCGTGCAGACCTCGCTATACATCGGCGGCGCCATCATGGGCATCGCAGGCCTGAGCTTTCTGGGCCTGGGCGTGCAGCCGCCTACGCCGGAGTGGGGCAATATCCTCAACAACGGCCTGGACTACATCTATGACTTCTCCACACGCTGGCATGTCATTGTCTTTCCCGCGCTGTTCATCGTTCTGGCGGAGCTGGCCTTCAACCTTCTGGGCGACGGTCTGCGGGACGCCATGGATCCCCGTATGCGGGAGTGAGGAGGAGATGAGAGCATGAGTTTATTGCAGATCAAAGATCTGACCATCCACTTCCAGACAGAGGACGGGGATGTGAAAGCTGTCAACGGCATCTCCTTCGAGGTGGAGCAGGGTTCAACACTGGGCCTGGTGGGCGAGACCGGCGCCGGAAAGACCACCACCGCCCTGGGCATCCTTCGTCTGGTGCCCGACCCGGGCAAGATTCTGGGCGGCTCCATCATCTATAAGGACCAGAATATTCTGGAGATGACCGAGAAGGATGTGCAGGACCTGCGGGGCAACGAGATATCCATGATATTCCAGGACCCCATGACGGCCCTAAATCCGGTGATGACCGTGGGCGACCAGATTGCCGAGGTCATCCTGCGCCACCAGAAGTGCACCAAGGTCCAGGCTCAGCAGCGGATGATAGAGATGCTGGACAAGGTGGGCATCAGCGCCGACCGGGCGGGGGATTATCCCCACCAGTTCTCCGGCGGAATGAAGCAGCGCATCATCATCGCCATCGCCCTGGCCTGCAACCCAAAGCTCCTTCTGGCTGACGAGCCGACCACCGCCCTGGATGTGACCATCCAGGCCCAGGTGATGCGCATGATAAATGACCTGAAAAAGGAGTTCGGCACCTCCATGGTGCTCATCACCCATGATCTGGGTATCGTGGCCAAGAGCTGCGACAAGGTCGCTATCATGTACGCCGGCGAGATCGTGGAATACGGCTCGCTGGAGGACATCTTCGACAACACCGCCCATCCCTATACTAAGGGGCTGTTCGGCTCCATCCCCCGGCTGGATCTGGATACGGACCGTCTCCAGCCCATCCAGGGCCTGATGCCCGACCCCATCAACCTGCCCACCGGCTGTCCGTTCCATCCCCGGTGCCCCTATTCCACTGCGGAATGCGTCGGGAGCAATCCCGTCCACCGGGAGGTGGCCCCCGGCCACCTTGTCAAATGCCACATGGCCGGACAGGGGAGCAAGGAGGTCATCCAATGAGCGAAACGAATCCCATTGTACAGGTGGACCATCTGTGCAAATACTTCAAGACGCCCCGCGGCCAGCTCCATGCGGTGGAGGACCTGTCCTTTGCCGTGGAACCCCGGACCACCCTGGGCGTGGTGGGCGAGTCCGGCTGTGGAAAGTCCACCCTGGGCCGGGTCATCATGGGCCTGCACGAGGCCACAGGGGGACAGCTCAGCTTTGAGGGCGAGGACGTCACCCGGCCCGACAGGGCAAAGAAAAAGGCCATGCACAGGGACGTCCAGATGATTTTTCAGGACCCCTATTCCAGCCTGGACCCCCGGATGTGCGTATCCGACCTGATCGCGGAACCCATGCGGGCCATGAATCTGTGCCGGAATAAGAAGGAGCGGGATCTGAGGGTGGCGGAGCTCATGGACACCGTGGGCCTGTCCCGCCGGTTCGCTTTCTCCTACCCTCATGAGCTGGACGGCGGCCGCCGCCAGCGCATCGGCATCGCACGGGCCCTGTCCGTGGACCCCAAGTTCATTGTCTGCGACGAGCCGGTGTCCGCCCTGGATGTGTCTATCCAGGCACAGATCCTGAACCTGCTGCAGGACCTGCAGCAGGAGCATGGCCTGACCTATATGTTCATCACCCACAACCTTTCGGTGGTCAAGCATATCTCCCATGCTATCCTGGTCATGTATCTGGGCTGCGAGGTGGAGATGTGCCCGTCCAGGGAGCTGTTCAAAAAGCCCTTGCACCCCTATACAAAGGGTCTGCTCTCCGCCATCCCCATCCCGTCCATCCATGTGCAGCGAGAGGAGATCATCATGGCCGGAGAGGTCACCTCACCCATCAACCCCAAGCCCGGATGCCGGTTTGTCTCCCGCTGTCCCTATGCCGGAGACAAGTGCCGGGAGAGCCTGCCCGCCGTGGAGGAAGTCCTGCCCGGGCATTACTGCGCGTGCCACTATGTGCGCCAGATCAACGAGCTGTAAGCAAGGCAAAAGGAACGGGCCAGGGCGCTATGCCCTGGCCTGTGGAAATTGAGAGGAGAAAACACCTTGGCGAGACGCGGAAGCTGGTTTTTTGAGGGCTATGAAGCTGAGCTGCGCCCGGGCCGGAACGGAAAGGAAAAGCGCGTTCTGGTCTATCGGGGCGAATGGTATGGTCTGGGCATGGAGCCGAAGAAGTACCGCCGCTTCAAACTGGCGGTACTGGGCCTGATGCTGGCGCTGACGGCCATATATTTCATTATCAGCTTCTTTCCCGCTGCCGGAGGCATGACGACATGGGTGGGCGCCCCTTGTCTGCTGGCCCTGGTGCCGCTGATGTTCATGTGGATCGGCCTTGTAAACCTCCTGACAGCCAAGGAGAAGTGGGAGCTTCGGGTGTTATACGCCGGCTACCGCCGCCTGAAACGGTGGAGCATCGTTCTGCTGGTACTGATGGCGGTGACGCTTGCGGCGGAGGCGGTATTCATGATCCGCACCGGCCCGGCGGGACCGGAGACGCCCTATTTTCTGGGGGCGCTGGCGTGTCTTCTGTGCGGTGCGGGGATATTCCTTCTCCAGCGCCGGCATCCCGCTACGGTGGTCCAGGGGCCGGACGCCCGATGAAAAAGGCAAACGGCTTGCTTTTCTGAAGCAAGCCGTTTGCGTCATGTCTCCGCCGGGGCGAAATACTGACAGAGCTGCTCCGCCAGCTGGGCGGCCAGGGTGTTCTCGTGCCGCCGCAGCCAGAGACAGCTGATGCCGTCGTGATTGCCGGTGGGATGGGCCGTCAGCCCCGGTATCTTGGCCAGGTAGTTGAACCGGCCGCCCCCCAAAGTGGCGCATCGGGAAAACTCCATTTTTGCGTACAGGGACTGAAGGTTGGGCAACACGATCTTATCCGCCGGGGACAGGCGGATGCCGGTCATCTCCCGGGCACCGGCGATGCGCAGCTCCGTGTGGGTCCAGCCCCAGGCGGATACCATCACCAGGGGCAGCCCCCAGCAGTCCTCCCGGGCCGGTCCCGGTCCCAGGTCCGCCGGCGCGTAGAGCATCACCTCCTCTGACGCCACGTTCCGGACATGATAGTCCTGCCCCGGGGGCAGCTGGGCCTCGGAGAAGAAGGCGCAGTCCGCCTGTCCGTTCGCCAGGGCGGACAGCAGATCGACGTTTGAGTAGACGCTCATGGACACCTTGCAGTTGGGATAGACCGCCCGAAAGGCGTTGACGCCCTCCAAAAATGCACCGGCAGGATCGATCCATTCGGAGATGCCCACGGAAAGCCCCATTTTTTGGCTTTTGTGATACAGCCGGATATCCTCCAGGACGAAATGGAGTTGGCGGTCCAGGCCGGTAAACAGGCTGAAAAACAGCTTTCCGCTCTCCGTGAGGGAGAGGCGGGGCCCGTTCCGGTCGAACAGTCGCATCCCCAGGTCCTCCTCCAGGGAGATGACCTGCTTGGACACCGCCTGGGGGGAGAGATAGAGCATCGCAGCGGCGGCCGTAAAGCTCATCTGGCGGGCGGATTCGATGAAGCACCGTATCTGACTGCTGTTCATGTCTGTCTCCTCCTTTGCCGGACAAACGCCTCAAACAGGAGCACCCAGGCCGAAGCGCTGCCAGGGTGCCGGACGAATATCAGCGGCGCTGTGGCCTGGAGGGGGTGGAAGCACAGATCCCCCCGCCTGTCGGCGGCGGCCACCCTGGGGGCGATGGTATAGCAGGGACCGCAGGGCAGCTCTGAGAATGTGGACTGCATGTTTGGCATGATGGCCAGGTGCTCCGGATAGATCCCCAGCGGAGCGCAGAAGAACTGAACACGGTGCCGGGTGCTCTCATCCGTATCCCCGCCAAAGCGGGCCACCAGCAGCTTCATGGGCGTCAGCTCCGTTGGCGAGGGCGTTGGCTGGGTAAAGGCGTAGCGCTGGTGGGTGACAGCGTACAGAGGCAGCTCCATAAAGGGCGGCGACATGGTCACGCCGGACATATTATGGGCGTTGTACTCGGGCAGGATGGCCAGATCCAGGGACCCCTCCTGAAGGAATTCGGATATACAGGTCAGATCTCCCTCCCGCACGTCGATCTGGCAGGCGGGATAAGCCAGGGAGAAGGCACGGATATCCTCTCCCAGCTCCGGCGGGCAGCCTGTCCAGTCGCTCCAGCCCAGACACAGGGTGTTGGAGCCTGCCTCCAGAAGCCGCTCGGCGGCGGCGCTGGCGGTGGCCAGCTGCCGGTCAAACTCCAGACACCAATGAAGGAACCGGCGGCCCTCCCATGTCAGCTCCGCAGACCGGCCTGTCCGGTCCAGAAGGCAGAAGCCCAGCTCCTCCTCCAGACTTTGGATGTTCCGGCTCACTGCCTGTTGGGTGCTGGACAGCTCCTTGGCGCTGGTGGTGAAGCTGCCCGACCGGGCCACAGATAAAAAGCAGGCGATGCTGGTGTCGTTCATGGTCATCCCTCTCCCGGCGATTTATATCTGTTTATATTATAAAGCATCTTTCTGTTTAAGACAATATAAAAACGTGTTTTGAATTTACGATTTTATTGTTTTACAAGCGGGACCATACCTTTTATAATAAAGCCGTATGTTTTGAACGGGCGGTCCCAGAGGCCGCGCCATTCCCGTGCGCCCGGCCCAAAGCTCAGGCGCAGGAAAAAGGAGACGTTTATGTACGAAAACCTATTGAGGCCGCTGAAGATCGGCGGTATCACAGTGAAAAACCGGATGTTCTCCTCCCCTACCTCCCTGGCGGAGCTGGGACCGGAGGAGCATTATTCCCGGGAAAACATCGAGTATTATAAGCTCCGTGCCCTGGGCGGCGCGGCGGTGGTGCCCGTGGGGGATGTGATCGTAGACCTGGACACGGGCCGCAGCCACCCTCAGCAGGTGGGTATCAACGACCCGGGCGCGGCGCCCTATCTGGCGGCGGTAGCGGATGCCATCCATGCCGGCGGAGCCATGGCCAGCGTAGAGCTCGACCACGGCGGCGCCCTGTGCCCGCCGGAGCTCATCGGCGGGAAGAATGCCTTCGGCCCCTCTGGCTACATCGACCCCTGGGGGGACGAGGTGGTGGAGATGACCGAGGAGCAGATATACTGGACGGCGGACAAATATGCCGAAGGGGCAGCTAGGGCCAAGGCCCTGGGCTTTGATATGGTGATGCTCCACGGCGGCCATGGATGGCTGGTCCATCAGTTCCTCTCCCCCGTCACCAATCACCGGACGGACAAGTGGGGCGGCTCGCTGGAAAACCGGATGCGCTTTGCCCTGCTGGTGATCGGGAAGATGCGCGCGGCGGTGGGCCGTCAGTTCCCCATCGAGATACGCATATCCGGCACGGAGTATATAGAGGGCGGCTATGACTTGACCGAGGGTGTTGAGATCTCGAAAATGCTGGACGGAAAGGTGGATCTGATCCATGTGTCTGCCGGCACCCAGCAGAGCGAGTACTCTTCCGTGCTCATGCATCCGGGCGCTTTTCAAAACGACATGCATAACGGCTATCTGGCGGCGGAGATCAAAAAGCATGTTAAGACGCCGGTTCTGTCCGTGGGCGCGTTCAACATACCGGACGATATGGAAAGGTTTCTGGCGGAAACGGGCGTGGACTGCATCGCTATGGGCCGGGCCCTGGTGGCGGACCCGTTCCTGCCCCGGAAGGTGCTGGCAGGCAAGCCGGAGGAGATCACGCCCTGCATTCGATGCGGGGAATGCCAGAGCGGCATGATCGCCAACCGGGTCATGCGTTGCTCCGTGAATCCCTATATTGGGCGGGAGCAGGAGGTGTTCCATCCCCAGCCCACCTATGTACATAAAAAGGTTCTCATCGCCGGCGGCGGCCCAGCAGGGATGCAGGCGGCCCTGGAGGCTGCCAAGCGCGGCCATGAGGTGGTGCTGTGCGAGGAATCCGACAAGCTGGGCGCTTTGCGGTTTGCCGACAACGATACCTGGTTCAAAAAGCCCATGCGCCGTTATCGTGACAGCCAGATCGCCAAGGTCATGCGATCCGGTGTGGACGTGCGGCTGAACACCCGTGTCACCAAAGATGTGGTGGACGAGGTGAAGCCGGACGCGCTCATCGCCGCCGTGGGCAGCGAGCCCTTTGCGGTGCCGGTGCCCGGCTATGACGGGCCTAACGTGGTGTTCGGGGCGTATCTGACTCCGCAGACCCCCATTGGGGAAAAGGTGGTTATCATCGGCGGCGGATTCATCGGCTGCGAGGAGGCCGTCGATCTGGCGAAGAAGGGACACGATGTAACCATCCTGGAGATGATCGACGAGCTGGCCGTCAACTGCGGACGGATGCACCGCATCGCGCTGATGCATGAGATCGAGACAAGCGAGCGCATTCGCCAGGCCACGGGGATGCGGTGCTCGAAGATCGACGAGACCGGCGTGTACGCGGTCAACAAGGAGGGCGGGGAGGTATTCTATCCCGCCGACACGGTGGTGATGGCCTCCGGTATGCGCTCCCGCAGCGGGGCGGTAGAGGCCCTGCGGCCGCTGGTGAAGGAGTTCTATGTCATCGGCGACGCCAACAAAGCCGCCAAGATCATGAACGGCACCCGGGACGCCTATGACGCCGTGACGGCGTTAGGTTATATGTAAGAAAGGAGACGACATGGAATACACCACTGAGCAGCTGACCTCCCGGTGGGAGGATCAGCGGACGCTGAAAAATCTGATGGGCAAATACGCCAATCTGGTGCTTTTGAACCGGGAGGGAGAGATATTCGACCGTTTCTGGAGCACCGATAAGCCCTGTCTGGGCTTCAACGACGGCTGGTATGCTGGGGCGGGGGCCGTCTCTGGCTACTATGCTGCCTGCGTGGAGCGAAACGCCCTGGTGGCCTCGCTGCTGCAAAAGCGGTTCCCCGAGCGGCTGGGCGGCAAGACCGCGGAGGAGATATACGGCATTGGCCCGTTCAAGGTCAAGCCCATGGCCTGCCCCATCATTGAGGTGGCGGCGGACGGGGCCACGGCCAAGGGCCTGTGGTGCTGCCAGGGAGCTTATAACGACGTTGAGTCCTGCGGCCCCCGGGCTCACTGGACATGGGGCTGGTTCGCCGTGGATTTCAAGCGGGAGACGGACGGCTGGCGCATCTGGCACATGCAGTATGTGAACGACGTGGACTGCACCTGCGGCCAGAGCTGGGGCAAGCCCTCTGCGGCGTATCCCGAACTGCCGGAGTTCGCGCCCCTAAAGGACTTCCGGTATCCGGCCTATACGGTGCGCAAGACCCTGCGCCCCCTTTACACGCCGGACCGGCCCGTCACCGAGGCGCCCCTCATTCCGGAACCCTATGAGACATTTGCACAGACATTTACTTACGGCCTTGAGGAGGTGAGCGCGTGATGGCGGGAAGAGCGTATACCGATGATGAACTGATCCGCCGCGTCTGGGACGTAGAGGAGATCAAAAAGCTGGTGTACAGGCGGGGCGTATACACCGCAAACGGATGGCAGGACAGGGAGCTTGACGAGCTGTGGGTGTCCGACCCGGCCTATCGGAAGACCGCGTCCTTTGGCCGAAACACCGGCTGGTATGTTGGTATGGAGGCCATACGGGGCTGGTATGTGAAGCCTGTCGGCCCAGGATATATGGCATATGATCCGGCCAGTACGGGCCTGGTGGAGCTGGCGGGGGACGGCAAGACGGCCAAGGCGCTGTTTTACTGCATCGCCCAGCGGACCACGCCCAATGCGAACGGAGCCGCCACGGCCATGTGGTGGCCCCATAAGCTGGGGGTGGACTGCGTGAAGGAGAACGGCCAGTGGAAGATCTGGCATCTGGTGGAGGCCGTCGATCTTGCCAGCGAGGCCGGGGCAGATTACCGGGAGCAGAGTCCTTACATCGACTACGAGAAGGATCCGATCTTCTCCGAGTTTGGGGAGCCCACGGTGAAGTGCCTGAGCCATGACGCCGTCTTCAACTGGTGGGACGACTACCCCGCCATGCCAGAACCCTATGAGACCTGGAGCGATGATATCAGCTACGGCCCTGAGGGCTGGAAGCCCCCAAAGGGCAAGCATTTCGGCGCTAAAGAGGGGAGGAACTATAAATGAGTGGATTGACGCTTTCCGAGCGCATTCGCAACGCCGCCGCCTCTCAGGAGGTGGAGAACGTGAAGGCGCGCCACACCTATTATCACGGCCGGGCCGACGCCACCGGCGAGTGGGACAACATCTGGTGCATGGACGAAAACGCCTCCTGGGCCCACGCGTTCGGCCGCATGCGGGGCGGGGACCAGGTCTGGTACGGCTCCGTGGCTCAGTACGACAAAATGTGCTTTGAAAACTGGCTGAACATCTTCAACGATTATCCCGAGGTGGGCGGCAAGGACCCCCGGCCCCTGATGGAGGCTAGCGTCCATACCCTGGTCACGGATATCATCGAGGTGGCCGCCGATGGCAAGTCCGCCCGGGGCAGCTTCATCACGCCCGGCGTCATCCACTCCCGGCTGACCGATGATGGCAAGCCCTACTGCAACGTGCTGTGGGAGCGGTATGGGTCCGACTTCGTCTGCGTGGACGGCCAGTGGAAGTATCTGCACGAACATGTGTGCCCGGACATCATGACATTCATGGACAGCTTTGACTGGGCCAAGGGAGAGTATGACCGGCTGACGGCCCCCGTCCATGAGGACGCGCCGCCCCCCACCCTGGGTGCGCCGCCTCCCGTCACCGACCCCGGCCCCATGCACGCGCCCTATTCCGTGCTGGAAAAGCCCCGGAACACCGTGCCCTGGCCGGAGCCCTACGAGACGCTGAACGACGCCAACTCCTATACGCCCTTGTCCGCGAAAAAGGACTACTGCTCATAAACCCCGGCTGCGGTGCGGCCGAAAAAATACATCGAAACCGATGAAAGGGGAAACACATGAAGAAAAGAAACGTTTTCGCCATCCTGCTGGCACTGTGCATGGCGCTCAGCCTGGGTGTCCCGGCCATGGCCAGCGGCGAGGCCAGCGGCGATATGCCCGCAGGCACCACCACCGGTGCGCCCAGCGTGTCCTATCAGAGCTGGGAGGTCCTGTCGGACAACGCCGCCATCGTCATCGAAAACGGCGCGGTGACCGTGGCCGACGACGCCGATGAGCTCGTGGCGGGAGATATCTCCGCCAACGGCATCTCCGGCACCTATGTCTATTATTCCAAGATCGGGCCCTGGAACAAGACCAGCACCCTTGCGGACGGCGGCGTGGCCGGCCAGAGCGGCATCCTCATCAACAACCAGGCAGACTCTCCCGCAGCGGACGACGTGATCACCATTGGCGGCGATGAGCTGCTTTACTCTGTGGAGAGCGACTACTCCGAGATCGCGGACCGCAAGTTCAACACCGTGGTCATCCTGGACAACGACGACAAGGGCGAGCTGAACCCCTTGGGCGCTGATTCCGACACGGTATTCGATGAGATCGAGGACCTGGATAACTCCAACTGCACCTTCCCCGGCGTGGGTCTGTATGTGGCGGGCAATAAGCTGTATCTGAACAACGCCCTCATAGAGACTGTCGGTACCCACCGGCCGGCCCTTTACACCGCCTCCAACGATGATCCCAACAAGGCGGTGGACCAGCAGGCCACGGTGGTGCTCACCGATTCTGTGCTGATGGGCTGGGGTTCCGAGGGCGACGGCTCCTCCGCTCCCACCTTCACCGGCATGTACGGTTCCACCCGGCCCACCCTGCTCAACTCCAACGGGGACATCTATTTCTACAACTCCGCTGTGTACGGCAGCGACTGGGGCGCCTACTCCCTGGATCAGGCCTCCGGCACCCATCTGTACGTGGTCAATTCCTATGACATCAACACCGTGGGCGGCTATGGCGTGTACGCCCTCGGCGCTGACAACAGCGTCTGGATGTTCGGCTCCAAGACCGTCTCCGCCCAGTACGGCATCATCCTCTGTGCCCAGGGCAGCATCTATATGAACAATATGGGGGCGGCCTATGAGACCCAGCAGATGAACGTGGCCGCCGGCTCCACCGCCGAGATCACCACCTTCACCGGCGATGCCATGGCGGAGTATGACGGCGTGATCGACGAGGCGGATTATCTGGTCCCCGGCGGCGGCAGCTTCGTGTCTGGCTCCGTAAACGCCGTGTCCTTCACCGCTGATGGCTCCGGCCAGCTTCTGGACAGCCATCTTATCGCCACTGACACCTACTTCTCCACCCTGGATGAAGACGTGGCCGATCAGGACGGCAATCTGCTGACCAACATCATGGAGTACAACGCCCTCTCCTATCTGGCGGACTACGCGCCCATCACCAACGGCGCGCCCTACTTCTTCTTCAATCACATCGACGGCTCCACACTATGCTACCGGAGCATCAACAACCAGACTGTTCTCACCGGCTGCGACATCGTATCTCGGACCGGCGTCATCATCCACTCCGTTCTGGGCTATGACCCCTCCGCCGGCGGCATTGACGTGGCTGACGGTACCGAGTATGTGGGACTGGATATCACCCTGAACGACATGGATCTGACCGGCGATATCCTCCATGAAGACTATCAGCGGAAGATGGTCCTGACCATGAACGGCACAAGCCTCACCGGCGCGGTGGTCACCGGCACCCTGGCCGGCTGGAACAGCGCCATCGAGACCGAGGTGGAGACCGCCTGGAACAGCGTCGATCCCTTCGTGGACGAGACCCTCACCGTGGGCGAGGTGGCCGAGGCCGCCGGCATCTCCATGGACAGCACCATCGCCACCCTGGAGAAGAACGACACCTACGAGTCCTTCTGGGGCGTCCGCATGACCTTGGACGCCGCGTCTACCTGGACCGTCACCGGCGACTCCAGCCTGGCGGAGCTGACCGTTGCCGACGCGTCCAGCATCCAGGCCCCCGAGGGCAGCGAGCTTGCCATCTATGTGGATGTGGACATGGACAACGCCATGACCGCCTTTGACGTGACCACCGGCACCTTGGTGGATCAGCTGGCTCCGGGCACCTACCACAATGTGGTAATCCTGGTGACCAGCGGTGCCGCTGAGGCGCCCGCCGCCGCTGCCGGCGCGTCCCCCTCCGGGGAGGCCTCCGGCGACGGCAAGGGCGATACGCCCCCCGATGGCTTCGGCGGCGGCTCCCTGGGAGCGCCTCTGGACTGAGCGATAACAGAATATGACAAGGCGTTGCCCCAATTTAGCATGAAAAGCTATCTTGAGACAACGCCTTGTTTGGAGCGGGCAACGAGATTCGAACTCGCTACCTCCACCTTGGCAAGGTGGCGCTCTGCCAAATGAGCTATGCCCGCTTATGGAGGCGCCATCCGGATTTGAACCGGAGAATCGCGGATTTGCAGTCCGCTGCCTTACCTCTTGGCTATGGCGCCATAAAATTGGTGCCTGGGGTCGGAATCGAACCAACGACACGCGGATTTTCAGTCCGCTGCTC
>CAZVRP010000021.1:0-21344 GCA_964630255.1 uncultured Oscillospiraceae bacterium | reverse complement strand
CCTTCCCGCTGCCGGGCGAGTACGGGTCTTTCTCCCGCTAGAACCCGCGCTCACCGGGCGCACTACGAAAACAGGATCCGTTTTTCGGCAGAACGTTCGAAAAACGGATCCTGTTCAATTTTTCCCTCCCCCGTCCCTTTTTCCGCTGTTCTATCAAGGTCGCGCTGATCCGGTTCTGTGGATATGTACCAGGGGACGCAATGCGGATAACACCTAAAGTTCGCGTTGCTGACGTGGCTGTTGACGGTCTTTTCCGACAGCCCCCTGGCATCGAGACAGGCTCTAACTCATCAAGGCATTTTCTTGTTTTTGGACATCTTTCTACCTGCGTTCTATTTGTTTAGGATATCCTGATCCCCAAGTTCGATTACATATTTGAACAACGGCATATAACACTCCCTCTATCATCTGGGATTATTATGACTCCACGTTCAAATGTATGCAATTTTGGACCGCCAGCTAGGCGGAACCGGCTGTTCCCAAAGCAGCAGCTGATGAATGACCCTTGATATCTCTTCGTTTGAGCTGGCCGTTCGAAATGCGACAGCAAAATCATGAAAGACCCCGTTGTAATGCGTCAATAGGCGCTCGGTCTCAGTATAACGATACAGCTCCTGCCGTTGACCGGGGCTAAGAAGGAATACTGACTGATTGGAATGATCAAGCAGGATTTTCTTGTTGGTGTCAGAAAATGATAAGGTTGTTGTTTTTTGATCGAGCCCCAAATCCCATCCCGTGTGTATGACCACCCTGCAGCTGCCTTTTTCAAATACATGATCCGCATGATACACAAGCTCTGACGCTTCTTTTGTCACCTGCTCTTTCTTATGGACCAAACAGCTCCCAGTCAGGTCAGTCAGCCTGGCGCAAACGCTCAAAGCGTTGACGCCGCTGTCAATGAAGCAGCCACCCAGCGGCGTTTTACCTGGAAGAACGCCGCCATTCTCCATATAAGGGTCATAAAACCCGCATTCGATCTGCGTTATATTGCCGAGTGCGAGTTTGCTCGAGCGCTCCAAAAACCACTCCAGATCTTTGGCGAAAGACGCGTGATATGCAATATGCAGGAGACAATGCTGCTCCTTCGCAACGGTATAAAGCGAGTCCAATTGCTCTGGCTTTAGGACCGCCGGCTTTTCCAGCAGGATACTCTTTCCGTGCTCAAGTCCTTCCAGCGTCAGAGCATAATGTGTAGACGGCGGCGTGGCTATCAGTACGGCATCAACACGGTGATCTGCGAAAACTTCTGTGCTCTTGCTGTATACGGATGGTCTTGTTCCGGGTAAAACCTCGACAAGCTGTTGCTCGAAGCGTCTCCTTTTCTCCGGCAGCACATCGCATACCGCTGTTACTTGATAGAGATCATTGAGCCTTGCCAGGGTTTTACATTGAACGGAGAAAATTGTCCCCAGCCCGATAACGCCTAATCGAATCATGCCTGCACTCGCTCCAGAAGATATTTGTAAACGCCTATTTGGCTTATCACTGCCTGCAGCTGAGATTTATACTCATTCAAAGCTGTCTCATTACCCGATTCCTTGTAAGCAAAGCACAACACGACCAATCCAAAGGCTTTCCCCGAAAGATATCCCGTTTTTTCAGCCGTAGTCACAGCTCGTTCTCCATATTGGATGCCGTTTTTGTGATCCCCCAGCTTCGTACAGGCCGCTGATGCCGCCGCCAGCGCTTTCCCGACCTCAATATCGTTCTCGATCGCTCCGTTCATCTTCTCCGCCTTCGAGAACCAAGCAAGCGCCTGCTCGGGATCCCGAACACAAAGAACTTCCGTCATATTCGTGTAGAGTTTGCCGACGAAGGATCGCAAATCGTTGTCCTCAGCGATCTGGAGCGCCGATCTGTATATCAGTTCCGCCTCGGCATATTGCTGCCGGAACCGATACACATGTCCCTTTATACGGAGCAGCTCAATTTGATCGCCAAGAGCAACATGATTTTCGCTTAGCAATTGCCGCACCAGCTCGAGGGACTCGTCAAACCTTCCCTTAAGAAATAGCAGGTCCGCGTACTTCATAGCCGGCGCCAAATATATGTGATCGGGAATAAGAGGCCGAATAAGATCCATTTCCTTCTTCAGCGCCTCATAACCCTTGAGGCTCTCATCATAATAACCGAGGAGATGGCGTATTTGGATCTTATGATAGGCGTACATATAGTACCAAACGCCCATTGTCTCCTTGCGCAGCGGGCGTTCTTCGATCAGCTCCTGGGCTTGGATCAGCCTGCCCGTTCTGCGCAGAAAAATAATCTCCTCCATGACCGCAAGCGTTTTCAGTCTTTCGTTATCGCTATCAAGGAACGGGGCGAGGGCCTCATGCAATTCGGTCCATAGACCTATATCCGCAAATGCCTCCACGCCTTGGATACATTTCTCCAAAAGCGTCTCCAGAAGCTCCGGTCTTCCGCAAACCATCTCCAAGACCAGTGCAAGATGCGGATAATATTTGCCTTCAGATCCCTCCAGAACACAGTCCAGCATGGTATCCAAAACGCTTTGCATCTGCCCGATGTCTATCGTTTCTCTCTGATGCAGCCGGACGCTTTCATCCACCTTCCAAAGCCCGCGTTGTTCATCGACCATAAGGAAAATAGATTTTTCCAGCAGTTCCTCCATCTCGGCTGTCTCGTAGGGAATGCCCTGCTTCTGCAGGAGCTTTGCCGCAAACGGCAGATCAAAGGATTCCGGTGCCGCCAACACTTTGATTGCGTTTTTATCCTTGGGATTCAAATGCCGAATATATCGGCTGATGATCTTTTTCCCGTTCTGCGCTGACGTGATTTCAAAATTCCTTCCCGCATTGATGTCATCCTCGTAGAGACTCACACACATATCGAGATAAAGAGGCACACCCCCGGCGTTGGCCGCGATCTTATCAATAACATCCTCGTCTTCGATGGGCACCTGACGCAAAAACCATCTGCTGTCGGCATCTGACAAGTTATCCAAAAGATGCTGCTGTAGATATTCCCCCCATTCCGGATCATCTCGATCCCAGCGCATACGATCTCTGGATGCAATGATTATGCGGATCGCATCAGAAGATAAAAACAATTCCTTCAGCCAGTCTTCACGGTCAACGGAAAAAGCCCCAGCTTCCGTACGGGCGAGCAGGCTCTCGTAGGAATCCAGAAAAACAACGTGGTAGTGTCCGCGCTCAGCGGCGCTGGAAATACAAAGGCCCAAATAATAGGGCAGCCGTTCAAAGATCTCAAACTCATTCAGCTGTGACATCTCGTCGATGTGGTCCTTGAACTTGATTTTTAAGCGATGATCCCTGATAAGATCCACGCATTTCTGAATCGTGGCTGTGGGAATACACGCAGACGCAGTGCCCAGGGAGATGAGTTCGTTCAGCACCCCGACCACCGGAGATGAGAGAACGCTGTTCTTTTGTATTATTTCCTCGACATTCAGTTTTGCCTTGCTGCAATACTGGAGCATCGCATAATCAAACAACCCGCAATCACCTGTCACGCCGTTACGAATGGCCATCAGGATATTCACGGGATTTGCAAAATCGTACGCATCAAGACTGACATAAATTGAGTGGCATGCGATACCAGAAATGCCGTCGTAGACATCTTGCGCTTCGGCATATAATGTCTTCAGCAGGGATGATTTTCCGATCCCGCCCTTGCCATAGTATGTGATAATTTGCTGCGGCGCCCTCTCAATTGAATGGATGCTGTCACGAAAGACCTCTCTCGGCTCCACCCGGTCAGTAAAGATCTTCTGTGCCTTGAAGCCGGTTTTTGGTTTTGAAAACTTACTTTTGAGCATGATCACTACTCCTTGAAATTTTCGTCGGTCAATATCTTCCAGACCGTTATCTTTGGCAATCCGGCCCCGCAGTAAAAGATATCACACCTCAAATTTATGGATCTTCCGACCGCCGTGCCGGAGGCTTGACAAGCGGCTCAAAATATGGCATCATTTTGTCCAACCGAATAACGGACAGTTCGAGACCATCCTGTCCTTAAATAAAACTACGGCGAGGAGACAAAGAGAGGCGTAGTGCGCCTCTTTTTTGTTTCCGGGAAGGAAACAGACATGAACGAGTTGATTTTGGCGTGTTCCGTGGTACTGATCTTCGGCGCGGTGTTGCTGGCCTACCGGCTGTTCGGGAACGCTGGGCTTTACGGCATGACCGCCGTGGTGACAGTGCTGTCCAACATCGAGGTACTGATCCTGGTGGTGGCCTTCGGCATGGAGCAGACCCTGGGGAACGTGCTGTTCGCGGCCACGTTTCTCATCACGGACATCCTCAGCGAAAACGCAGGAAAGAGGGCCGCCAACAAAGCGGTGTTCATCGGCATCGGGGCCTCGGTGTTCTTTGTGCTCCTCACGGCCAGCTGGATGCTGTATGTCCCGTCGGACAGCGACTGGGCCATGCCCTCCATCCGGGCCATCTTCTCCACCACCCCCCGTCTGGTGCTGGCCAGCATGACGGTCTACGCGGTCAGTCAGCTGCTGGACGTGTGGCTGTACCACAAGTGGTGGGCTCTGACGGAGAAGAGGACAGGCAGTCACCGCCGGTTTTTATGGCTGCGCAACAACGGCTCCACCCTGGTCAGTCAGCTGGTGAACACGGTACTTTTCAACCTGGCCGCCTTCGCGGGCATGGAGGGATACACCCCCGCCCTTCTGGCCAGTATCATCGTGGCGGGATACGCCATATACGTGGTCACCAGCCTGCTGGACACGCCGGTGGTATATCTGGCCCGGCGCATCCATGATAAGCGGGCGGCCGCGTGATAGGCAGCGGCGAGCCGGACAGAGCGAATGCTCCGTCCGGCCACATCATACTCACGCCCGCTGGCGCTCCTTGGCGGGCAGGTATATCTCGTGGAGAAGCGCCCCCAGGCCCACGCCCCCGATCATGTTCCCCAGCGTAACGGGCAGCAGGTTCTTCAAGAAGAACGCCCCCCAGGTCAATCCCTCCGGGGCCGCAGCGTACCGGGCGGCGGCCAGGAGCCCCGCCGGAATATAAAACATATTGGCCACGCTGTGCTCAAAGCCGCACAGGACGAATACCATAATAGGCAGGTACAAACTCACGATCTTGCCGGCGGCGTCCTTGGCTGCGGCGGTCATCCACACCGCCACACACACCAGAATGTTGCACAAAACGCCCCGGAGCAGGGCAGAGGGGAAAGTCAGCGCCGTCTTGGCCGCGGCAGTGGACAACAGCGTCTCATACACCGCGTCAAAGGTCCCCGCGCCTACGGACAGAGCCGCCACCAGCAATGAGCCAGCCAGATTCCCCAGATACACCACCAGCCACGCCAACAGAAGCTGGCCCGCGGTGATGCGCCTTTCCATAGCGGAGATGATCATCAGGTTGTTGCCGGTGAAAAGCTCGCTGCCGGCCACCACTACCATGGCAAGCCCCGCCGGGAAGATGCACGCCCCCGCGATCCGGCCCGCCAGGGCCGTTCCGATGGTGGCCGCCACCCCGGCGAAGGCGATGAACGCTCCGGCAAAAACGGCCAAAAGGAACATTCGCCCCTTGGGCATCATCGCCTTGGTATAGCCGAGCTCGATATAGGTCTCCGCGATCTGTTTTGGTGTGTTCATAGCCTTCCCTCCCCGGCGCGCCGGATAAAAACTGTTGCATAGACCGCCTGTTGGCGATACACTGATTATAGCATTTTATCATCGCCCGGACAAGGGAGAAAGACAAAGAGGACACATTACGCTGAAACGACCCGATCTGGCCGTGGATGAGGCTGGCCGTCCTCCGGGAGACCATGGAGGAGCCGGCCGCCTGCGATCTCTGAAAGGAGGGCCGGTATGAAGACGGTGGCCCTTGTGGGATACGAAAAGAATCTGAAAAACTATCTGGCCGCCCTGGCGGGCATGGGGGTCCGGCCCGTGGTCACCCTGTCCCCGGAGAAGGCCGCGTTCTGCGACGGACTTCTTCTCCCCGGGGGCGGGGACATCGACCCGGCTCTGTACGGAGCGGAAAATGACGGCTCCCATGACATCGACCGGCCCATGGACGAGGCCCAGCTGACCGCCCTGGACCGGTTCGTCCGGGCGGGAAAGCCGGTGCTGGGCGTATGCAAAGGCCACCAGATCGTCAACGTGTATTTCGGCGGCAGCCTGATACAGGACCTGGCCGTGGCCGCCGCCCACCGGTATAACGGCGGTGACAGCGTCCACCCGGTAACGAACCTCTCCGGCACGGCGCTGGCGGCGGTGTACGGCCCCGGGTCCATGGTTAACAGCGCCCACCACCAGGGTCTGGGCGCCATGGGGCGGGGTCTGAGGGCCATATCCTTCGCCCCCGACGGCACGGTGGAGGCGGCGGCCCATGACAGTCTGCCCATCCTTGGGGTTCAGTTCCACCCGGAGCGCATGTGCTTTGAAAAGGCCCGTCCGGACACGGCGGACGGCACGGCCGTGTTTCGGTGGCTGTGCGAAAAACTGTAAAGCGCGAGGCGGGAGCAAAACGCTCCCGCCTCGTGCCCGCGCTTTGCGGACTGCTTCACTCTCGTCTCAAGGCGTCGATGGGGTTGAGCTTGGCCGCCTTGACGGCGGGGATCATGCCGAAGATGACGCCGATGAACATGGAGAACACCACAGCCACGCCGATGGCCGGATAACTGATGGCCGTGGGGGTGCCCATAGCGGAGGAGATGAACCGGCTCAATGCCAGTCCCGCCGCCACGCCGACGACGCCGCCGATACTGGTCAGGGCCGCGGCTTCTGTCAAAAACTGCCAGAGGATGCGGCGCTTTTTCGCGCCGATGGCCTTTTTCAGGCCGATCTCACGGGTCCTTTCCGTGACGGTGACCAGCATGATGTTCATCACGCCGATGCCGCCCACCAGCAGGGAGATGCCCGCGATCCACAGAAGCTGCTTGTTGGTGGCGTTGGTGTACTCCTGGATCTGGGCGGCCTGCTCCATGAGGTCGTCGCTCTTGTAGGAGAAGGACGTGCTGGTAGCGTTGGCCGTCTGGCTTGCGGTGAGCAGGTCCGCCGCCGCCTTGCCGATGTCGGTCATGGCGTCGGTGCTGTCCGCCCGGATGGACACGCTCTGGGGCTCATCGAACCGCCACAGGATGGGCCAGTCCGCCAGGGGGATATATACCACGCCGCTGGTGTTATAGCCCTTGTAGGTGTAGTAATCATCCACCGTCTCGATGATGGAATCGCTGGTACTGGCCTGCTCCACTACTCCCACCACGGTGAAGGGCTCGCCCTTGATTTCCAGGATCTTACCGATGGGGTCCTTTCCGGCGAACAGACTGGAACAGGCAGCGGCGTCCAGGATAGCCACTTTCCGGAACTGGGTCTCGTCCTCCTCCACGAACAGCCGGCCGTAGCACAGGCGCAGGCCGTTGGTCTCGAAATAGTACCGATCCACACCGTTCAGGTTGCCGTCGGACAGGCCGGTGTTGCCGTAGTAGATGCTGTCATATAGATATGTGCGCCAGCAGTACAGGCTCACAGAGCGGACATGATCCAACTCCAGCAGCGCCTGCCGGGTCTCCTCCGTGATGGGCGTGACGCCCGCCGGCGGGCCCAGGTATTCCATATCATAGGCGTAGCTGTCCTGGTAGAGCTGGACGGTCACCACGTTGTTGCCCGCGCCGATCAGACTCTCCTTGATCTGGTCGTTGGTGCCCTTGATGGTGGAGACGATGGTGATGATGGAGGCGATGCCGATGATGATGCCCAGCATGGTCAGGAAGGACCGGAGCTTATGGCCCCAGATGCCCTGAAAGGCCAAAGAGATATTTTCAAGCATATCTGTCCACCTCCCTCAATAGCCGTTGTAGAGGACCGTTAGGTCCTCCTGACGGACGACCTTGGCCCCGTCCTTGACGCTGCGCCCGTAGGGGAAGGCTATATAGTCCTCCTCGGTCAGGCCGCCGGTGATCTCCAGGTAGCTGCCGTACAGGTTTTGACCGGTGGAGATATAGCGCTTTTCCAGTGTGTCGTTCCCGCTGGCCACATAGATGTAGCTGCGGCCGCCCTCGGAGCGGATGAACATGCTGTTTAGGAACACACCGGACGTGTCGGCCTCCGTGCCGTCCGACGCGGAGGGCAGGTAAACCGTAACGCCATAGTTCTCCCGGAGATTTGCGTCCTCCCCCACGGACACCTTAAAGGGGTAGAGGGAGGTGTTGTTGTTGCCGGTCTGGCTGTAGTACCAGTAATCACCGCCCGTGCCGGGGTACTCGGATATCTCGGTTATGACGCCGTCATACATGGAACCGCTGCGCCAGTCGAAGATGGTGACCGTGTCGCCCACATGGAGCACGCCTATGTCGAACTCTCCCATGACAGCTTCCACGATGTATCCGCCGCCGCCGGACACCATTACCACAGGGTCGCCGGAAGTCAGGGCCTCGTCCGGGTCCCGGAGGGTCTTCACCACGCCGTCCACCTCCGCCAGGACCTCGCCGTTGGACATCTCGAACTCCTTCTGCTTCAGATCCTGCTCCGCCAGGCGCAGATCGATCTTCAGCTGGGTGAGCTGCTGCTGTGTGTCGCTTTTCATCTGGGCGATCTCCGAGGCGGAGTAGTACACGCTGGTGTCAAAATAAAAGTCGTCCGCGTCGATGTTCGTGTCCTGCGTCACCGGCAGGTTGGACGGGGTGTAAACAGGGTCGATCACCCGGAAAAGCCACGTGTAAACCGGATCCCCGTCCGCGTCCGTGCCGATCCAGTACGGACGGAAGGCCATCTCAAAGGAGCGGAGGATATCGCCGCGCAAAGAATCTGCGGTACGCACCTCGAAGACCATGTAGACGTTGCCGTCGCCGGGTTCTTCCGTCTCGACCGGGTCTTCGGGTCCGTCGGTCTGCTCCGGTTCATCCGGGTCCCGCAGGACCTGCGAGAGCTTCCTGACCGGGGCGCGCAGGGATACCGGCTCCAGGGCCGCCCCCTCCGCCGTCTCCCCCGGCGTTGTGGTCGGAGTATCCGAGGGCGTCGTGACAGGAGTCGGGGTATCCTCCGGCGTCGGGGCAGTCGTCTCCTCCGGCGTCGAGGTCGGGGTATCCTCCGGCGTCGGGGCAACCGTCTCCTCCGGCATCGGGGTCGAGGTATCCTCCGGCGTCGGGGCAGCCGTATCCTCCGGCGTCGGGGCAGGGGTCGGAGTCGGAGAGGGCGTCGGGCTTAGAGTTGGCATCGGGCTTGGAGTGGTCTCCGGGACCGGCGTGGCGTCCGGCGCTGACGGCAGTTCGCCGCCCTCGCCATTCGCCAGGCTGATGAGGTAGTCGATCATGTCGTCAAAAAAAGTCAGCTCATCGCTCCACAAAAATACATAGGGGTCGCTCTGGGTGCCATTGCCGCCCTGGAACAACGGCAGTTCCTCCGGTGTAAGGGTGGGGGAATCCGCCGCCTGTATGTTGGAACCCAGGAAGGTGACGTCAGCCGGACTGCCCACCTTGTAGGTGCCGATCTCCTTGAGCATGTTCTGGGCGTCCTCAATGTCCAGCTTCAGCTGTTCCACCTGAATCCTGGCCCGCTCCAAGTCCACCTCGCTGAGGGTGGTGTCAAAGGACAGGATAGGATCGCCGATCTTTACCTCCTGCCCCTCGGTCACATAGACCTCCGTGACTGTCTGTGTGGAGGTGAGATATACCGACTGCATCCGGTCGGTGGATACGGTGCCGTCGGTCTGGTTCTGGTTGTAGATGCTCTGATAGGCCATGAGCTGGCTGACCGGGAACACATTCACCTCGCCGCCCCGGCTCCTGAGGTACGTGAACACGCCGGCGCCGGCGCCGCCCAGGACGATGGCGCAGACCAGGACGATGGCGATGATCTTTTTCGCTTTTTTCTTTTTCATTCCCGGGCGCCTCCTTCCTCGGCCAGCAGCTCGCCGTCCAGGATGCGGCGCAGCCTGCGGGCCCGGGCGCCCACCGCCGGCTCATGGGTGATGAGCACGATGGTGGTGCCGTTTCCATTCAGCTCGTCAAAGATATCCATGACCTGCTGGCCGGAGGCGGTATCCAGCGCGCCGGTGGGTTCGTCGGCCAGCAGGAGCTTAGGCTGATTTATCATGGCCCGGGCGATGGCCACCCGCTGCTGCTGGCCGCCGGAGAGCTGATTGGGCATGAAATCCATGCGGTCCTCCAGCCCCACCATCCGCAAGGCCCGCTCCGCCCGGCGCAGACGCTCCCGTCTGCCCATCCCGGCGTACAGCAGAGGCAGCGCCACATTGTCCCGGGCGTTCATCTTGGGCAGAAGGTAGAAGCTCTGGAACACAAAGCCCAGGGTGGTGTTGCGTATCTCCGCCAGCCGGTTCTCCGACGCTGCGGACACGTCCTCCCCGCCCAGCAGATACGTCCCGCTGGTAGGCACGTCCAGGCAGCCGATGAGATTCATCAGCGTTGTCTTTCCGGAGCCCGAGGGCCCCATGATGGCCAGGTACTCCCCCTCCTCGATGGTAAGATCCACGTGCTTGAGTATCTTCACCACGTCCTTGCCCTGGGGGTAGTCCTTGCATATATCCCGCATCTGAAGAAGCATGGCCGCCTCCTTAACCCATGGGGAAGGCCGCCGCCTCGTTGACCGTCTGGGCGGAATCGGCCGTGCTCTCCGCCTCCGCCGCCGGGTCATACCGCTCCACGGACTGGCCGGCCTCCATGTCCTCCGTGGGGAAAGCGATATAATCGTCCAGGGACAGGCCCTCCGTGATCTCATAGCAGTCCGTCGTCTCCTGATAGACGCCCAGGGTCACGGCGCGCTTTTCCAGCTTATCCTTATCGTTGGCCGCCCAGAGGTATGCCGAGCCGTCCTCCTCATAGCCGATGTAATAGGAGGGTATCATGAGCCCGGCAGACTCGTCGGAGCCGCCGTCTGCGTCCGGTTCGATATACACATGCTGGCCCAGCAGAAGACCGTCTGTGTTGGCGAGCTCTATGTAGAAAGGATACTTGCTGGCGGTGGTCATCTCATCGCCATCATTCTCGCCATAGTAGTTAGTGCTATTGTCGCTGTCCTCCACAGGGTGCTCCCAGTCGATGAGGGACAGGGTGCCGGACCAGGTAACGGTCTCGTCGATCCGGGAGCGGACCAGCATCTCCATCCCCTCGGACAGAGCGTAGGCGTTCAGCTCGCTGATCTGCCCCTCGACGCGCAGGCGGGTCACATCGGTGACGGTTATGAAGTCCACCTCGTTGGTATTGCCCTCGCTGTCGTCGTAGTAATAGCCGCTGCCGCTGCCGCCCTCCTCGTCCACGGACATGACCCGTCCGGCGATGGGGGAGGTGATCTCCGCGTTCTCCAGCGACGCCTCCATGGCGGCGATGTCCCGCTCCTTTAAGGCTATGTTGTACTCCGCCTCCCGGATGTCCGCCTGTTTGGTATCGATCTGGAGGGTATAGCTCAGCTTGTTGCTGGAGCTGGCGTTGTTCCGCTCCTTCTCCAGCTCGGAGATGGCAGCCTGGGCGGAGGCGATGGTGTTTTCCTCCTTCTCTTTCTCCAGGTAGAGCTTATCCAGGTCCAGCTGCATGGCCTCGGTGTCATAGGCGAACAGCACGTCCCCCGCCTTGACTATGTCGCCCTCCTCTACGTATGTCTCCAGGATGGTCTTGCCGCTGTCCCTCTTTACCTCTGCGGTCTCGCCTGCCACCACCTTGCCGGCATAGCGGTCCATAAGTCCTCCGCCGGCGCCGCCCGCCAGCGCGGAAACCGGCTCCACCACCACGGCCTCGCCGCTGCCGCTTCTGTCGGCGCAGCCGCCCAGCAGAGACAGCGCCGCAGCGCCCAGCAGGATCAAAACAATCGCTCGCTTCATAATGTCCTCCTTGTGTACCTTAAACGGACCCCCGGCCCGGACCAAGCATGGTGAATCCTATTATTTATTATGATAGCATCATATATACGGAATGTAAATCGTCCAATTCTTAAGAATTTCTTACATTTTCCGGCGCCGGGCCACTATACCTTCCCGCGGCGCGGATCGTGCGGGAACACAGAAGACCTGCCCGCCTTTCGGGGACGCGTTCCCCGAAAGGCGGACAGGTCTTTTACCATCCGTATGGTCTTCACCGTTCGGCCAGGGGCACATAGGGGCTGGTCTCCGAAACGGCCCGGTAGGCCGGACGCATGATGCGGCCGCCGGTGAGGACCTCCTCCATCCGGTGGGCGCACCACCCGGCAATGCGGGCGATGGCGAACAGGGGCGTATACAGCTCCTGGGGGATGCCCAGCATGTCATACACAAACCCGGAGTAGAAGTCCACGTTGGCACAGGTCTCGCCCTTTTTCTCGGCCAGCAGCTCAAGGCCGATGCGCTCCACCCGCTCCCGGAAGTCCATCTCCCCCTCCCTGCCCTTTTCTCCGGCCATCTCCCGGGCGTAGCGCTTAATGACCACCGTCCGGGCGTCGGACTTGGTATACACCGCATGGCCCAGGCCGTACAGCTTGCCGGAGCCGTCGCCGATGCGGCCGGCCAGCACGTCCAGCAGGCAGTCCCGGATAGCGCCGTCGGAGGAGTCCTCGTCCACCCGCTCCCGCAAACAGGAAAACATCTCCTGAACCTTGGCGTTGGCGCCGCCGTGGAGGGGCCCCTTCAGTGAGCCGATGGCCCCGGCGATGGCGGAATATGTATCCGTGCCGGAGGAGGACATAGCCCGGCAGACGAAGGCGGAGTTGTTGCCGCCGCCGTGCTCCGCGTGGAGGATGAGCATCAGGTCCAGCAGCCGGGCCTCCAGGTTGGTATAGCTCTTGTCCTTCCGGACCATGCGCAGGAAGTTCTCAGACAGGGACAGCTCATCCTTGGGGTGGTGGATATACAGGCTGGTCTCCTCATACACATGGCGCTTCACCGCATAGGTCTGGGCCACGATCACCGGCAGCCGGGCGATAAGTTCCACGGACTGGCTCATGAGATTCTCCACAGACCGGTTGTCCGGGTCGGCGTCGTAGGCATACAGGGCCAGCACGCTCCGGGCCAGACCATTCATCACGTTGGGGCTGGGGTTTTTCAGGATCATATCCTCGAAAAATCCCGAGGGCAGGGGCCGGGCCTCGGCCAGCATGTCGGAGAACAGCTGTAGCTGCGTCCGGTCGGGCAGACGGCCCAGCAGCAGCAGATAGGCCACCTCCTCATAGCCGAAGGTCTTGTTCTCCCAGTGGTTTTTCACGATATCCGCCACGGAGATGCCCCGGTACATCAGCTGGCCGTCCACAGGCACCCGCTCGCCGTCCTGCATATAGTAGCCCCGGACGACGCCGATGCGGGTGGCGCCCACCAGCACGCCGGTGCCGTCCTCGTTGCGCAGGCCCCGGTGGACCCGGGCAAAATAGATCGGGTCGATGGCGTATCGCTCCGCCGCATCCGCGCACAGCATAGGCATATATTTGTCGATGATGAACGTCGAGCTGGTCATTCCACGGTCCTCGTTTCTGACAGAATGGCGTTATTATACGCCTGATATCCGGATTTTGCAAGTTTTAATTTGATTAATTTCAAAAATATTTGCAAAATGCCGGAAATTCCTGTTTATAATCGTTATTTTTGCAATTTATCACAATTAATTTTACATATCTTCTGGGATTATTTGGTGGATGCGACAGTGAAATGGGTATTTACTGTTTTTCCCGGATACTGTATAATTTGATGTAACCTTTTATTGGGAGAAATATTATGATAACACTGCACAACGCCCCGGTGATGTGGCAGGCCGGCCGCCCCGCGCCCCCCTCGCCGGAGGCCGACCGGCAAAAGACCATAGCGGCGGGGGTGCTGGCCGCTCACGGCGGCGAGCGCATCCGCTTCGACGCCCTCATCAGCCACGATATCACATATGTGGGCATCATCCAGACGGCCATGGCCTCCGGCCTGACCCGGTTCGACATCCCCTATGTGCTCACCAACTGCCACAACAGCCTGTGCGCCGTGGGCGGGACCATCAACGCCGACGACCATATGTTCGGCCTGTCCGCCGCCCGGCGGTTCGGCGGGGAGTATGTCCCGGCCAACCTGGCGGTCATCCACCAGTATGCCCGGGAGGCCCTGGCCGGCGGCGGGAAGATGATTCTGGGTTCCGACAGCCACACCCGCTACGGCGCCCTGGGGACCATGGGCGTGGGCGAGGGCGGCCCGGAGCTGGTCAAGCAGCTTTTGGGGGATACATACGAGCTGCCCGCCCCCCGGGTGGCGCTGGTATATGTCACCGGCGCGCCTCGCCGGGGCGTTGGACCCCATGACGCGGCCCTGGCCCTGTGCGGCGCCGTGTTTCCGAACGGCTTTGTGAAAAACGCAGTGCTGGAATTTGCCGGGCCCGGCGTGAAGGGACTGTCCATGGACTGGCGGATGGGTCTGGACGTGATGACCACAGAGACCGCCTGCCTTTCCAGCATCTGGCAGACAGACGAAAAGACGGAGGCGTGGCTGGCCCTCCGGGGCCGGCCGGGGGACTATAAGCGCCTGGAGCCCGCCGACGGGGCTTTGTACGACGCCATGGTGGAGCTAGATCTGTCCGCAGTGGAGCCTATGGCGGCTCTGCCCTATCACCCCTCCAAGGCGGTGCCCGTATCCCAGCTGGCCGGAAAACGGGCCGAGCAGGGGGTCATCGCCGGATGCGCCGGGGGCCTGCTGGAAAACATCGCCGAGGCGGCCGCCATCCTCAGGGGCCGGCAGGTGGGAAGCGGCTACTTTGATCTGACGGTCTATCCCGCCAGCATGCCCGTGAGCCTGGAGGCCATGCGCTGCGGCGCGGCGGAGGCTATCATGGCCGCCGGCGGGGTGATGAAGCCCTGCTTCTGCGGGCCATGCTTCGGGGCGGGGGACGTGCCTGCCAATGACACGGTCAGTCTGCGCCATGCCACCAGGAATTTCCAGCACCGGGAGGGCGCTCAGCCCGCTCAGGGCCAGGACGCCAGCGTCATTCTCATGGACGCCCGCTCCATCGCCGCCACGGCGGCCAACGGCGGGATCATCACCCCCGCCACCGAGATCGATTACGACCCGCCTGTCATCCGGGACGCCTTCGACAGCGCCCCCTATGCCAGCCGGGTATATAAAGGCGTAGGAAAGCCCATACCCGAGGAGGAGCTTCGTTACGGACCCAATATCCAGCCCTGGCCGGAGATACCCGCTCTGCCTGAGGATCTGGAGGTGACCTTCACCGCCGTCATCCACGATCCGGTGACCACCACCGATGAGCTGATCCCCTCCGGGGAGACCTCCAGCTATCGCTCCAACCCCATCAAGCTGGCCTCCTTCACTCTGGGCCGCCGGGTGCCGGAATATGTGTCCCGATGCCAGGCTCTCCAGGGACAGGGGAAGCTCAGCGCCATCTACGCCGTAAAGCCCGGGGACGGCTCCGCCCGGGAGCAGGCCGCCTCCTGCCAGCGGGTGTTGGGGGGCGCGGCCAACGTGGCCGTGGAATACGCCACCAAGCGCTACCGCTCCAACCTCATCAACTGGGGCATCCTGCCCTTCACCTACAAGGGCGAATTCACCTGGGAGCCGGGACAGGTCCTGCGGGTGCCCGGCATCCGGCGTATCCTGGCCGGAGGCGCGGAGCAGGCGCAGGGCTTCATCGGCGATACTCCCGTGACTCTGGGCTTGGGCAATCTCACCCGGAAGGAACGGGAGATCCTGCTGGACGGGTGTCTCATAAACTGGTACCGCGCTCAGAGGGAGGGCCGCCATGGATAAGCTGAAGATGACGACCCCCATCGTGGAGATGGACGGGGACGAGATGACCCGCCTGATGTGGTCCCAGGTGAAAGAGATGCTCATCGAGCCTTTCGTGGAGCTGAAGACGGAGTACTATGATCTGGGCCTGCCCCATCGAAAAGAGACGGACGACGGCGTCACCATGGAGGCCGCCGAGGCCGTCAGGCGGCTGGGAGTGGGCGTAAAGTGCGCCACCATCACCCCCAACGCCCAGCGGAAGACCGAGTACGACCTGCCCCGGCTGTATCCCAGCCCCAACGGCACCCTCCGGGCCGCTTTGGACGGGACCATCTTCCGCGCCCCCATCCTGCTGCCCGGGGCCACGCCCCTGGTCCCCACCTGGACAAAGCCCATCACCGTGGCCCGTCACGGCTACGGGGATATCTACAAGGCCGTGGAGCTGCCGGGGTCGGCGGGGCAGAGCTTCCACCTCACCGGCGGCGGCGCGGACAAAACCGTGTTCTCCTTTGCCGGACCCGGCGTGACATTGGCCATGCACAACACGGACGCGAGCATCTATGCCTTCGCCCGCAGCTGCTTTGCCTGCGCCCTGGATAAAAAGCAGGACCTGTGGTTTTCCTGCAAGGACACCATCTGCCAGATATACGACGGCCGCTTCCGGGACATCTTCCAGAGGGTCTACGACGGGGAATTCAAGACCGCCTTTGAAAAGGCCGGGATACAGTACCTCTACACCCTCATCGACGACGCGGTGGCCCGGTGCATGCGCTCGGAGGGGGGCTTTGTGTGGGCCCTGAAAAACTATGACGGGGACGTGATGAGCGATCTGATCGGAGCGGCCTTCGGCGCTCTGGCCCTGATGACCAGCGTTTTGATCTCCCCCACGGGGCGGTATGTATACGAGGCCGCCCACGGCACCGTTACCCGCCACTGGCGGCGGCGCCAGGCGGGGGAGCGCACCTCCACCGACCCCATGGCCATCCTGTTCGCCTGGACGGGGGCCCTGAAAAAGCGGGGGGAGCTGGACGGGCTGGATGCCCTGTCCGCCTTTGCCCAAAAGCTGGAGGACGCCAGCATGGACACCATCGCGGACGGGGTGATGACCGGGGACATGGCCCGGCTGATGGGCCATGGACAGGCGGCGGATACCGAGGACTTCATCGCCGCCATCCGGAAAAAGCTGGAACAGAGCTTATAGAACAGACGAAAACACGCCGGCGATCGCCGGCGTGTTTTCGTCTGTGTGTTCCGTCTCAGCTCAGGGCGCCAAAGATGGAAGCTACATCCAGTGTCTCAAAGCCTTCGTTCCAGACTACCTCTGCCTCGTCCATCCATCCGTTGAGCACGGTGGTGAACTCATTGTTGGCAGCGGCGTACCGCAAGGACACGGTCTGGCCGGTGACGTCCATGACCACGGCGTTCGGGTCCACAGGCATCCGCTGGATGATGTGATAGCCGAAGGAGCTCTCCACCACATCGGAGATCTCATACTCCTCCAGAGCGTTCACCGCGTCCTCAAACTCAGAAACCATCACCCCAGGCACATAGGTATAGCCCGTGGGGAAGGTCGCGTAGCCGGTGTCTTCGGTGTGCTGGGCCATGAGCTGGTCAAACAGGGCGGTCTGGGCCTCCTGGTCGCCGTCCAGGGCGGCCAGCTGGGCATGATAATCGTCGATGGCTGCCCGCTTTTCGGCGATCTGTTCGTCGGACAGGGCCTCGCCGGTAGTCATATCGCAGGTCAGAAGCAGGATGTGCTTGGCCGATACCACGCCCATCTCCTCCGCGAAGCTCAGAACCTTCTCATCCTCCATGAGCACGCCGCTGGCGCCGTACATGGACGTGAAGGTATTGTCTCCCAGCAGACTCACCCGGTTCAGATAGTCGAAAAAGTCACGGCTCATGTACTGTTCTTCCAGATAGGTCTCAAAGGCGGCGGACTCCTCCTCGGTGCATGCCCCGTCCCCGTCGCCGGAGATGGCGTCGGCGTTCTGCTCGAACACGGAGACGAGAGTTGCCTCGTTTTCCGCGCTCAGCGTGATGCCCAGCTCCTCGGCTTTGTCCGTCATGGTATGGTACTGGATCACGGCATACTGGGCGTTTATGAGCACCATCTGGGCGTTGGTGTTCTCAGTGGACAGTTCATAGGCGTCCCAGCCGGACAGCGTAAAGCCGTTCTGGATGGCCAGCTGCTGGACGTACTGGACATAGTAATTCAGCCAGTAGAAATACTCCTGCCAGGTGACGTCCTCGCCGTTGATGGTCCCCGCCACCGTATCCGGCGCATAGGCCTCATAGCCCAGGCCGGGGTCGGCAGGCGGCTCCGCGTCCGGCGTGGTGGCCGCATCCTCCTCGTCGGCCGCGTCCTCCGGAGCATCGGTCTCATCCACGGCCGCCTCCGGGTCGTTGTACTCCTCGATCCGGCTGGCGCCGCATCCGGTCAGCATCGCTGACAGCACGCACAGGCACAGCAGGAGCGCTACAATCTTTCTCATGACAGTTCTCCTTTGCACGTATCGGTCTTTGTCCGCCCGCCGGGCAGACAACAGTATATATTATAGCGGATAACGGCATATTTGTAAAATCAAATTTACAGACGGCCGTGGCAGCGGCGCCCCGCGCCCTTGACGGAAAATCCCGCCGGTGATAATATGTATCCGACGTCCGGCGGCGGACGCCCATCACGCCGTTTTACACAGGAGGGACCATGGATATCATCGTTGTAGGAGCGGGGAAGATCGGCTTCACCCTGACCAAGTATCTGACCCGGGAGGGGCACAACGTCACGGTCATAGACCGCAGTCCCGAACGCATCGCATTGGTGAACAATACCCTGGACGCCATCTCTATATGCGGCGAGGTGGATATAGACCTGCTGAAGCTGGCCGGCGCGGCGGAGACGGAGCTGCTCATTGCCGTCACCACCTCGGACGAGGCCAACATCCTGTGCTGCATGGTGGGACGGAAGCTGGGGGTGAAGCATACCATCGCCCGGGTCCGCCAGCAGACCCACTATCAGGAGGTCATCCTCCTGCGGGATGAGCTGGGCCTTTCCATGACCGTCAACCCGGAGTACACGGCGGCGGGCGAGATCAGCCGGGTACTTCGATTCCCATCCGCCGCCAAGGTGGAGCCCTTCGCCAAGGGGCAGGCGGAGCTGGTAGAGTTCCGGCTGACCCCGGGAAATCCTCTGTGCGGCATGATGCTGAACAACTTCCATGGCCGCTTCGGCCGGGGCACCCTCATCTGCGCGGTGCGCCGGGGCGAGGACGTCCACATCCCCGGCGGCGACTTCGTCCTCCAGGCCGGGGACAGCGTGAGCGTGGTGGGCGCGCCCAAGCATATCCACGCCCTTTTCAAGGATATGTCCATCTTCAAGCGCAGCGCCCGGTTCGTGATGGTGGTGGGCGGCGGCCACATCGGCGCTTACCTGGCCCGGCAGCTGTTGGGCATGGGCATTCGGGTGAAGATCCTGGAGCGGGACCCGGACAAGTGTCTCCAGCTCAAGGACGTCCTGCCCAAAGCCGAGATCGTCTGCTGTGACGGATCGCGCCCGGACATTCTGGAGGAGGAGGGCCTGCAGGCCATGGATGCCTTCGTTGCCATCACAGGCTCCGATGAGATCAATATCATCCTCTCCGCCTACGCCCGCAACGCGGGGGTGGACAAGGTGGTGGCCAAGGTCAACGAGGATCACCTCATCCCCCTGGCGGAATCCTTTGGCCTGGAGGAGCCTGTCCAGCCCAGGTATATCACCGCCCAGCAGGTGCTGCAGTATATCCGCAGCATGGAAAACGCCAGCAGCAGCTCCGGTGTGGAGATGCTGCGCCGCATCCTGGACGGAAAGCTGGAGGTACTGGAATTTCGGGCGGGTGTGAGCTCTCCCTGCGTGGGCGTCTCCCTCCGGGAGCTGGATATCCGCCGGGACGTGCTGGTGGCCGCCATCATCCGGGACGGTAAATGCTTCATCCCCGGCGGCAGCGATGAGATATGGGCTGGAGACAGCGTCCTGGCGGTCACCACCCGGCAGGGTATGACCCAGCTGGAAGATATTTTGACAAGAGGATAAACAGCCGTGAATTACCGGATCGTTACGAATATTTTGGGCCGTGTCCTGGGCATCGAGGCATTTCTTCTCCTGGCCCCCCTAGCCGTGGCGGGGATATACGGCGAGCAGATGCTGCCCTTTGTGTGGACGATCCTGCTGCTGCTGGCCGGGGCGGGGCTGTGCCTGCTGCTGGGCCGGCATGCCACCGGCAGCCTGCACCCCCGGGAGGGGTTCGTATCCGTGGCCATCAGCTGGATCGTCATGTCCCTGTTCGGCGCGTTGCCCTTCGTGTTCTCCGGCGCCATCCCCCGGTATATCGACGCTCTGTTCGAGATCATCTCCGGCTTTACCACCACCGGCGCCTCCATCCTGGCGGATGTGGAGAGCCTGCCCCGGGGCATACTGTTCTGGCGCAGCTTCTCCCACTTCATCGGCGGCATGGGCGTACTGGTGTTCATGATGGCTATCCTTCCCACGGACGATGAACACTCCATGCACCTTCTGCGAGCGGAGGTGCCCGGCCCCGTGAAGGGCAAGCTCATGCCCCGGATGCGCAGCACCGCCCGGGCGCTCTATATTATATATATCGTGCTCACCCTGGGGGAAACCGTCTTTCTTCTGTGCGGCGGCCTGCCCCTATATGACGCGCTGGTCACCGCCTTCGGCACGGCGGGCACCGGCGGCTTTTCCGTGCGCAACGCCAGCATCGGCGCTTACGGCAGCGCCTACATAGAGATGGTGGTGGCCGTGTTCATGCTGCTGTTCGGCGTGAACTTCAATCTGTACTACATCGCCATCATCAAGCGGTCCCTCCGGGGCTTTCGCAGCCAGGAGCTGTGGACATATCTGCTGGTCATCGCCGCCGCCACCTTGACCATCGGCCTGAACATCTCCGCCCGGTACCAGAGTCTGTGGGAGGCCTTGCGGATGTCCTTCTTCCAGGTCACCTCCATCATCTCTTCCACGGGCTATGCCACCGCGAACTTTGACCTGTGGCCATCCTACTCCCGCACACTGCTGGTGCTCCTCATGCTCATGGGTGCCTGCGCCGGCAGCACCGGCGGCGGCACAAAGGTGGCCCGGCTGGTCATCGCTGTCAAAACCGCCTGGGGAGAGATACGCCACCAGCTGTCCCCCCGCTCCGTGAACCGGATCACTCTGGACGGGGAGCGGGTGGAGGCCACCACCATCCGCGGCACACTGGTCTTCTATACCCTCTACGCCTTGATCGGATTGGCGTCATGCCTTTTGCTGTCGCTCCAGGGGCTGGACCTGGAGACTACCTTCACCAGCGTCATCTCCTGCCTGTCCAATATCGGTCCCGGCCTTTCCCAGGTGGGGCCTATGGGGAATTTCAGCGTGTGGTGCGGCCCGGCAAAGCTACTTCTGTGCCTGTGTATGCTCCTGGGCCGGCTGGAGATATTCCCCGTGGTCATGCTCTTCGCCCCGGGCGTATGGGTGGGCCAGAAAAAATAACGCCGGCATTACCGGCCCGGCCCCGCGGTAGTTTTTGCCAGCCGCGGGGTCTTTTTCCGCCCCGCTTTTGTATATTATATGGAAAATTTCAGAATAAGTTGAAAATATTCATAATTTATCTGAATATTCCCTTGAAAATACAAAAGCGCCTCATTAAAATATACACCTAATCACACCAGCCAGGAGGGTAT
>CAZVRP010000020.1:12341-21435 GCA_964630255.1 uncultured Oscillospiraceae bacterium | reverse complement strand
GGAGGTTTCAGCCTTTAGGAGATTGAGCGTCAAAGGTGGTCAAGCCGGAGCCTGGTTCCTATGAAAATGTGGACCTCATCCTCCAGCCGGCCGACTATACCTGCGGCATCTATGACGAAACCGGCAACGCCGAGGTCGATGCCTACCGGTTTTTGTTCAACACCGGCAGCGAGGCCATTCAAGTCGGCGCAGCTTTGGGCGGCACGGTCTACAACCCGGTCTATACTGACGGCGACGGCATCGTCACTTTCGCCTATGACTAGGGCGTGAGCTTCGATCCTGCGGGGACATCGTGGGCTACTGTATCTTCTATGACGACGCGGATTATTGCTCCGACGGCGAGATTTCCCCTTGCGCCGCCGTCAACGACCCGGTGTACGTGACTCTGACCGGCGGCTCCGTATGGAATGTCACCGGCGCCAGCTATCTGGACCGGCTGACTGTGGAGGCGGACAGCACGATCAACGGCATCGTGAATGTGGACAATGAGCCCGTGGATGTGACCGTCGGCGGCACCTTGGAGGGCAACATCGCGGTGGTGGTTCGCCCCAACGAGTACGGCATCTCCACCATGCCTCTGAACTAGCTGATGGGCATTCTGGACCTTTGAACTCCCATTACCCATAAAACACAAGCACAAGCGCCTCCCCGAACGAGGAGGCGCTTGCGCTTGTCAAAACCAGTTTTTTGATAAGACTGCGAACCGTAGTCCGTTCTTTTCCCCAAAATCCGCGCTGGGAAAGGCATATACTGATCATAGAACGGGGGGCTGTATATGCAAGCGCTGAAAACGCGGCGCCGCACGGGAGAGGGCATCCTGTCCGTGCCGGTAGATGATATCGTGCCCAGTCCCTTCCAGCCCCGGCAGGTATTTGACCGAGAGGGGCTGGAGGAACTGGCGGAGAGCATTCGTCAATACGGGGTGCTCAGCCCGCTGTCCGTCCGGCGGCGGGACGGGCAGTATGAGCTGGTGTCCGGAGAGCGGCGGCTCCGGGCCGCCCGGATGGCCGGACTGGAGCGGGTGCCCTGTATCGAGATGGACGTAGACGGGACAGAGTCCGGTCTCATCGCCCTGGTGGAGAATCTCCAGCGGCAGGATCTGGACTATATCGAGCAGGCCCGGGGCATCGCCCGGCTCATCGACCTGTTCGGTCTGAGCCAGGAGGAGTGCGCCAAGCGGCTGAGCATGAGCCAGTCCGCTGTGGCCAATAAGCTCCGGCTGCTGAGGCTGCCTCGGGATATTCTGGATAAGCTTCGCTCCGCCGGGCTAACGGAACGCCATGGACGGGCGCTGCTGCGCCTTAGCTCCGATGACAGCCGCCGGAAGGCCCTGGGCTATATCATCGACCGACAGCTGGCCGTCCCTGCGACGGACGCGTATATCGACGGTCTTTTGGCCGACGGAGAGAATCGGAGGGGCCGCGGCCGGGCCCGGCTGGTGCTCAAGGATGTGCGGGTGTTTTTAAACAGCCTTCAGCACAGCGTGGACGTGATGCGCCAAGGAGGCGTGGACGTCGGCGTCCAGCGCACCCAGACAGAGGAGGAAATGGTGGTCACCATCCGCATCAGAAGGTAAAAAATCCCTTGCAATTCATATAGGACGGCTATACAATAAACGTATATTGATCTAATGCCGTTTTGTTCGGCCCTTCCGGGGCCGCAAAACATGGCGTTTATTGCTCCGGCAGCACCGTCAATGCTGTCCTTTATGATTGTTTAGCTGCCGGAGTAATGCAAACATGACAGACAGGACAGCTTGGGAAATAGATATGCAGGACAACAACAGTCTCATACACGATTACACCTCCGGACCGGTTGGACGGCAGCTTTTGGGCTTTGCCTGGCCGTTCATGCTCTCCAACCTGCTCCAGACCGCCTACAACCTGGTGGATATGGTGGTGGTGGGCCAGTTTGTGGGAGCCGCAGGCCTGTCCGCCGTGGGCATCGGCGCAGACCTTATCCATTTATATTCCTTTATGTGCATGGGCTTTTGCAACGCCGGTCAGGTCCTCATCAGTCAGTACGTGGGCTTGCAGGACAGAAATTCCGTGTCTAAGATCGTGGGCGCGATGTTCACGTTCATCCTGGGCTTGAGCCTGGCCATCACGGCGTTCGGCCTGGCCTTCGCCGGGCGGATGATGCAGTGGCTGAATGTACCGCCGGAAGCACTGACATACTGCCTTCAGTACACTGTATGCTGCACTGCCGGCCTGTTCTTTCTGGTAGGCTACATCATGGTGGCGGCCATTCTCCGGGGCATGGGGGAATCCATGCGGCCCATGATCTTCATCGCCATCGCCTCGGTACTGAACGTGGCGCTGGACATCATCTTCGTCTCCTCTGGGATGGGTCCCCTCGGCGCCGCTTTGGCCACGGTCATCGCCCAAGGCGTCAGCTTCATCCTGTGCGTGGGATATCTGTGGCGGCGGCGGGACCGGCTGGGCTTTGAGTTCTCCCTCAAATACCTGAGACCGGACTCCCGGAGTTTGAAAAAGCTCTTGAATCTGGGCTTTCCCATGATGATCCAGTCCTGTGCCGTCAGCATCTCCTCCCTGTACGTGTCCAGTCACATCAACACCTATGGCGTCACTGTATCCGCCGTCACCAGCGTGGGCAACAAGCTGTCCACCGTGTCCAGCATCATCTGTCTGGCCCTGAGCCAGTCCGGGGCCACTCTGGTGGGCCAGAACTTCGCGGCCAGGAAATTCGACCGGGTGGCAAAGGCCCTGACCATGGCCATCGCCGTTGGCATGGCCTTCGCGGCGTTGCTGTCGGCGGCAATGATTTTCTGGCCGGAGCAGGTATTCTCCCTGTTCGACGATGACCCCGCCGTGCTGGCCATGAGCCACAGCTATGTGATCATCGCGGTACTGAACTTCTTCGGCTGGGCCGTCCGGGGCCCCAGCACGGCGCTGTGCAACGGCATGGGCTTCCCGGTTCTGAACTTCATCCTGGGCATTTTGGACGGGGTCGTGATGCGCATCGGATTTTGCATCCTGCTGGCCCAGGCGTTCGGCATGGGCGTCATGGGTTATTGGCTTGGCAGCGCCCTGGCGGGCTATGCGTTCTTCATGGTCATGTTCCCCTATTTCCTCAGCGGAAAGTGGAAGGACCGGGCGCCTCCCGCCGCCGCGTAGCACGGCCGCCTTTTGTAGGACAGGAAAAATAAAAAAATACCTCTTGCCGGATAATGACAGGAGGTATTTTTCAGATAAAGGGCCGGTCAGTTGATGTAAAATAGCTTTTTGGCCTCGTAGCGCAGCTCATCCCGGCAGTCGGGATGGGCAAGGTCGATCAGGGCCAGCGCCCGCTCCTTTAAGGACCGGCCTCTGAGATGGGCCACGCCGTACTCTGTGACGATGTAGTCGGCATAGTTCCGTGGAATGGTCACCCCGGCGCCGGGGGCCAGCATGGGCACGATCTTGGATATGTTTTTTTTCGTCTTGGCGGTAAAGGCCATGATACTCCGGCCGCCCCGGGCATGAAGCGCGCCGTATACATAGTCAAAAGCGCCGCCGGAGCCGGAGATGATACGGGGGCCGATGCTCTCCGAGCATATCTGTCCGGTCAGGTCTATCTCGATACAGGTGTTGATGGAAACCATGTTGTCGTTTTTCATGATGATCTGCGGGTCGGCCCCATAGACCGCCGGCACGATGCGGCAGGCGGGGGTGTCGCTCAGGGTCTGATACAGCTCCGGCGTTCCGCCGGCAAAAATGAACAGGTGCTGGTCCCGCCTGAAGTTTTTCCGCTGGCCGGTGATGACGCCGGCGCGAATAAGCTTTCCCATGGTGGTAGTGGCCATCTCCGTGTGCAAGCCCAGGTCCTGAAGGTCCATCATCTCATTGGCGATGGCGTTGGGCAGCGAGCCGATGCCCAGCTGGATGCAGTCCCCGTCCCGCATGATGGTGCGGACATTTTTGGCCACCTGGACCTCCTCGGGGGTAGGGGGCGTGTCGGGGATGGTGTGGATAGGGTAGTCCACCTCCGTCAGGCGGGTCACATCGCGGATGTTGATCTCCAGGCCGCCCCGGACCCGGGGCAGAGCAGGGTTGACCTCCAGGATGATCTTGTCTGCGCAGGCATAGGCGGCGTCCTCATACATCATGCACAGACCCACCTGAAGATTGCCGTGCTCATCCATGGGCGTAGCGGCGGCGATAAATACGTTGCAGGGGTAGTGGCCGGAGGTAAAGGTGGAATAGTCGCACATATCCGCAGGAATGAAGGATGTGTTGCCGGAGCTCATCCCGTTGGAGAGATCTCGCCCGAAGAAGAACGAGCCGGTGTTGATGCGCCCATTCAGCCCCGGCTGGGTGACGAAAGGGAATGTCCCCTCGTGTCCCTTTATGCACTTCACGTCTGTCACCCGATCCGCAATGGTATGCATCTGCTCCATTATGGCCACCGGGGCGTTGCAGGCCGCGGCAAAGGCCACCACATGGCCGGACTGGATCACGTCCAGACAGTCCTGGACCGTACCCCGCTTGGCCTCATATTGGGACTGGTAATCGTTTCTCATAGCCCACCTCCGGATCATGATGCCGTTTCTACTCCAATTATAAGAGATGCCGGGCGGAATTTCAAGGGAAACCTTGTCCCGGACCAGGCGGTCCGCCTGGCGCATAATATAAAGTGTGTCAATTGGTAAACAATGCTTGCATCTCTGGTGTAAACGTGATAAGATTCACCACATATAGACAGATGCCTTTGAGGGAGGGACATTTATGGCAAACCGAAAGCCCGCCAAGTACTATCTGGTGGAGGGAAGCGCCCTGCCGGAGGTGTTCATACGGGTGACCCAGGCCCGGGAACTGCTGGATACGGGCCAGGCTCAGACGGTGGCCGAGGCCGCCGAGAGGGTGGGCATATCCCGGTCGGCATATTATAAATACAAAAACGCGGTCATGCCCTTCCAGAACGTGGCAGGCGGCCGCATCGTGACGTTTCAGATTATGCTCCGCCATCAGATGGGCGTGCTGAGCGATGTCCTGGGTCTGTTTGCCGAAACCGGCGCCAACATTCTGACCATCAACCAGGGCATCCCCACCAATGGCGCGGCCCCGGTGACCATCACGGCGGATACTGCGGCCATGGACATCGGGACAGAAACGCTGCTGGGACGACTGGAGAATGTGGACGGCGTCATAAAGGCCGCTGTGGCGGCGGGATAAAAAGGAGAGATACAAATGATAAAATACGCGATCCTGGGGTATGGCGTTGTGGGCAGCGGCGTGGCGGAGGTCATGGCCGAGCAGGAGGATAAGCTGGCCGCCGCAGCGGGACAACCCATGGAGCTGGGCTACATTCTGGTGCGCCGGGACTTCCCCGGGGACCCATTTGCCGACAAAATGGTCAAGGACTTCGCCGTCATCGAAAACGACCGGTCGGTGGCTGTGGTGGCGGAGGTCATAGGCGGCGTCGGAGCGGCCTATGATTATACACGCCGGGCCATTCTGGCGGGCAAGAGCGTTGTCACCAGCAACAAGGAGCTGGTGGCCGCCCGGGGGCTGGAGCTGGCCGCCCTGGCGAAGGAACACGGCGTCAGCTACCTGTTTGAGGGCAGCGTGGGCGGGGGCATCCCCATCCTACGGCCCCTGTGCCAGTGCCTGGCCGCCAACCGCATCGACGAGGTGTTCGGCATCGTCAATGGTACTACGAACTATATCCTCACGGCCATGGCCGCCCAGGGCCAGGATTATCAGACGGCCCTGGAAAAGGCCCAGGAACTGGGCTACGCAGAGGCGAACCCCGCCGCGGACGTGGAGGGCATCGACGCCTGCCGCAAGACGGCCATCCTGGCGGACCTGTCCTTCGGGTACAATATGGACCCGGAGAAAATATCCACCCGGGGCATCACAGCTGTCGTCCCCGCCGATCTGGAGCTGGCCCGGGCTCTGGGCTATGAGATCAGGCTCCTGGGCCGGGCTGTCCGGACCGAGGACGGGTGCTGCGCTTTCGTGGAGCCCCATCTGGTGCCGAAGACGCATCTTCTGGCCTCGGTGAACGGGGTGATGAACGCCTGTGTGGTCCGGGGCAGCGCCGTGGGGGAGGTCATGTTCTATGGCCCCGGCGCGGGACGCCGGCCCACCGCCAGCGCCGTCTGTGCAGACATCGCGGATGCGGTCCGGAATATGGCCAGCCCCCGCGTCCCGGATATGGGAGCGCCCGGCGGCGTCCTGGCCGAGGCGGCGGACTTCGTCTCGACGTGGTATGTGCGCACCGGGGCGGCTCCGGACATGGTGCTCGCCTTCTTTCAGGGGGCCGCGCCCATATACGGCGTCAGTCAGGAATGCGGCTTCATCACCCGGCCCATGAGCCGGAAGGAACTGGAGACGCCCTTTGCCGCCGTGGGCGGAAAGGCTGCGTACCGGGTCCTTGCCTGAGACATAAAATAGGAGGGCAAGAGCCCGAACCGAGCATGATAAGGAGACTTGATATATATGCTGATCGTACAGAAATTCGGAGGCTCCTCCGTGGCGGACGCCAAGCGCATCAAAAATGTGGCGGCCATCATTGCGGAGAACTTCCTCTACGGACATGAGGTGGTGGTGGTGCTGTCCGCCCAGGGGGATACCACCGATGACCTGCTGGCCAAGGCCGCTGAGCTGAACGCCAATCCCTCCAAGCGGGAACTGGACATGCTTCTGACCACCGGCGAGCAGCAGTCCGTTGCCCTTATGGCCATGTGTCTGGAAAGCATGGGCCTGCCGGTGGTATCCCTGACCGCCTGGCAGATCGGTCTGCGGACCAATACCGATTACGGCGCCGCCCGTATCCGCCGGATCGAGACGGAGCGTCTGCGCCGGGAGCTGGATAAGAAGCGGGTCGTGCTGGTGGCCGGCTTCCAGGGCGTCAATATGTTTGACGACTATACCACCCTGGGACGGGGCGGCAGCGATACCACCGCCGTAGCCCTGGCCGCAGCCCTCCACGCCGACCGCTGCCAGATATATACGGACGTGGAGGGGGTCTATACCACTGATCCCCGGAAGGTCCCCGCGGCCAGAAAGCTGGATGAGATCACCTATGACGAGATGATGGAGCTGGCATCCATGGGTGCCCAAGTACTGATGAATCGGTCCGTACAGCTGGCCAAGCGGTATGGCGTCGAATTGGAGGTGCTCTCCTCGCTGGTGAGAGCGCCCGGCACAAAAGTGAAGGAGGTTGTCAAACGCATGGAAGAGATGAAGATCACCGGTATCGCCAAGGATGAAAAGATGGCGCGGGTAACGGTGCAGGATGTTTCGGATAAGCCCGGTTCCGCGTTCAGGGTCCTGAACGCCGTGTCCCGGGCGGGGATCAACGTGGATATGATCATCCAGGCCAACAGCCGGGCGGACACCAACGACATCAGCTTCGTGGTGGCGGAGGGTGACGCCGAGCCGGCACGGAAAGCCCTGGAAGAGTATCGGGAAGCCATCGGTTTCGACCACGTCAGCGTGGATACGAGCATAGCCCGTATCAGCGTTGTGGGCGCGGCTATGATGTCCTCGGTAGGTATAGCCTCGCTGGTGTTTGAGGCCCTCAACGATGAGCACATCAATATCCAGATGATAAACACCAGCGAGATCAAAATATCCTGCGTCATCGATGCGGCCAGCGCGGACCGCGCCGTGGCGGCCATACATCGCAAGTTTTTCGAAAACTGAAATCAAAGCGTCCCCGGCTCCCAGTGATATGCTCCCTCTATGAGAGACAGAGAAATAAAAAATCCTGTTCATCATACAGAGAGCATATCCCACCGAGCCGGGGATTTCTTTATATTTTTTGAAATGTATTATTGACATATCAAGGCGTTTGTGATAAATTGTTTTATATCGTAACCAAATTGTAACTTTTTGGAAGGACCTTGGTGGGCTGCATGACTGAGACGGGGTTAGGACCAGCAGCAACGCTGGACGGATATTTGAGGGAAATGAACGCGGATCAGGCCGTGAAAATGGCCCGGGAGTTGTGCGCCCAGCTGGGCGGTGAACCGGAGAGCTTCCACGGGAATATATGGCCGGGAAACGTGCGCTTGGACGGCAGCGGCAAGGCGGTGCTGGGGGACAGCTCCCTTGCGCCGGTGAGCCGGCGCAAGGCCGACCAGGTTGAATATGTCGCGCCAGAGTTTTTCTGGGACGGCGCCCAGTCGGCGGCGGCAGACGTGTATTCCGTGGGTCTGCTCCTGTATGCCGGATGCAATAGAGGGTGTCTGCCCTTCCAGCCGGCGGAGGGCGATCTGACAGACAGGGAGCGCTCCGCAGCTCTGCGGCAGCGGATGAAGGGAGCGGCCATCGAGCTCCCGGAGGGGATCAGCCCCGCCCTGGGAGACATTTTGAAAAAGGCTCTGGCCTATGAGCCGGAGGCGCGCTATATCACGGCCAAGGAGCTGCTTTCGGCGCTGAATGAGACGGATGAAGCCCTGCCCGCAGCGGCGCTGGCGGCGGATGCGGCCGCTGTGGATGCTGTGGATGCCGCTGCGGCGGCGGAGACAGTGGCTGTCGACCCGGAGGCAGAGGATACCGTGGCAGAGGGAGATGGCCGGTCCGAAGAGGATGAACCCGCGTCGGCGGGGCCCGCTGCGGAGGACGAGTCCGGGGAGGATGAGATGTCTGAAACGGAGCTTGACGGACCTGCCGACCCTGAGGCTGGGGATGAGGAGACCGCCGTCCTGAAGGGTTCCATGGCGGCCGCCGCAGCACCGAGGGCACAGACGCCCAGGTATACGGTGAAGAAAGACTTTGAAAAGGTCCGGGAGGAACGTTCCAGAACGGCGCGGCCGGTTCGGAAACGCCGCAGCATCCTGGTGCCTATCCTGTCCGTCGTGGCAGCGCTGGCCGTTTTGGGCGGCGCGGCATATATGATCAGCACCAGCCGGCGGGTGGAGACATCCCAGCATTTTGACGTTCCTGAAGCGCTGGAACCCGAGACCGCTCCCACAGCCACGCCTCTTGTTATCACGCCCAGACCTACCGGCACCCCGGCCCCGGAGAACGAGGCCGCCGTCCCGTCTGACAGAGACGCCGAGGCCACGCCCGATCCCTCCGCCTCACCCGCTTCCGGCGGCGGGAGCACCGGCAATTCCAGTTCCGGCTCCGGCGGTTCCAAC
>CAZVRP010000020.1:0-12241 GCA_964630255.1 uncultured Oscillospiraceae bacterium | reverse complement strand
GCTCCGGCTCGAGCAGCAGCTCCGGCTCGAGCAGCAGTTCCGGCTCAAGCAGCAGCTCCGGCAGCAGCTTCACAGTGGATGCGGCCAGCGGCACCGTCTATCTCACCGGTAACGGAGTGCGGGTCCGCACCGGCCCTGGCACCAATTACAGCATCATCGGCACGGTGAGCAAGGGCGTCTCTTTGACCCGCACTGGCACGGTGAAAAACGGCTGGACCCAGGTGAAGTATAACGGCTCCACCGGCTATGTATCCAGCCAGTATCTGACCGATACGCCTTCCGCTACGGCCACGCCTGCAGCTACGGCTTCCCCCGCGCCTGGGGAGGAGTCCTCCGTCTATGGAGTAGAGAAGAAGAACGTCACATTCGCGGACGCGAAGAAGGCTGCGGAGGATGCCGGCCTCGCCTTGGCCACCGTCACCAGCGACGATGACCTGGAGGCCATCATCAAGTTACTGAACAACGGCGACAACGGAGATCTTGAATTCGTCTGGCTGGGCGCGGAGAAGGTGGAGGGCAAGTGGACATGGGCCAATGGCGCCGAGCTGGCCACGGACGATGAGCACTGGGCGGAGAATTGCCCCAAGGCGGGCCACGATCTGCTGCTTCTGCACAAAAACGGCTCCGCCTGGGAGTACTTCTCCGTGGACTCCACCGCGTTTGATCCCGACAGCGAGACCTTTAAAGACAAGCTGGGCTACGTGACCCAGCCCCTCCACGACGAGGCCCCGTCCGCCACAGCCTGAAAGGCGATACTACATACTATAACAATGACGCGCCTGGAAGGGCGCGTCATTGTTGATCGGCATCATCATATCGTCTCTGCGGAAAATTCGCCGGTGCGGCGGTCCACGGAGCAAAGAATCGTCTCACCGCCGCCCGAGCGGGTAAAGCGGAGCCGTCCGCCGCCTGCCTCCTGGAAGCGGATGTCTCCTGTCCGCAGCGCGGGATGGGAATTTTTCAGGCCTGCCAGAGTCCGGTACAGCGCCTGCATGCCGGCATCCTCCCGGCCCCAGGGGAAGGGCAGGCGGTTCATGGGGTCCCGGCCGCCGGTCATGCCCGCCTCGTCTCCGTAATAGATGACGGGGGCGCCGGGAAGGGCGAACTGCAAAAAGGCCGCCGCCCGCCGGGCAGCCGGGTCCGGCAGGAGGGTGCCAACCCGCTCCGTATCATGGGTGCCCAGTACGGTCATAGTGCAGGCCAGCGTCCCGACGGGATAGTTCTCTGCCAGAGTCATGACCGTCTCCGCCAAAGCCTCGCCTCCGTCGGCACCGCCGGCAAAGTCCAAAATGGCCGTGCGGAAAGGGTAGTTGATGACCCCGTCCAGCTCGCCCCCAGTAAAGTAGGTCCGGCGGACGCCATAGCTGATCTTGTTGGAGGCGTCCTCCCAGACCTCGCCGATCACGACCCCGTCTGGCTTGACGGCCTTCACCCTCTTATACAGCGCGGCGATGAATGCGTCCGGGAGCTCGTCTGCCACGTCCAGGCGGAAGCCGTCCGCGCCCCGCTCCAGCCACAGGGCCACGATGCCCTCCGGCCCCAGAATGTATTCCATATAGTCCGGGTCCAGCTCGTTTACGCAGGGAAGCACATCGATTCCCCACCAGGATGTATATTTGTTGGGAAATTCATGGAAATCGTACCACTTATAATACTTTGATGCGGGTCCGGCCGACACTGCTCCCCCACCGAACTCGTTTTCCCTATCGAAGTACAGGCTGTGACTGCCCGTGTGGGAGAAGACCCCGTCCAGCACGATCTTCATGCCCCGCTCATGGGCCGCCTGACACAGCTGCCGGAAATCCTCCTCCGTGCCCAGCATGGGGTCCACCCGGCTGTAGTCTGCCGTATCGTACCGGTGGTTGGACCAAGCCATGACGATGGGGTTCAGATAAATGACCTTCGCCCCCAGGCCGTCGATGTAATCCAGCTTTTCCAGGATGCCCCGCAGGTTGCCCCCGGCAAAGTCCGTAGCGTCTCTGGTGGTGGGCGTGAACCGCGCGAAGGGCTTGAGGGTGTAAGGCAGCAGCTTACCCCGCAGATCGCACTCACCGCTCTTGGCGAAGCGGTCGGGGAAGATCTGGTAATACACAGCACCCCAAAATGCCTCCGGAGGACGATAATCCGCCGGGAGAACGGACATCTGCCAGCGCTCTCCCTGACCTATATTAACGGCGCCATCTTTTTTGAAAATGTCATACTCGCCGTTCCTGTCCCGGACATGGAAACAGTAGAGGTACAGTCCGCAGGCATCCGGCGTGAAGACGGCGCTGAACCGGTCATATGGTCCCTCTTGTCCCCTCTTTTCCAGGGGGACCTCCAAGCCCTCGGCTGTCAGCACTACCTGCCGGGTCCCGCATTCTGCGGGGATGCGAAGGCGGATACGGCATGGCTCGCCGACCGTCAGCGGGCCGAATGGGTCCTTGTCCGTCAGACTTCGGCTGTCATATAATATATCCATAGTGGCATTATAATGCGGCGGTCAATTTATGTCAACGGCCCGAATTCACGGTAAATTCATCGATTGTTCACAAAACGTTGGGAATTTATTCATCAAACGCCTGTTCGGATGATGTATCATACGCTTGCAAGGGATCGAAGGCGAGCCGAACGCCGAGAACCCTGGCAGGATGAGCGTAGGTAGGATAACGCTACAATTGACGCTTTTCATTTTTCACTCCTCTCTTCTTTGTTGCAGGGCCGGGCACTTTCGGGTGCCCGGCTTCTGTATTTTCTTTTTCGTTTGAGCACACGCATTCAAACCACATAGCAACGATTTTGTTGATATTGGAAAGGATTATGTGATATCATAGAATATAAGAACATAACAGCTGGGAGGGCTCTTTTTATATGAACGAATTTGCCAAGCAGAAGCTGAAGGAATATCACGATAAATTCATCTCCATGGACGACGCCCTGGCCAAGATCAAATCCGGGGATGTGGTCGCAGTGGCCGCCTATGGCAACGAGCCGGTGAACTTTCTGCGCAATCTCCATAAGATCGCGGAGCGCGGCGTCCGCAATGTGACGCTGTGGCTGGCCAATCCCCAGGAGGACTACCCTTTCCTCACCATGGACGGCATGGAGGACGTCATCTCCGTTTTGTCCATCTTCTATGGCCCCAGCCTGCGCCGGCTCCACTCCACCGGCCGGGTCAGCTTTGTGCCCAACAACCTTCACGCCTGCTTCCAGGCCATGTGGGAGACGGCCCGGCCCACGGTGTTCGTGGCGTCGGTGACACCTTTGGATCAGTACGGCTATGTGTGTATGTCTACCAGTCAGCAGGTGGAGCTGGAGCTGTTCGATACCTGTGAGACAGTGGTGCTGGAGGTCAACCCACAGCTGCCCCATACCAGCGGTACCACCCGTATCCCGGCGGATAAAGTTGACTTCTTCGTGGAGGGGGATATGCCCGTGTCCAACTCCCCCGTCTATCCCCGCACGCCGGTACAGGAGACCATCGCCGATTATGCGGCCAGCCTCATCCATGACGGGGACTGCATCCAGCTGGGCATCGGCGGCATGCCCGACGCGGTGGCGGAGCGGCTCATGGACCGGCACGACCTGGGTATTTACACCGAGATGCTTGGCTCGGCCATGGGAAAGCTCATGTGGTGCGGCGCGGTGAACAACAGCCGGAAGGAGTATTACCGCAACCGCTCCATCGCCGCCTTTGCCTGGGGCAGTAAGGAGCTGTATGACTACATCAACGGCAATCCCATGGTGGAGCTGCTGCCCGTGAAGCTGGTGAACGACCCGTTCAACATCGCCAAAAACGAGAACATGGTGTCCGTGAACACGGCGCTGGAGATTGATCTGACCGGACAGATATGCTCCGAAACTCTCCAGGGCAAACAGTATTCCGGCACCGGCGGCGCCTGTGATTTCGCCTATGGCGCCTTCCACGCCCCCAACGGCCGGGGCATCATCGCCCTGCAGTCTACCGCCAAGAGCGGCTCCATCTCCCGGATCGTGCCCCAGCTGACGGCTGGCAACGTGGTGTCTATCCCCCGGAACATCGTGGATATGGTGGTCACCGAGTACGGCATTGCCCATCTTCGGGGAAAGTCCATCCGCCAGCGGGTCCAGGAGCTTATCGCCGTGGCCCATCCCGACTTCCGGGCCGAACTGAGGTGGGAAGCGGAACGGCTTCAAATATGGTAAGGGGGTGACACACCGTGAAGTTACAGTCTGTTTTGGGGCCTGTCGACTCCGCCGAGCTGGGTCAGACCCTCATCCATGAACACATCACCTGCGCCGACTGGTCCATGCGCATGAACTTCGGGACGAAGTTTTTTGACTATGACACGGTGGTGGATATGGCCGTCCGGGCCCTTGCCCCTGTCCAGGCCCTGGGGGTGAAGACCCTGGTGGACGGCACGCCGGTGAACCTGGGCCGGGACCTGGCTCTCATCCGGGATGTGGCCAGGGCTTCAGGTCTGACTATCATCGCCTCCAGCGGCTTCTACTTTCAGGAGGAGCCATGGCTCCAGGAGCGGGACGCCGGGGAGCTTTACGATCTGCTCTATGCCGACGCCGCCCAGTGCGGCATCATGAAGTGCGCCGTGGAGAGCGCGGGCCTGACCCCTCTTATGACAAAGCTCCTGACCGTCACGGGAAAGGTAGCGGCAGCCCGGGACCTGCCCGTGTTCTGCCACACCGCCAGCCCCGCCGGGGTGGGTCCTGCGGCCTATGAGCTGCTGGGTAAATACATCCCCGCCCACCGGATCGTTCTGGGCCACACCAGCGATGCCACCGACCGGGATTATTTGAAGACCGCGGCGGAAACCGGGTGCTATCTGGGTTTCGACAGGCTGGGCTACTGCGGCCGGGGGCCCTCCATGGAGACAGTCTGCGGCAATATCCTGTATCTGTGCTCTCTGGGCTATAAGGACCGCATCCTGCTCAGTCATGACCAGGCCGCTTACCTGGCCTTCTGGGACAGCTGGGAGACCAGCAGGAGCCAGACGGCGGATTTCACCGCCGTCCATACCCAAGCTCTTCCTCTGCTTCGGGCGGGGGGACTCACAGAGGCGGACATACAGGGGATATTGGCGGATAACCCCCGCCGGTTGTTCGAGGGCCGGCCATGATCCTGGAGCGGGAGCGGACGCTGGTGGCCGAATATGGCCGAAAGCTGATTTTGGCCGGACTGACATCCGGTACCGGCGGCAACGTGAGCATCCGGTCCGGGGCGCTGATCGCCATCAGCCCCAGCGGGATGGACTATAACGCCGTCATGACTGCGGACGTGACGGTGATTGGCCCGGACGGCCATGTGGCGGAGGGAGCCAGAACGCCTTCCTCGGAATCAGCCATGCACCGGGCGTTTTATGCCGCCCGGCCGGATATCGGCGCGGTGGTGCACACCCACTCCCCGGCTGTCACAGCTCTGTCCTGCCTGCGGCGGTCTCTGCCCGCCGTGAGCTATCTGGTGGCGCTCTCCGGCCGGAATGAGATACCCTGCGCCCCCTATCGAGATTTCGGGAGCGACAGCCTTGCCCGGGCTGCGGTAGAGACGGCAGACGGCTGCGACGGGGTGATGCTGGCGAACCACGGCCTGGTGTGCCTGGGGCGGGATATCGGCAGCGCCTTTCAGCTGGCGGTGCAGCTGGAGTTCTGCGCCGATATCTATATGCGGTGTCTGGCCGCCGGACAGGCCCCCGCGCTCCTCACGGCGGAGGAGATGGACCGGGCCCGGGAGCGGTTCGGGACCTATGGACAGCCGGAATAAGGAAAGACGAGGTTTTGTATGGAAAAGGCCAAGCTGCCGGCATTTGAGGGCTTTCCCAAGGAACTGCCGGCATTTTTGTGGGATCTGGCCCTAAACAACGAGCGGCCCTGGTTCCAGGCCCACAAGGATACCTTTGAGCGCTGTCTGCACCAGCCTTTGCTGGCCCTGGCGGAGGATGTAAAGGCGCGGATGAACGAGCTCTTTCCCGGTCTTGCCCCGGCGCTGCACGTGTCCCGCATCTACCGTGACGCCCGGCGGTTGTATGGCCGGGGACCCTTCAACGACCACATGTGGTTTTCCCTGGGGCATTCGGCGGAGATATACACACCTCTGCCCCAGTTTTATTTCGGCGTGGACGCCAAATGCTGGGAGGCGGGCATGGGCCTTTGGAACATGAATAGCGAGCAGCTGGAGCGCTGGCGAAGGTCCATTGACGACAGGCCGCGAGAGATCACAAAGGTCGTCCGGGCCCTCAACAAGCGCTCGGATCTGGAACGATACTGGCAGGTATACAAGCGGCCCAAGGGCGACCCGGGGCCGGAGCTGTTCGACTGGTATAACGCCCGGTCGGTGGGGCTGAATAAGACCGTCTGGTTCGACCCGGACCCGCCCGGCCCGGAGCTGGTGGACCAGATCCTGGATGTGTTCAAGGCCCTGACGCCCCTGTACCGGTATCTGGAACGAATATGAAACAGAATGCCGCCGCGGAGGGAGAGCTCCCGCTTCAAAGCGCCATTGGCTTTAATGGCCCCGCGGCGACAAGTCCTGCGCGAGCGATTGACTTTTCCCGGGGATATGGTACAATCTTTTTAAGGATTGGTCGCAGAAAATAACGGGTGGTACAAGACCTGCTCAGACGGTGTTGAACGCTTATGGATACAGATTCTTAAAGGGGGATGCCTTCATGAGCCGCCAGCGGCAACTGATATATGATATCGTCATGACCGGACCGGCGCACCGGACGGCGGAGGAGATATACGATCTTGCCCGGGAGGCGATGCCGTCCCTGGCCCGGGGAACGGTATACCGCAACCTTGGCCTGCTGGAGCGGGAGGGAAAGATCCGGCGGCTGGAGATGCACGGCGCGCCCGCGCGCTATGACCGCTCCCCGAGGACCCATCCCCACCTGATCTGTCAGCGCTGCGGGCGGGTGGAGGACCTGGTCATGCCGGAGGGTCTGCTGGAACCGCTGGCGCAGGGCGTTGCCATCACGGGCTATGATGTGAAGCTGTACTATATTTGCCCCGGATGCGGGGCTGAGAAAGGAATGACCGAGCATGAATAAGACGTTGGAGGATTTGAAGACCCGGCGGGCCGTCCGTCAGTATAAGCCGGAACCCATCACCCGGGCGGAGCTGGATGCCGTGCTGGAAGCGGGGACATACGCCCCCACCGCCATGGGTTCCCAGCGGGCCTGCATCGTGGCGGTGACCAACAGGGCCGACCGGGACGCTGTCTCCCGGCTGAACGCCGGCATCATGGGCCGGGAGGACGATCCCTTTTACGGCGCACCCACGGTGTGCGTGGTGTTTGCCGACGGGACGTGGCCCATGGCCCAGAAGGACGGCAGCCTTATCATGGGCAACATGATGAATGCCGCCCATGCCCTTGGCTTAGGCTCCTGCTGGATCGACCGGGCGGAGCCGGTGTTCCAGACGGAGGAGGGCCGGGGACTGATGAAAAAATGGGGTGTGCCCGAAGGCTATGTGGGTGTGGGCAACTGCATCCTGGGCTATCCCGCCGAGACCCCGGAACCCGCGCCGAGGAAAGAGGGCTATGTGATTTACGCGGAGTGAAAAGTCAACAAGGCGCAAAACGCCTTATTGAGCAAGATGCGCCCCACTGCGGCGCAAAACGCCCCGCCTCCCGGCGGGGCGTTCATGTTTACGGGGCGAAAAGTGTTTTTTCCGACGTGCACACCGCCGGGAGCGGTCTCATATTCCGGCCTGAACGCAACATACTATCCAATGGTAAGCGGATTCGATGGAGGTTCTCATGAGAAGACGGGTGGCAATGGAAAAGCTGCGCTGGGCGGCGAATGAATTCAGCCGGGCCAATCTGTGGCTGTACGCCACCAGCGGGGCATACTATCTCTTTTTCTCTCTGGGACCGCTGGTGTTGATCTTTCTGGCGCTGGTGCCCTATCTGCCTATATCGGAGCCGGAGCTCATGGCGCTGCTGACGGACTATGCCCCGCCCCAGCTCCAACAGCTGATAGAGGAGCTGGTATCGGGGCTGTATGACCGGTCGGCCATGGCTCTGGGGCTGGGCCTGGTGGTGGAGCTGTGGTCGGCGGGAAAATTTTTGAGTCTGGTCATGCGGGGCGTGGGACAGATATACGACGGCGGCCCCTACGGCGGCTACCTCCGGCGGCGCCTGATGGGGGCTCTGTACACCCTGGCGCTTGTGGTACTGGTGCTGGCAAATCTGATCCTGCTTTTCTTCGGGGAGCGGCTTTTTAAGGCGGTGCTGCCGGGGGAGGACGTGTTTTGGGCCGTGCTGCTCCGCAGCCGGAGCCTGGTGTTCATGGCGGCGGTGACCGTCCTCAACGCGTTGCTGTTCCGGTATGTTCCCCGACGGGAGCTGGCGTTCAAAAAGCATCTTCCCGGCGCGGCCTTCTCTGCTGTGGTATGGCTGGCTTTTTCCCGGGTGTACTCCTGGGCGGTGGATCGGTTCCGTTTTTTCAGCGTTTATGGGGGGTTGGCCATCGTTATCATCTCGCTGTTCTGGATGTACTGCTCACTGTATATCCTGTTTCTGGGAGCTTGGCTCAACACGCTGCCCGACGCCTGGAGAGCGTCAAACAATCAACGTTAATCCATAAATAAGAACAATTTCCGTTTGTGAATGTTGGATATCTTGTCCCTTGTTTTACCCGCATTTATCTGTTATAATCAACAATATGTTATAAGTAATTCTGCAAAAAACCATAAGATCGGAGTGAGGAACGGTTGAGCCGACTGAGTATTTCCACGCCTGACAAGTCTCAGGCCATTGTTGACAGCTTATATGCCAACATGGAGCGGCGCATCGACGTGGCTCCACAGGGCAACTGTCCTGTGGAACTGACGGACGCCTTTTTACGGATGTGCCTGGCCCAGAGCTGCGGCAAATGCGTCCCCTGCCGGGTGGGACTGAGCCAGCTGTCCGCCCTGATGGAGAAGATCATGGAGGGCAACGGCACCGGGCAGGATCTGATGATCCTGGAAAAGGCCGCCCGGGCCATCGTAGACAGCGCGGACTGCGCCATCGGCTGGGAGGCGGCCCGGACGGTGCTGGAGTGCATCCGTGGCTTCCGGGACGACTTTGAGAGCCACTTGAAGACCGGGCGGTGTATGTCCAGCTTCAAGGCGGTGCCTTGCGTCACCTTCTGCCCTGCCCATGTGGATATCCCCGGTTACATAGCCCTGGTGCGCGAGGGACGCTATGCCGACGCCGTGCGGCTCATCCGGGAGGACAATCCCTTCCCCAGCGTGTGCGGCCTGATCTGCGAGCACCCCTGCGAGAGTCACTGCCGCCGGAACATCATCGACGCCTCGGTGAATATCCGGGGGTTGAAGCGGGCGGCCGTAGAGAAGGCGGGCCACGTGCCCGCGCCACAGTGCGCCCCGCCCACGGGCAAGACCGTGGCCATCATCGGCGGCGGCCCCACAGGTCTTACGGCAGCCTATTATCTGGCGCTGATGGGCCATTCCGTCACTGTGTATGAAAAGCACAAGAAATTCGGCGGCATGCTCCGGTATGGCATCCCCCGCTACCGCCTGCCGGATAAGTACCTGGACGAGGACATCAACGTCATCCTCTCGACCGGCATCACCGCCTATACCAATGTGGAGATCGGCAAGGACATCGACTTCAACGAGATCCATGAGAGGTTCGACAGCGTCTATATCGCCATCGGCGCCCACTCCTACAAGACCCTGGGCATTCCCGGCGAGGACGCGCCCAACGTCATGTCCGCCGTGCAGCTTTTGGGCTCCCTGGGCGATGGCGAGGCGCCGGACCTGACCGGCAAGAACGTGGTGGTGGTAGGCGGCGGCAACGTGGCCATGGACGCCAGCCGCACGGCCGTCCGTCTGGGCGCGGCCTCCGTCAAGTGCGTGTACCGCCGGCGCAAGCAGGATATGACGGCCCTGCCTAACGAGATCACCGGCGCTATTGCCGAGGGTGTGGATCTGGTGACTCTGATGGCGCCGGTCCGCCTCGAGACGGATAAGGACGGCGCGGCCGAGGCGCTGGTGGTGCAGCCCCAGATCCCCGGCGTGTACAGAGGCGGCCGCCCGACGCCCAAGAACGCCGAGGCGCCCGAGGAAAAGCTGCCCTGCGACCTTGTGATCGTCGCCATCGGTCAGGCCATTGAGTTCGGCCATTTCGCCGAGTGCGGCATCACACCCTCGAAATACGGCACCCTCCAGGCCGACACCTCCGGCGCGGTGGCCGGCGCCAACGGCGTATACGCCGGCGGCGACTGCGCCTCCGGTCCCGCCACGGTCATCAAGGCCATTGAGGCCGGCAAAACCGCCGCAGCCAACATCGACGAGTACTTCGGCCTCCACGGGGAGATCGATTTCAACATCGAGGTGCCCAACGCGCCCGCCAACTTCCGGGACGCCTGTGGCCGGTGCAACATGACTGACCGGCCCGCTGCGGAGCGTATCCATGATTTTGAGCTCATCGAAAACTCTATGTCCGATGAGCAGGCCCGCCAGGAGTGCTCCCGCTGCCTGCGGTGCGATCACTTCGGCTACGGCTCGTTCCGGGGAGGGAGGAAGACAGCATGGTAAATCTGACGATAGATGACCGCAAGGTATCTGTCCCCGAGGGGACGACCATCCTGGAGGCGGCCAAGAGCGTGGGTCTGCGCATACCCACCCTGTGTTATCTGAAGGACATCAACGAGATCGGCGCCTGCCGGATGTGCGTGGTCGAGGTGGAGGGCAGGGATCATCTGGTGGCCTCCTGCAACGCCTCTGTCCGAGAAGGCATGGTGGTCCGCACCAATACCGAAAAGGTCCGCAGCACCCGGCGGCTGAATGTGGAGATGATCCTCTCCCGCCATCAGACCAACTGCACCAGCTGCGTCCGTAGCGGCAACTGCACCCTTCAGGCCCTGGCCAGGGATATGAACGTGCTGGACCTGCCCTTTGAGCAAAAGCCCGTCTATCGGCCCTGGGACCATACATATCCCCTGATCCGGGACATGTCCAAGTGCGTCAACTGTATGCGCTGCGTGGCGGTCTGCGACAAGATCCAGGATATGCGGGTCTGGGATGTGACCGGCACCGGCACCCGCACGGGGGTAGCCGTCCGGGACCGGCTGGATCTCATGGACGCCGGCTGCACCTTCTGCGGACAGTGCGTGACCCACTGCCCTGTCGGGGCCCTTCGGGCCCGGGACGACACTCTGAAGGTGTTCGACGCTCTGGCGGACCCGGACAAGATCTGCATCGTCCAGGTGGCGCCGGCGGTCCGCACCGCCTGGGGCGAGGACTTTGAGCTGCCCCGGGGCGAGGCCACGGTGGGGCGGATGGTGGCCGTCCTGAAGGCCATGGGCTTTGACTATGTGTTCGATACCGACTTCTCCGCCGACCTGACCATCATGGAGGAGGGTAGCGAGTTCATCGAGCGCATGACCCACGCAGACAAGTACAAGTGGCCCATGTTTACCTCCTGTTGCCCCGGCTGGGTCCGGTATGCCAAGATCCGCCATCCAGAGCTTCTGGAGAACCTGTCCACTGCCAAGAGTCCTCAGCAGATGTTCGGAGCTGTGGCCAAAACCTACTTCGCCCAGAAAATCGGCGTGGACCCGGAGAAGATCGTCTGCGTGTCCGTGATGCCCTGCATGGCCAAAAAGTACGAGTGCGCCGTGGAGGAGGTCAACGACGCCGGCGCCGGCCGGGATGTGGACTTCTCCATCACCACACGGGAGCTGGCCCGCATGATCAAGGTCTGCCAGATCGAGCCCATGACCGTGGGCGAGGCGGAATTCGATGATCCCCTGGGGGAGGCCACCGGCGCTGGCATCATCTTCGGCGCCACCGGCGGCGTCATGGAGGCCGCCCTTCGCAGCGCCTACTTCCTCATCACCGGCCAGAACCCAGACCCGGACGCTTTCAGTGATGTGCGGGGCTTGGAGGGCTGGAAGGAGCGGACGTTCCGCATCCAGGACATTACCGTCCGCACGGCTGTGGCCAGCGGCCTGGCCAATGCCACCCGCCTTATCAACGCCATCCAGAAAGGCGAGGTCCATTACGACTTCGTGGAGATCATGGCCTGTCCCTCCGGCTGTGCCGGCGGCGGCGGCCAACCCATCGAGGACGGCAAGGAGCTGGGCGGCGTCAGGGGCCAGGTGCTGTATGAGCTGGATAAAAACGCTCCCCTTCGGTTCTCTCATGAGAACCCTTCCATCCAGCGGCTTTACGAGGAGTATCTGGAAAAGCCCCTGTCCCATCGGGCCCATGAGCTTCTCCACACGGATCTGAAAGCCTGGAAGCTATAATTCACAAA
>CAZVRP010000019.1:0-21919 GCA_964630255.1 uncultured Oscillospiraceae bacterium | reverse complement strand
CCTGCTTATATTTTGTTTCCATAACCAAATTATATGCCGACAGCCGGCTCTGGTATAGAGCCGGCTGCCGTTATTTTTCCTTTTGGGGCTGCTTCCTTAGTGAGACAGCCCCTTTCTGCGTCCACAGGTCGTTTCCGTAATGACAGGCTCGGAGAGCGCAGGTACTTCCGCCTTGTCCGCAAGGTGGAAGCGGAGCCTGCTGCCGCGGTCTGCGCGTTTCGGAAGCCCGGAGGACAGCCCCGGCCTCTCGATGGCGTCAGGCGTCCAGATGCCTGCAAACATCGGTCCCGGCGAGGAAACCGCTGGCCAGCGCCCAGGACATGTCGTTTAGGAGCTGCACCTTCACGCCGGTCATGTTGATAAAACGACCGGAGGCAAAATCGCCGGTCACATACAGTCCGTCGATCAGGGAGCCGTCCGCACGGTAGGCCTGCATATTTTCATTCACCTGGATACCGCCGAACGCGCCGTCGGTCCCGAGCTTTGCGCGGACGGCGTAATAGGGAGCCCGGCTGAAGGGAAGCAGAGCCTGCGGGTCCTTGAAGCAGTCCCGGTCGAAGCCGTCCCGGCAGTACCGGTTATAGCGTTCGACAGTGCCGCGCAGCGTCTGCGGGTCGATTCCGATGAGTCCGGCCAACTCCTCCGGCGTACCGGCGCGGAAGATGCGGTCCGGCTCCTTCGGCATGGCGGATTCGATGTCCGCCAGTGCGTCGGGCATGGTCAGCGGCATCGGAGGGACGCCGAACGCGGCGTTGGGGTCCGGCTGCGGGTCGAGAGCGTTTTCCGCCACGGCGTTTTCCAGTGCGGCAGTATCAAAGAGAATGTAGGCGATGCCGCGGGTCTTTTCCATCATGACAAGACCGGCGTTGAACGGTCCGATGCGGCTCTCGGGCGCCTCGCAGAGGAACCGCTCTCCCTCGCCGTTTATGAGGAGAGAATACGGACAATGGCTCATATATGACATGACGCCGCTTTTGCTGAAAACCATGGGTCCCATCATGCGGAGCGTGAAGTTTTCCCTGTCTGTCATGGCGCCGACGGCCTCGGCGAACGCGAAGCCGTCTCCCGTGTAGTTGGGGTTCATGTGTGGGCTCATGTCCATGGCCGGGCGGGACTCCAGAAACAGCGGGAAGGTCTCTGCCATGACGGCGGGATTGTTGATCCAGCTCCCCACGGCGAGGATGCAGGCCCGGCAGCGGATGCGAAGCTCGCCTTCCGGTCCCGCCGCGATGACGGCGGCAACGGAACCGTTTTCAAGCTCCGGGCGCAGGGCGCGGTGGCTGGTCAGGACCTCCACGCCGAACACATCGCATTTTGCGCGGAGCGTGTCCATGAACAGCCGTCCGCTGCCGGTGATACCGCCGGGGCCGCCGAGCTGCGGGCCGAGCTGGCCGTCCTCGCCGTCGAACACATAGCGCCCCACGCGGAAACGGCTGCCAGCATCCCTGCCGGCCAGTTCACAGAACCAGTCGAAGAACTGCCCGGTAGCCAGAACGGCGTTTGCTGCCAGCGCCGGGTCAAGCCGCCAGTAGGTGGCGTCCATGACCTTGCGGAGGTATTGGTCGGTCACGTCCGGCAAACCGCGCTCGGCCTGCCATCGGCTGCGGAAGGTGCGCATGGTCGAGGCCATAATCATGCCGCCTCCGGTCCGGGGCGCTTTTTCCACGACGATGACCTTTCCGCCCGAAAGCTGCGCCGCGCGAACGGCGGCTGTCAGGCCGCTGCCGCCGCCGCCCAGGACGACGACATCACATTGTTTTTCTTTCAAGGGGCATCACATCCTTTTTTGAATCTGAAACATCGGGCAGGATGTCAGAAATCAATAACGGGAAGCGGAACAGGGCGTTAATAAGCCGGGGGAAGCTTGGCGTAATGCGCGCGGATGCGGTCGATGAACTCGCTGGCGGCTTTGGAGATAAAGTGGTCGTGGAGCGTGACGATACCAAGCGTCCGGTGCCAGAACGTGTCCACAAGCGGGATATAGGCGAGGTCCAGCGCGCCGTCCTCATACGGAAAGTGGTCCTTGGAGTGGAGACTCAGGCTGACGGACAGCGGCGCAAAGGCGATGCCGACGTTGGCGCTGACAAGGCGGCCGACGAGGCTCTTGTCCGTTCCTTCATATACGATATTGGGAGAGTAGACGGAGCCGTCGGAGAAATCGAACACATAGCTCAGACGGCCGAAGCTGTCGCCTTGCAGCACCCGTTCGTTTTCAAGCTCCTTGAGGCGGATCTCCTTTCGATCCGACAGGGGGTGGCCCTTCGGCAGAAGAACGGACATTCGGTCCTCGTAAACCGAAAGCCAGTCGATTTTTGGGTTGTCGATCCAGTCATAGGTGACGCCGAAATCCACCTGGCCGCTGAGCAGAAGCGCCTCCATCTGCTTGGCGTCCGCCGGGACCTCCTTGAAATTGACGTTCGGGTGTTCGATCAGAAATTCCTCCACGGGCTTGAGAATATTGGTCGCCGCGGAGATTGCGATGGAGATGTGGCCGTATTCCTGCCCGGCCATGGCGGCGAGGTTTTTGAGCCCGGTCTCGAGATGCAAAAGAGCGCTGTTCACTTCCTCCAGAAAGACCTGGCCGTAGCGATTCAGGGCGATCTTGTTGCCGTCCCGGACAAAAAGCTTCAGGCCGATCTCGTTTTCGAGGTGCTGGACAGCCTTGCTCAGCGCGGGCTGGGATATGCTCAGCTTCTGCGCGGCCCGGGTGAAATTGCTCTCCTCAGCGGCGGCTTTGAAATAGCGAAGCTGGGTCAGCTCCATGAAGCCTTCACCTTCCCTGACGTATGTTCTCGTGAGCCTGCTTATAGCATAACACAAAGTTATGGAATGTCAAGATATAATTCGTTTGACGACTGGATAAAGGGCGTGTATGATGTACATGGGCAGGATGTCAAAAAAATAGCAAAACTTGTGTAAAACAGGTAAAACACATCATTTTTAATTTTAGGAGGACTGATTATGAGGACAAAAAGACTGACGGCTCTTCTGGCCCTGATGATGGCGCTGGTCATGCTGCTCTCCGCCTGCGGCGGCTCCACGTCCGGCGCCGGCGAGACCGCGGCTGACGGGACTGCGGCCACAGAAGACGCCGCGCCCGCCGCTGAGGATGCCGCCGCTGAGGATGATGCCGCTGAGGATGCCGCCGCGTCCGGCGTGAGCGATGAGACCCTCTACGTCACCATCTCCAACGAGCCGGGCAACATCTTCCCTCTGTCTGCCGAGTCCGGCGACGGCCACTGGATCGACTGGTGCATCTATGACCGCCTGGTCAATTACGATTCCGACACGGGCGAGCTGGTTCCCGGCCTGGCGACGGAGTGGGAGTGGCTGGACGATCTGCATGTCCAGTTCACGATCCGTGACGGCGTTATCGCTTATGACGGCAGCGTCATCGACGCCAACGACGTGCTGTATTCCATTCAGCTTGGCCTGGAGGGCGACGCCGCGACGCAGTGGACCATGGTGGATGGCGATGAGTGCTATGTCGTGGACGACAGCACGGTCGTTCTCGGTCTGAAGGAGGCGTATCCTTCCATCATCGGTAAGCTGTCCTATGTGGCGATGCTGACCATCGTGGACGAGTCTTCTGTGGAGGCTCTGGGCGGCTATGACGCCGCAATCCGCAACCCCAAATGCACTACCGGCGCGTACTTCTTCGACGAGTGGAAGGACGGCGAGTATATCCGTATCGTCCGCAACGACGATTACTGGGGCGACCTCGGCTACTACAAGTACATCCAGTACACCTGGACGGATGACAGCAACGCCAAGACCCTGAAGGTCGCGGCCGGCGACGCCAACTTCGGCGTGGAGATCGAAAGCGCCGACAAGCTGGCTCTGGATGCCGGCGCGTACGCCGACTGCGTGAGCTACACCACCTCCGGCGACGGCACGACGGTGCTGTTCTTCAACACCACCAACGAGTACCTCTCCAATGAGCTGGTCCGCGAGGCCATCTTCTATGCGATCGACACCAGCTATATCAACCAGGTCGCCACCGACAACACCAGCCAGATCGCTGACTCCATAATCTCCAGCGCTTCCATCTACCACAAGACCCCGGACGTCCAGCGTCAGGCCGATGTGGAGAAGGCGAAGAGCCTGCTGGAGGAGGCCGGTTACGGCGAGAACGAGGTCCATCTGACTCTCCCCGCGGTGCCTCCCACGCTGGCTGTCAGCAACGCCATTGCCGCGAACCTGATCGAGGCCGGCATCGACGCGAAGGTCGAGTCCATGGAGATTCCCGTTTACCTGGCCGCCACCGATACCGGTGACTTCGATCTGTGCGTGCAGCCCACGTTTGCCGATGATATTCTGAACTATGTCAAGTACTACGACGACCGCATGGAGCTCAATGCCCGCGGCGGCGGTATCGTGGGCGGCTTCGAGGATATGTACGACATCCTCGACGCGGCCAAGAGCGAGCGGGACGAGGAAAAGAACATGGAGGCCTTCGGTGATCTGCAGGACTATGTGGCCGAGCACTGCCTGACATTGCCCCTGTATGAGACCGCGATCTTCTACGCGGCCGACGGCGCCTACACCTTCAAGACCTACAGCAACGGTCACATCAACTTTGCTACGGTAAAGCCCGCTGACTGACGCGTTTTGACACATTCGTTATAAGCGTTGACTCTTTGATGACCGGCATCCTGGCGGTTGCGCCGCCGGGATGCCGGTGTTATTGAAAAGCTGTTTGGAGGGGGGCGAGCTTTTTATGGTAATGTTCAAATACATACTCAAGCGCCTTCTGATGACGATCCCGGTCGTTTTGGGCGTTATGCTCATTATCTTCTTCTTCGAGTCCATGTCCGACGACGACCCGGCGCTCCAGATCCTGGGTTCCGGCTCTACTATGGAGGCCCGGGAGGAGAAGCGGGAGGAGCTGGGGCTGAATGATCCCATCCTCGTCCAGTTCGGACGCTATGTGTGGGAGTTTGTCACGACGGGAAGCCTTGGAACCTCCTATAAGTCCGGCCAGCCCATCACCGGCGAGATCATGGCGCGGTTTCCGGTGACTATCAAGCTGTCGCTGGCGGCGGTGGGGGTCGGCATACTTCTGGGGATACCGTTAGGCGTATGGTCAGCCGTGAAGCAATACACGGCGGCCGACAGTGTCATCGTGACGGTCTCGGTGCTGCTGGAATCCATGCCCAACTTCTGGTTCGCGCTGATGCTGATCTCGTGGTTTTCCATCAAGCTGAAATGGCTGCCGTCCTCGTATAACAGCGGCCTTGCCAGCTGGGTCTTGCCGGTGATCGTGGTGGCGTGTATGTCCATTGCCCAGATCGTGCGCGTGACCCGCTCCAGTATGCTGGAGACCATCCGCCAGGATTACGTCCGCACGGCGCGGGCCAAGGGGCAGACGGAGTATAAGATCGTGGTGCACCATGTGCTGCGAAACTCCATGATCCCGATCCTGACCGCCATCGGCAACGCCATCGGCCAGCAGCTGGGCGGCGCGCTGATTGTGGAGTCCATCTTCGGCATGCCCGGCATCGGCAAGTACGCCGTGGACGCCATTTCCGCGCGAAACTATCCCGCTGTGCTGGGCAGTGTGGTCGTGCTGGCGATCACCTTCACCATCGTGAACCTGATTACTGACCTGGCTTACGCGCTGGTGGACCCGAAGGTCAAGACCTCGCTCATCACCGATCAGGCGATGAAACGCCAGCGCAAGAAACTGATGAAGGGGGCGCAAGCGAATGGCTAAGAGAGTCACCCCGGAAATGGAGCGGATCAACCGCCGGAATATGCGCCGGAACGGCGGGAAGAAGGAGTATTCCTACTGGTCGGACGCCTGGAGGCGGCTGAAGCGCAATCCAACTGCCGTGGCGGGACTGGTCGTTGTGATCATTATGATCCTGGTGGGTATTTTTGCGCCCGTGATCGCGCCGTATCACTATGCCGAGGTGGATAAGGCCGCCCTGTGCCAGCCGCCCTCCGCCGAGCATTGGTTTGGCACGGATTCCATGGGCCGCGATCTGTTCAGCCGCTGCATCTACGGCACACGCTGGTCGCTGGGCCTGGGGCTTGTATGTATGTTTCTGGCTCTGGCGGGCGGCGGCGTCCTGGGCCTGATCGCCGGCTATTTCGGCAAGGGCACCGACACGGTCATCATGCGCGTGATGGACGTTTTTCAGGCCATTCCCGGCACGCTGATGGCCATCACGGTGGTGGCCATGCTGGGCACGGGCACGCCCCAGCTGCTGCTGGCGCTGGCTCTCAGCTCTATGCCCATGATGGCAAAGGTCGTCCGGGCCGCCATCTTTACGGTCCGACAGAGCGACTATATCGAGTCCAGCCGGGCCATCGGCGCGGGGAACCTGCGGCTCATGGTCCGCCACATGCTGCCAAACGCTCTGGGGCACATCATCATCTTCGCCGTGGGCTCCATTGCCGGCTCCATCATGGTCATCGCCATGCTGAGCTACATCGGCCTGGGCGTGCAGCCGCCGCAGCCGGAGTGGGGCGCGCTGCTCAATGAGGGCAAAAAGTATTTCAGCCTCTATCCCTACATGATCGTATATCCCGGCCTGATGATCATGATTACGGTCCTGGCGCTGAACCTGTTCGGCAACGGTCTGCGGGATGCCCTGGACCCCCGGCTGAAGTGATAGCGGAGGTGGCGACTGATGAATCGGACAGAAAATAAGATATCGGATACCCAGACGGTTCTGGATATCCGGGACCTGGTGGTCCATTATGAGACTCAGGAGGGCGTGGTGGAGGCGGTGAACGGCCTGTCCATGACCATCCGCCGGGGCGAGACCCTGGGCCTGGTGGGCGAGACAGGCGCCGGCAAGACCACGGTAGCCCTGAGCGCCATCGGACTGCTGCCGGTGCCGCCCAGCCATATCATCCAGGGGGAGATATACTTCGAGGGCGAGGACCTGCTGAAGAAGTCCGAGAAGGAGATGAAGCGTATCCGCGGCCGGAAGATCGGCATGATCTTCCAGGACCCCATGAGCGCTCTGAACCCGGTGCAGTATGTGGGCGACCAGATCGCGGAGGTCATCCAGCTGCATCAGAAGTGCGGCAAGGGCGAGGCCCAGGTGAAGGCCATGGAGATGCTGCGGATGGTGGGTATCCCGGAGACCCGGTACAAAGAGTATCCCCATCAGTTTTCCGGCGGCATGAAGCAGCGCGTCATCATCGCTATCGCCCTGGCCTGCGAGCCGGAGCTCATCATTGCCGACGAGCCCACTACGGCCCTGGACGTGACCATCCAGGCCCAGGTGCTGGAGCTGATGCGGCAGCTGCGCCGCCGTCTGAATACCTCCATGCTGCTGATCACCCATGACTTCGGCGTGGTGGCGGAGATGTGCGACCGGTGCGCCGTGGTGTACGCCGGCGAGATCGTGGAGATGGGGCGCGTGGAGCAGATTTTCCGCAACCCTTCCCATCCCTACACCAGGGGCCTGTTTGACGCGCTTCCCAGCCTGGACCGGGATGTGGAGCGGCTCAAGCCCATCAAGGGCCTGATGGCCAACCCCATGGACCTGCCGGCCTGGTGCAGCTTCTGCGACCGGTGCGAGTCGGCGGGGGAGATGTGCCGGAAGGCGGACCCGGTTTTGACGGAGACAGAGCCGGAGCATTTCGTGAAGTGCCTGCGGTTCCGGAAGGACAAGGAGGCGGCAGAGTGAAACAGCTTGAGATAAAGCATCTGAAAAAGTATTTCCCAACGGGGGGCGGCATCCTCCACGCGGTGGACGACGTGACGCTCTCCATCGGCAAGGGCCAGACCCTGGGCGTTGTGGGCGAGAGCGGCTGCGGCAAGTCCACCCTGGGGAAGACCATCCTGCGGCTGACGGAGCCCACCTCCGGCGAGGTGTGGTTCGAGGGCCGGAATGTGGCCCAGCTGACGGAAAAACAGTTCAAGCCTCTGCGGACTCAGATGCAGATGATCTTCCAGGACCCCTTTTCCAGTCTGGACCCCCGCATGAGCGTCAGCCAGCTCATCGCCGAACCGCTGCAGATCTATAAGCTCACCCATACCCGGGAGGAGACGGCCCGGCGCGTCCGGGAGCTGATGGACACGGTGGGGCTGGCCAGCCGGTTTGAGAAGTCCTATCCCCATGAGCTGGACGGAGGCCGCCGGCAGCGCATCGGCATCGCCCGGGTCCTGGCCCTGGAGCCAAAGTTCATCGTATGCGACGAGCCTGTGTCCGCTCTGGACGTGTCCATCCAGGCCCAGGTCCTGAACCTGCTGCAGGATCTGCAGCAGGAAAAACAGTTCACCTATATGTTCATCACCCACGATCTCTCCGTGGTGAAGCACATATCTGACGCTATATGCGTCATGTATCTGGGGCAGGTGGTGGAGCAGTGTCCGTCCCGGGATCTGTTCGCCAATCCCCTGCACCCCTATTCCAGGGCGCTGCTGTCGGCTATCCCCGTGCCCCGTGTGGACGACCGGCCCGAGCGCATCCTGCTCCAGGGCGAGATCGTATCGCCGGTGGACCCGCCGGCCCAGTGCCGGTTCGCGCCCCGGTGTCCCCTGGCCACGGAGCGGTGCCGGGCTGCCGTGCCGGCGCTGAAGGACGCGGGGAACGGACATCTGGTGGCCTGCCACCTGGTAGACGGCACAGCCGTAAAAGAAGAAGAGGAGGAGACGACATGGGACAGCGCAGAGCCCTGATCCTGTATGCCACCATGACCCAAAATACCGAGAAGGTGGCCAACTGGTTCCGGGAGACCTTTGAATACTATAACTGGGCCGTTCAGATGGTAAGGATCAAGGGCAAAATGGACTGGTCCGAATACGAGGGAAAGACCTTTTTTGACGATTACGATGTGATCTGCCTGGGCAGCCCCATCGTGGCGGGCCTTCCGCTCCAGCCGGTGATCGACGCGCTGAGCCTCAACGGCGACGGCAGCCTGCTGACGGACGTCAAAAAGGAGCTCAGCGGCGAGGCTGTGGACAAGGATAAGATCACCAGGGCCGCCGGCAGCCGCTGGCGCCGGAACACAGCCCCCTATCCCGGCATCTACAACAAGAAAAACAGCCGGCCCTTTGGGGTGGTGTTCACCACCTATGGCGGCGGCTTTTACGGTACCGGCGAGTGTCAGGGGGTGCTGAAGACCCTGGAGGTGTTCCTGCGCAACTATGATGTGGACATCGTAGGCGAATTCTCCTGCGGCGGGCGGGAGATGGGCCCGGCGGGCCTGGACCTGGGCGTAAAGCCCCGGGCCTACTTCATCCCCGGCCCCAAGGGCAAGAACGCCCCGCCGGCCGATGTCCGCGACCCGGTGATCTATACGCTGGCCGACGGGACGGAAAAGCCCGGGTCCTATTTCTTCCACTACAACAACAACGAAAAGCCTGGCCCCAAGGAGGAGGCCCGGGCCAGAGCTTTCATCTCCGACGTGGTGGAGGACTATTTCATGACATACGACGGGGAGCGTTTTATCGGCGGCTCCCGGATTCTGTCGATCAGCTGAGCGAGGAGGCGATCATATGGAGAACATCAAATACACAGCGGAGCAGCAGGCCGACCGCTTCATGGACATCCGTTCCATCGAGAACACTATGGGCCGGTTCGTCAACAGTCTGCTCATGAAACGGGAGAATACGGTCGTCCACGACTATTGGAGCCGCTTTGAGGACGATATCTGCTATGGCACCAACGACGGCTGGTACACCGGCCGCCGGGCCGTGCGGGGCTATTTTGACGGACTGTATCAGAATACCCAGATCCGCTCCGAGCTGGTCCGCTCCATGTTCCCGGACTTTCTGGGGGACAAGAGCGACGAGGAGATTCACGGCGTGGGCGCTCTGATCGTGGACGCCATCGCCCCGCCTGTGATCGAGCTGTCCGGCTACGGCACCACTGCCAAGGGGGTCTGGCTTTTCGTCAACGCCACCCATGAGATCCTGGAGTGCGGCCCCTATTCCATCCTGGAGACGGGCTGCTATGCCGCCGACTTCACCAAGGAGGGCACTGAGTGGAAGCTCTGGCACGTCCAGCGCATCGTGGAAACCAGAGCGCCCCAGGAGGTGAACTGGGCGGACGGCTGGACCCTGCCCGCGCCCAAGGCGCGGTTCGAGAGCCTGAAGGAGCTGCCCCTGCCCGCGCCTAACCGGCCCGGCGCGGTCCGGGAGATATACCGGGCCGGCCGTCCCGTCCAGGAGAAGGTGCGGATACCGGAGCCCTTTTACGATTGGCCGGATACATTCAGCTACGGCCCGGACATGCCGGAGTATCAGCGCGCCGGCATGAATGTTTGAGAGGAGGAGAGCCACATGCCGAAAATGATGGGGCGGTACTTCTACCGCCGTGAGGCCACCTTGGAGCAGCGCATCGAAAAGGTGTGGGAGGTCCAGCAGATCAAGCAGCTCATCGCCCGCCGGTCCCTGATGATCTTCAACAACGACCGCCGGCGGGAGCTGGAGGAACTCTGGGTCCGGGAACCGGAAAACCGCGCCACCGCCCAGCTGGGCTCCAACTGGGGCTACTATGTGGGCCTGGACTCCATCGCCCGGTACTATGACAGAGCTTTTCCCGCCGGTGCGCCGGAATACTGCTATCACATGCCAAACGGCACCAATATCGTGCACATCGCCGCCGATGGCAAGACGGCCTTCTGCCTGATCTATGCCCTGTCCAGCCGGGCCGCCGATGTGGGCGCCGGCATGCGGGGCTACGGCGAGTACGACCGCGTCTGGTTCGACATGAAGAAGGAGGATAGCTGGAGGATCTGGCACGTGGTGGAGGGCAACGACATCACTCTGGAGGCCGCCTCCGATATCCGGGGCATGGCGGCCATGGCCGATGACAGGGCGGAGCACCCCGTGAACCCCACCCGGGTGCTGTTCGGTACGCCGGATATGCCTATGAAGGTGTTTGACCCAAAGTTCGGCTGGTACCAGTTTCCCCCCATCCCTGACGCCCATGATTCCTACAGTCTGGATATGAGCTGCGGCATGGAGGCGTGCCTGAAGTTCCTGGCGGGGAAGAAGGCCGAGAAGGACGCCGCGGGGCTCTATGACGCGCTGGGAGGTGCCGTGAAATGAATTACAACATGTCTCTGGAACAGAAGGTACACGCCTGTGAGGCGTTCATCGACATTGAGCGGGAATGGTCCACCCACGTGTTTTACCACGCCATCGAGGACCGCCCCGGCTTTACCTCCACCTACCGCTGGTCCCACCGGGACGACTGCGCCGGCACCCACGGCTTCGGCTGCCTGGTGGGCTATGACCGGTGCGAGGTAGAGTGGCGCACGGGCATCTACGAGGGCACGGACATGGAGCTGGACGGCATGCGGGAGCGCTATCCCGATCTGGGCGAGTACGGCGAGTATTTCGGCCTGGCCGTTCACAATCTGTGCTCCAGCGTCATCGAGGTGGCCGAGGACGGCTGGAGCGCCAGGTCCTCCTTCTATACTCCGGGCCTCATCGGCCGGCCATCCACTCCGGACGGGAAGCTGATGATGTTCATCATGTGGGAGCGCTACGGCCAGGACTGGGTATTTGAGGACGGCAGCTGGAAGACCGGTGAATGGCGTCTGCTCCACAACCGGGTGGCGGAGGACTTCATCCTGTTCATGGACGGGTCTAACTACGCCGCGTCGGAATATGAAAAGCTCATGGCCACAGGAGAGATCGTCTGCCCCATGATGAGCCAGGACAGCCCCCGGAACATCGAGATCATGGGCCCCACCCATTTTGACGTGACTCTGGCCCAGCTGCCCCAGCCGGACCCGGCCTGTCCCAAGCCCTATAAGACCTACGACGAGACGGATCACTATATCCCGCCTGTGGGCACGGGCTATCGGGTCATACGGGTGTTCGACAACGGGAAAAACTGACCGGAGGCAGCGCAGTGGTATATGAACATCTGATGCGGCCGCTGGAAGTGGCGGGAAAGCTATACAAAAACCGGATGGTGGCGTCGCCGGCCATGGCGGGACTCATCCTGCCGGACGGCGCTTTCCCCTGGGACCAGTACAGGCTGTATGAGCAGAAGGCGGCGGGCGGCTGCGCGTCGGTGTGCATCGGGGAGACGGAGGTCAACTTCGTCTACGGCAACAAGTCCGGATTCCCGCCCCGCACCGATTATGACGACACTTCCTCCCGGCAGTTCCGGGAGTGGCGCCGCCACGCGGACATGATTCACAGCCACGGGGCTTTGGCCCTGGTGCAGCTGTGCCAGGCCGGGAATCTGAGGCAAAACAGCACCGGCTGCGTGGGCCCGGGCTACGGCCCGGACGAGATGGTGGCTTTCGACGGCACGGTGATCCATGCCATGACCGAGGAGATCATGGCCGACTCCGTGGCCAGCTGGCAGAAGGCCGCAGTGTATATGAAAAAGGCCGGCTTTGACGGGGTGGACCTCCATTTCGGCCACTCCTGGCTGCCCCATCAGTTCCTGTCGCCCCGATCCAACCACCGTACTGACGGATACGGCGGCTCGGCGGAGAACCGCCGCCGCTTCCCGCTGCGCATCCTGAAGGGTGTGCGGGAGGCCGTGGGCCGGGACTTCATCCTGGAGATGCGCATCTCCGGCTCCGAGCGGTGTCAGGGGGGGATGAGCCTGGAGGAGGTCACGGACTTCTGCGTGGCCGCCCAGGAGTATGTGGATATCATCCATGTCTCCGCCGGGGTGTATCGGGACCCGGATACCGACCGGATGGACGGCCCGGTGAGTCCCATGGCCACGGGCATGTATCCTGGCCTGTACCGGCCCAACATCGCCAACCTGCCGGAGGCGTCCTACATCAAAAAGCATGTGCGCGTGCCGGTGTGCATCGTGGGCGGCATCCGAAACGCCGCCGATGCGGAGAGCATCTTGGCCCAGGGGCTGGCGGACATGGTGGCCATGGGCCGGCAGCTGAACAAGGCGGACCCCAACTTTGCGAACAAGGTCACGGCGGGCCGGGCGGAGGATATCGACGGCTGTCTGCGCTGCGGACTGTGCATGGGCGGGCTGAGGCCCGTCCTGCGGCGAAAGGACCTGGACGAGCTGGGCCTTGCTGAGCAGCCCCGGCCGGAGCCCCCTAAGCCCGGCTCCAAGCCCGTTTTCGCGGGACCCTTTACCCCGGCTATGCCGGAGGACGCGGATTTTTACGCTTTCTTCCGGGAGTCGCCGCCTATGTCGGCGGGACCGGACTATTGCTCCGTGAACCCCTATCTGGGGCAAAAGCATCTCATGCCCGACGGCTCGCTGCCCCGCACCCATGTGCGGAAAAAGATCCTGGTGATCGGCGGCGGCATGGCGGGAATGCAGGCGGCCATCACCGCGGCGGACATCGGTTTTGATGTGGTGCTGGCGGAAAAGGAAGCGGCCCTGGGCGGTATCTTCCGCTTCACGGATTACGATCAGCATAAATATGACCACCGCCGCTTCAAAGACCGTCTCATCCGGCGTATCCGGGAACGGAGCTGGATTGACGTGCGGATGGATACCGAGGCGGACGGAGACTTTATCCGCGCCGTCGCGCCGGACTTCATCGTATGCGCGGTGGGTTCGAGCCAGTTCACGCCGGATATCCCCGGCCTGAAGGAAAACGCCATCCCTCTGCTGGAGGGTTATGGCCTGGACAAGACCGGAAAACAGGTCATCGTCCTGGGCGGCGGCCTGTCCGGCTGCGAGGCGGCCTACAGCTTTGCCGACGGCGGCGCGGCGTCCGTTTCCGTGGTGGGACGGCGGGATACCTTGGCCCCCGGCCCCAATGACGCCAATAAAATGGATCTTTTCCGGGGCTTCAAGCGCTGCGGGATTCGGGAATATCCGGGCGCGGAGGTCCGCCGGGTCCTGCCGGGCAAGGTTTTGGCAGACGGGCCGAACGGGCCGATAGAGCTTGAAGGAGACATCCTCCTCTATGCCCTGGGTATGCGGGCCAACCCGACGGCGGCGCTGGAAGCGGCCGCGGCGGAGCTGGGCATTCCCCTGGAGACAGCCGGGGACTGTGTGGAACCCACCAAGGTATATCACGCCATATTTGACGGAGCGAAAGCGGCGCTCCAGGCGTGGAGTCTTTTCAACAAGGAGCGGGAATAAATCGTGGCTGAGTATTTGAAAAATCTTTTGGCGCCCCTGAATGTGCGGGGGCATGTGTACAGAAACCGCATTACCACGGCCCCGGCGCTCATGGGTATCGCCATGACCCCGGACGGGGTGGTGATCTCAAGCGACTGGCTGAAGGATAAGATCCGTCACGCCCGAGGCGGCGTGGGCGCCGTGTGCATTGGCGAGACGGACATCGACACAGTGTGGGGCGACCGGTGGAACATCCGGGATCAGGATCTTTCCGACCCTTTCATGCGGGCGGTGAGCTATTCCTATACGGACTTCTCCAAGCCCGACGGCCCTCAGATGAACACCTGGCGGAATATCGCCCGGGAGGTGCATAACGCCGGCGCGCTGATTCTGGATCAGCTGGCCCATCCCGGCAACATGCGTGTGGGCCTCGGCGCTGTGAAGGGCCGTCCCGTGGCGGTAGGTCCCATGGACTTCGTTCGGGAAAACGGCGAGATCGTAAAGGGCGCGGACGAGGAGGATATGCGGCAGATCTGCGGCAGCTTTGCCCGGGCGGCGGCGTTTATGAAGAAGGCCGGTTTCGACGGCGTGCAGATCCACGGCGCCCATGGCTGGCTTCTGGCCCAGTTTTTGTCTGAGCGCTGCAACAGGCGGGACGACGAGTATGGCGGCAGCGAGGAAAAGCGCTGCCGGTTCCCGGTCCGGGTCATCAAAGCCGTCCGGGAGGCGGTGGGTGACGATTTTATCATCGAGATACGCCTCAGCGGCCAGGAGACAGGCGTCCCCGGCGGCTACGGCGTCAGCCAGGCGGTCACCTTTGCCCAGATGGTGGACGGCATCGCGGATATCATCTCCGTGTCCAATGGCCACTATAACCTCCACTACTCCAGTCATACCGACGGCGGCCAGCAGTATGACCCCCACTTCATCAACATCGATGACGCCTGGGAGATCAAGCGCAACACCAAGACCATGCTGCTGAACATCGTGGGCGGCATCAACAGCCCCGAGGAGGCCGACCGTTACATAGGCGAGGGGAAGATCGACCTCATCGCCCTGGGGCGGCAGGAATTTTATGCCGACCTGGACTTTGCCAACAAGTGTATGTCCGGCCAGCAGGACGACATCCAGCGGTGCGTGCGGTGCTTCTTCTGCGCCCATGGCGGCAACGTCGCCGATAAGGAGGACGACTGGACGGTGACGGCGCCGCCGCTGCCCTTCGGTTTCCAGCTGCCCGGAAAGCCCGCCCCCAAGGTGGGCGCCCTGTGCACGGTGAACCCGGAGCGGGGCTTGGACGTGCCTGCGGGCGGCTGGCCGCCGGTGCGGGCCGGGCGGAAGGTACTGGTGGCCGGAGGCGGCGTCGGGGGCATGATGGCGGCCATCACCGCCGCCGATCGCTGCCATCGGGTGACGATCGTTGAAAAGGACGGCCGGCTGGGCGGCGTGATAGGCTTTACGGACCGCGACCCGTTCAAGGCGGATTACCGTAATTATAAAGATCTGCTGATCCGCCGCGTCAAAAACCGGGGGGTGAACGTGCGGCTGCATACGAAGATCACGGAGGATGTGATCCGCGAGGAAAAGCCCGATGTGATCGTGGCCGCGGTGGGCGGCGTACCCAGGGCGCTGCCCGTGCCGGGCGCGAAAAACGCCGTCCATGCGCTGGATACATACCGGGAGGGCTTCGCGGCGGCCGGGAATGTGATCGTGATCGGCGGCGGCAGCCACGCGGCGGAGACGGGCGTGTACCTGTCGGCGCTCCCGGGCGTGAAAAACGTGACCGTGCTGCGGGCGAATCTCGATGGGGTGACGGAGGACAAGGTCGTGAACATCGTCCGGCGGAAGATGCTCCAGGAGGGCATCGGGCTTGTCGAGGACGAAAAGCTGCTGCGGCTGGAGCCGGGAAAGGTGGTCACTGACCGGGCTGTCCGCGAGGCGGATCTCATCGTCTACCATCTGGGCATGGAAGCGCGCCGGGATACGGTCGAGCGCATCCGGGCGGCGGCCGGGGATATCCCCGTGGTGCTGGTGGGCGACTGCAAAGCGCCCCGCGTCGTGGCAAACGCCATACGCGAAGGATATGTGGAAGCCATGAAAATTATCTGAGGGGGATTGGGACCATGTTTGACAAAATCGCGGTCGTTGGGACCGGCGTCATCGGAACGCTGGCGGGCGGATTCCTGACGCTCGGCGGCTATGATGTGACGGTCGTTCCGTGCTTCCGGCGAAACGCCGTGGAAAAGCTCCGCGCAGACGGCATCACCATTCTGTATGAGGGGCAGACGCTCCGCACGCCGGTAAAGGCGGCGTTCATCGACGACCTTCCCGCGGACGAGACATTCGATCTCGTCCTTATCACGGGCAAGTCCAACGACACGGAGACTATGACCCGCAAGATGCTGCCCCACATGACGGAGAGCTCCGTGATCTCCTCGCTTCAGAACGGGATCAACGAGGATCGAATCATTCCGCTTGCCGGCGCGGAGCGCGTTGTTCCGTGCGTGTGCTTCACCGGGGGCTTCTCCTCCGGTCCGGGTCAGGTGGAAAACCATCCGGGCTTCCTGCTCGTTGGCGAGCTGGACGGCGCCGACACGCCCCGCGTCCGGGAGCTGGCCAGGGTGATCGGCGCGATCAAGCCGACGGAGGTTTCCGACAACATCATGCGCAAGCGCTGGGAAAAGCTGGCGGAGATCTGCATGGGCGTACCGCTGGCCTGCGTGTCCGGGTACCATCAGTTCTGCGGCAACGACGATAAGCGGATGCAGCGCCTGTTTGCCCGCATCGCCTGCGAGACGTTCCGCGTGGCGCGGGCGGCCGGGTATGCGCTCGAAACGATCAGTCTCCTGACGGAGGACGAGGCCCGGCGCCTGGCGGCGCGGGACGACGAGGCGCTGGGCGAACGCCTGGCGCGCCATCCGATGGCGCGGGAGGAGCCGCCGGAGGGCGCGACAGGGCTGGCCGCGCTGGTGGACGCCTACACGGCGGATATCCGAAAGGGCGTCCCGCTGGAGATCAACTATGCCAACGGCTATGTCATCCGGAAGGGGCGGGAGTTCGGCGTTGCCGCGCCCACGCATGAGGCGGTGGTCCGCATGGTCCATGAGATCGAGCAGGGGACCCGCCGGGCGGACAGGAGCAATCTGGATGAGCTGATCGCCGAGACGGACGGGTATTATACTTCGGCGGCCGAATGACCGCAAATCAGATGCCGCGCCGGTGCCGCCGAAGTAATGAGCGCCATGCTTCGCGGCCGCCTCGCGGGCGGCGGACAAAGCGGTTTTGAATCACATGCCGCCGATGCGGCTTCCGCCGCGGATATTTGATTGCCGCGTCGATATCTCTGAGGGAGGGATACATTCGCATGAAATATGTTTACCGGATCGGGGACGGCTGCATCACCTGCGGCCGCTGTGAGCGGAACTGTCCGAAGAAGGCTGTTTTCGCCGGGCCGGCGCATTATGAGGTAGACCCGGGAAAATGTATCGGCTGCGGGACCTGCGCTATGCTGTGTCCGATGGGCGTGATATCCAGGGAGGAGAAGACATGACAGAAAAGGCTTTTGATCTTGTCGTGATTGGGGGCGGCGGCGCGGGCCTTGCGGCGGCCTGCCGCGCGGCCGAGCTGGGCGCTTCGGTCCTGGTACTCGAAAAGCGCCCCTATTACGGCGGCAACACCGGCATGGCGGGCGGCTGGATTTTCGGCGTGGAAAGCCGCATCCAGAAGGAAAACGGGAGCCGCAAGAGCAGCCGGGATGTGTTCAATATGGGCGTCGATTATCACCATTATGAGCGTCTGAACCTGGAGCTGTACTGGCATATTATCAAGCGCTCCGGCGCGACGATGGATTGGCTGGAGGGCCTGGGCGCGGAGTACCGCGCCGACGGCGATATGTGCCACATGCCGGCGAAGATCGACAGCGATTTCGGGTATTTCCGGCACTATGTGGAGCTGATGGCGGAGCATATACGCGCTTTGGGCGGCGAGATCCGAACGAACGCGGCGGTCGATCGCATTGTGACCAACGGCGGTGCGGTGTCCGCCGTGGAATATACGGACGCGGCATCGGGCGGGAAACAGACCGTCCGGGCCAGGGGCGTCGTTCTGTCCACCGGCGGCTTCACGGGAAACGACGAGCTTTTGTGCCGCTACTTCCCGGATACCTATGAGCCGGGAACCTATCTGACGGACGCGATCCCTCTTGAGGGCGACGGCATCGGTCTGGCCGAGGGCGCGGGCGCGAAGCTGAACGACTACTGCTGCATGTGCAAGGAGCCGAATTACAGCTTCATGCGCCGGAACAAGGTCCCGAACCGTATCAGCGGCCTGCATTTCTGCGTGTGGGTCAACCGCGAGGGCCGGCGCTACTGCGCCGAGGACGTCCCGGGGCGGAACGGCATGACGAATATTCTGGTGGCCCAGCCCGGCAAGGTGGGCTATGCGCTGTTTGACACGGCCATGCTGGAAGATGTGCAAACCGGCCGCCGCAGCTTCCCGATGGCGGCGATGCTGGACACGAGCCGTATCCTGGAGTATCTTCGCTCCGAGAGCCGCCAATGGGTCTGTGTCTCCGATAACTGGAACGAGATCGCGGCCTGGATAGGCGCGCAGCCGGAGGTGCTGCGGCAGACGGTGGAGGAGTATAACCGCTTTTGTGAAAACGGAGAGGACGAGGCGTTCGGCAAGGCGGCGGACGAGCTTGTGCCGCTGAAGAACGGGCCGTTCTATGCCGTGAAGTTCTGTCCGCTCATCATTGATACGTTCGGACCGGTAATCACGGATCGGGACATGCGCGTGATCGGCCGGGACGATCAGCCGGTTGCCGGCCTTTACGCCGCGGGCGTTATCGTCTCCGGTCTCCAGGGACGGGATTATTATCTCAGCGGCGCGAATCTGGGCTTTGCCCTGGGTACGGGGCTCCTGGCCGGAGAGACGGCCGTGAAAGACGGACAGAAAAGAGGTAGCTGAGTATGGAACGATACGGCAGGCTGCTGGAGCCTCTGAAGGTGGGCGGCATCACGCTGAAGCACCGCATGATGTCCTCGCCCACGTCACAGGCGGAGTTGGGCGCGGAAGAGCATTACTCCCGCGAGAACATCGAATATTATAAGCTCCGGGCGCTGGGCGGCGCGTCGCTTGTAACGGTGGGCGACGTGATTGTGGACCTCGGCACCGGACGCGGCCATCCCCAGCAGGTGGGCATCAACGACCCGGGCGCTATGCCCTATCTCTGCGCCGTGGCGGACGCCATCCACTCCGGCGGCGCGATGGCGAGCGTGGAACTCGACCACGGCGGCGCGCTGGCGCCTCCCGAGTTTATTGGCGGCAAAAACGCCTTCGGCCCCTCGGGCTATATCGACGCCTGGGGTGACGAAGTCGTCGAGATGACCGAGGAGCAGATCGAATGGATCGCCGGCAAGTACGCGGAGGCGGCATCAAACGCGAAGGCCTATGGCTTCGATATGGTCATGCTCCACGGCGGTCACGGCTGGCTCATGAGCCAGTTCATGAGTCCGTTGACCAATCACCGCGCCGACAAATGGGGCGGCAGCCTGGAAAACCGGATGCGCTTCCCGCTTCTCGTGGTCGAGAAGGTCCGTGCGGCGGTCGGCCGCCAGTTTCCCATCGAGATACGCATCTCCGGCACGGAGTATATCGAGGGCGGCTACGGTCTTGAAGATGGCGTTGAGATCGCCAAAATGCTTGACGGCAGGGTGGACCTCATCCATGTCTCCGCCGGTACGCAGCAGGACCCCTATTCCGCGGTGCTGATGCATCCGGGGGCGTTCCAGGAGGATATGCACAACGGCTATCTCGCGGCGGAGATCAAAAAGCACGTCAGGACCCCCGTGGTCGCGGTCGGCGCGTTCAATATGCCCGACGCGATGGAAAAATTCCTCGCGGACACAGGCGTGGACGCCATTGCCATGGGCCGGGCGCTGGTGGCGGACCCATTCCTGCCGCGCAAGGTCATGAGCGGCTGTCCGGAGGATATCACGCCCTGCATCCGCTGCAATGAGTGCGAGAGCGGGCTTATCTCCCGGCGCGTGATGCGCTGCACGGTGAACCCGGTCATCGGCCGGGAATGCGAGGTGTTCCATCCGCAGCCGGTCTATGTTCGCAAGAAGGTGCTCATCGCCGGCGGCGGACCGGCCGGTATGCAGGCGGCGCTCGAGGCCGTGAAGCGCGGTCACAGGGTCGTCCTGTGCGAGGCCGGCGAAAAGCTCGGCGCGCTGCGCTTTGCCGACAACGACACCTGGTTCAAGCGCCCCATGCGCCGCTATCGAGACAGCCAGGTCGAAAAGGTCCTGCGCTGCGGCGCGGAGGTCCGGCTGAACACCCGCGTTACCAAAGAGGTCGTCGAGGACATAGCGCCCGACGTGCTGATCGCGGCGGTGGGCAGCGAGCCGTTTGCGGTGCCTGTGCCGGGTCATGACGGCCCGAATGTCGTGTTCGGCGCGTACCTGACCCCCGGGACAAGGCTCGGTGAGAAGCTCGTCATCATCGGCGGAGGCTTCATCGGGTGCGAGGAGGCGGTCGACCTTGCGAAAAAAGGTCACGATGTGACCATCCTTGAGATGATCGACGAGCTTGCGATCAACTGCGGCCCGATGCACCGCGTCGCGCTGCTGCACGAGATCGAGGAGAGCGGGCGGATACATCCCGCGATGGGCATGCGCTGCACCAGAATCACCGGAGACGGCGTTTATGCCGCCGACCGGGACGGCGGCGAGGCGTTTTACCCGGCGGACAACGTCATCATGGCCTCCGGCATGCGCGCACGGAGCGGGGAGGTGGAGGCGCTGCGCGGGCTTGTGAAGGAATTCTACGTCATCGGAGACGCCAACCGTGCCGCCAAGATCATGAACGCCACCCGCGACGCTTACGACGCGGTCGCCGCGCTCGGGTATATGTGATCGCGTGTAACGGTACAGGGTATATATGTGGAAGCGCACGAATATGCGCCGCCGATATAGGGGCTCGTATGATAACGCACCGGCGAGAAGCGCCCGTCTTTGGGCCGCTCTCGCCGGTGTTTGACGCTTACGTTATACCTCCCGATATTTCCGCATCATTTCGCTGAACAGATCGGCGGTGGAGGGCGGGGTATAGGTGATCGCGTTCGCGCCGGCCGCGATCGTTCGGCGGATTGTCTCCGGCGTGTTGCCTCCGCTGGCGATGATGGGGACATCCGGATAAGCGTCCCGGATATGGCGGAGGAGCTCCGGCGTACCGGGCCCGCCGGCCACGTTTAGGATAGACGCGCCCGCGTCAAGCCGGTCCTGGATAATTGTCTCCTCATTGACCACGGTGATGATGACCGGGATGTCTACGGATTTTGCCACGGCCAAAAGGTTCATATCGCTGATGGGCGCGTTGAGCACGACTCCCATCGCGCCCTGCGCCTCCACATCCTTGGCAAGCGCGACCGTGCGCAGACCCTTTGTCGTGCCGCCGCCGACGCCGCAGAACACCGGGATATACGCCGCGTTGATGATCGCGCTGCTGATGGCCTGCTGCGGGGTGAAGGGGTACACGGCGAACACCGCGTCGGCATCACAATTTCGGATGATGGCGATATCGGTCGTGAAAACAAAGGTCTTGATGCGGCGGCCGTTCACTATGATGCCGCTGGCGGCGTAACATTCCTGCGGCATTTTAAGGATATGCCTGAGCTGGCTGTCAATATAAGGGGGTTTACGGGAACTATCCACCGCTGTTTACCTCCGGCAAAGTGTTGCAAGGAACAAAACAGGGCGGCCGTACGGCCGCCCTGCCCGTACACAAAAAAGAAGAGAGGAGTGAAAAATGAGTGTTGATAAATCATGTGTACGGCTGTCTGTTAACCTGTGGACATATCATAGCAGGAATGGAACGCGGATTGATGAACAAACCGGAAAAAATCTGTGAACAATACTTTAATAAAGGCCGGA
>CAZVRP010000018.1:4478-24751 GCA_964630255.1 uncultured Oscillospiraceae bacterium | reverse complement strand
TTAAACCTCGATCAGAAGGTCTCCGGCCCGGCGGGGCGGGTGAGGAAGCACTCCTTATATTGAGCGGCCAGGGACTCATAGGCCGTCTGGGCGGCGCTGTCGCTGTCGAACAAGCCGAACACGGCGCTGCCAGTGCCGGTCATGGCCGCGCCCACAGCGCCCTTGGCGATCAGCTCGCTCTTGATGGCGAATACCTCCGCCTGACGCCGATCCAGCACGTCCTCGAACACATTGTAGAGGCGGCGAGCCGCGCCCCGGCCATCTCCTGCCTCCAGGGCGGCGATGAAGCCGGCGGTGTCCGGGCGGAGCCTGCTTTTCCGGGCGTCGATGCGGCTGAACAGTTCCGGTGTGGAGACGGCGAAAGCGGGCTTGCAGATGACGATGGGGCAGTCTGGCAGACAGGGCAGAGGCGTGAGCCGTTCGCCGCGGCCTTCCGCCAGAGCGGCGCCGCCCACCACGCAGAAGGGCACGTCGCTGCCCAGCCGCAGGCCCAGCTCGCACAGCTCTGCAGGGGCCTTTCCGGCGCCGGTCAAGGCGTTCAGGGCGCGCAGGACGGCGGCGGCGTCCGACGAGCCGCCCCCCATACCGGCGCACACCGGGATGCGCTTCGCCACCCGGATGCGGACCCCCAAGCCTGTGCCCTCCAGAAACAGGCGGGCGGCTCGGAGGGCCAGATTCTTCTCGTCCCGGGGCAGGTAGCTCAGGCCGGGATGGATGGAGAAGCTGGCGTCCGATGTCAGTTCGATGTCCAGATCGTCCCCGAAGGCCACCGACTGCATTACCATCCGCAGGTCATGATAGCCGTCCGCCGTCCGGTTCAGCACGTCCAGGGTGAGATTCAGTTTCCCGTGGGCCCGGACGATCATAGCTCGAAAAGTATATCCAGCAGGACCGTACCGTCCGGCAGGCTCACGCCGGTCTTCAGGCCGTTGGCCTCCGTGTAGGAAAGGCCGGAACACTTTTGCTCCCGGCTGTCATAGATAAGGAAGGGGACCGGATCGCCGTCATGGGCCCGGTTGGATGTGAGGGTTTTGTGATCGGAGAGGATCAGTACCCGAAAATCCTCGCCGGACTGGCGTAGCCATTCCACGATGGGGGCGGTCTCCCGGCTGTCCAGCCACTGGATGGCCTGTAGCTTGCCTGGTGTGTCCCCGTTGTGGGTGCACTCGTCCGGCGCCTCGATATGCAGCGCGGCGAAGTCGCATCGGGAGAGGATCTCTATGGTCTTGGCGCATTTGCCGTCCCAATTGGTGTCGATCTCCCCTGTGACACCCTCTACCAGAGGGGCGGGCAGGCCGCTGAGCTTGGCGATGCCCCGAACCAGGGGCACGGCGGAGACCACCTCGCCGGTGTGGCCGTATTTGGAGGCGAAGTCGGGGAGCATGGCAGCCGTGCCCTCCGCCCAGAACCAGATGCCGTTGGCGGGTAGCTTTCCCGCAGCCCGGCGCTGTTCGTTCAGCGGGTGACGGTCCAAATAACGGAAGGCGGCCTCTTGGAGCGTTTGGAGCTTTTCCGCCACCGCGCAGCCGGAAGGGGCCAGAGGGCCGATGACCTCCCCCAGATGGTCATGGGGCGGGATGAGGCGGATGCCCTTGATGTCCGCGTGATGCATTACGGCAAAGTGGCGGAAGGAGGAGCCGGGATTGATCTCGATGTCAAACTCCTTTGCCAGGGCGGCAAATTCCGGGCTGGCCCAGAGGTCGGTGATGAGCGCATTGGAGGTCGCCCCGTCGATGGAACCGGCGCTGTGAGACAGGATGCGGCGCTCAGCATAGGGGACATGGGCGTCCTCCAGGGCGACCATATTGCACCGGCAGGCCATATCACCGTCGGTCAGCTTGATGTCCTGGGCGGCGGCCTCCAGCGGTCCCCGGCCGTGATAGTATTTCAGCGGCGAGGCGCCGAAGATGGACATGATGGCTGTGGCGCTGCCCGGCTCGAATTCCACGGGGCAGTTCACCACGCTGCCCAGCATCCCCCGGCGGCTGAGATCATCGATCACGGGCTTTTCGGCCACCTCCAGTGGCGTTTTATCCCCCAGCGCGGGCACAGGGTTGTCTGCCATGCCGTCGCCTATGATGAGAAGATATTTCATAACGTAAAACTCCCAGTGCTTTTATTTTTTCCAGTATACTACCAAATTCGTCCGGCGGCAACCGCGCCGGGAAAATTTCGCGCCGCGGCGGAAATAAATAATAGTTGAATCCGGGTTTGTTTTCAAAATTGGCGTGCGACCTGCGGCGATGGATGCGCGCACCATTTTTTAAAACAAACCACAAAAGACGTATCACCGTTTTTTTGTGCAGTACGCCCATAGAAAAACCATAACTGTAGGTATAATATAGTGTTATTAGAGAAAAACGTATTAGAGAAAAACGCGGACATCGGAGGGATTTATATGGAACCGATGGAAGTCCTTTGCCAGATCGTGGCCGCGGACCGACAGGCCCGGGAGGCGTTCCGGCTGGCTCAGGGACAAGACCGGGATCTTGACGGACAGATCAACAGGCTGCGCCGGGAGATGTCCTGCCAGGCGTTGGATAAAGCGAAAAAGGACGTGGCGGCGGCCAAGGACGCCGCCGTGGCGGAGGCGCGCAGCGCCATGGATGAACTGGAGGACCAGTACGCCCGGGAGCTCGCGGCGCTGACGGAGCGCTATGAGTCCCGGCGGGAGGAGACAGCGGAGCGGATGTTCCGCATGACGGTGGGGCTTGAATGATAAAACAGCGTATCACATACGGCGCTGCGGCCGCCAAGATCCGGGGCATGCATGGAAAACGGCTCACCGCCGCCCAGTGGGACCGGCTCGTGACCGCCGCCAGCCTCCGGGCCGTGTGGGATGTGCTTCGGGAGTGCCCTGCATGGCAGGCTGTTGGGGAGATACCCCAGCCAGCCGTGACGGGAGAGCGACTGCGCCAGGCGCTGATGGAGCAGCTGCGCCGGGACTGCCACGGTCTGAGGCTTTTTTTGCCCCAAAAGGACCATGAGCAGCTGGCGTTTTTTTTGCGCCACGCGGAGCACGGCATGAGCCTGGAGGAATATCAGCGCTGGTGGGCGTCTTTGAGCAAGTCCAATGCCGCGCTGCGCCGTCTGGCGGGGGCGGAGGCGGACGCGCTGAATCTGGTTTACATCCTCCGCCTGCGGCGATTCCCCGCCTCGGTGGAGCAGGCCGGCTTGGCGCTGATCCCTGTGCGGGATAAGCTCAAGCCGGAGCTGGTGGAAAGCCTTCTCCGAGCCAAGACTGACGAGGACGCCATAGCCCTGCTGGCTCCCACACCCTGGGGAAAGAGCTTCGGCTCGATGGCTCCCGGCGCACTGGAGAGGGAGTATGAGGCCTATATGCGGAGCTTTTGCGTGCATATCATGGCCTCCGCCGACCCGGGCATGGGGCCGGTGCTGGCATTTCTGACATTGAAAGAAGAGGAGCTGGGAAAGCTCCAGCGGCTGATCGGTGCCGTGGAGCAGGGCGTTGATCCCCGGGCCGTCCTGTGAGCGGCGGCGGGGAGGCCCCGGAGAGGAGGAAGATTATTGGCAGCTGAGAAGATGTACTCTCTGGCTATGTCCGGCCCGGCGGAGCGGGTGGACGAGGTCATCCGCCGGTTCATCATAGACGGACCCCTCCACATGGAGGATGCGGTGACAACTCTGGCCAGGATACGGCGGCTGGACCGGCTGGAGGAGGACGACCCCTGCGCGGGGGCGCTGACCCAGGCGGATCGCCTTTTACATGTGCTGGGCCTGGAAGCGGCATACGAGCCCTTTGAGGAGAGCGACTTCACCCTGGACGACACACTGGAATATCTCCAGCGGCTGGAGGATAAGCTGCACCAGATGGATCTGGAGCAGGAGCGGCTGGAGCAGGAGGTTCAAAAGCAGCTGACGGACCCGATGCTGCTGTGCCTGCGGAATGTGAATGAATCCATGAAGGATCTGAACGAGCTGCGCTATGTCCATATCCGGGTGGGCCGTCTGCCGGAGAAGAATTGGCCGGACTGCCTGGCGGAGATCGCGGCCCGGACGGATGAGTTCGTCCTGGAGCTGGAGCGGGAGCACGGATGGGTGTATATACTGAGCCTGGCGGTGCAGTCGTCCATCGACCGGCTGGAGGCGTCTTTGGTCCGGCTGGGCTTCGAGCGTTTCCGCCCGGCGGAGGGCGAGGCTTTTTCAGACAGCACCGCCGCCGGGATACTGGCCCGGGCGGAGGAGCAGGACCGGCAGTGCAAGGCCCGGGCGGAGGAGATACGCCAGGAGCGCGCCTCTATGGGGCAGACCTGGGGTCCGGAGCTGCTGCGCCGGCGTTCCTGGCTGAAATATGAATCCGTCTGCGCCCAGACCAAGGCCAAGGTGGGTTTCCGGTTCGGCCGGTTCTATATGTCTGCCTGGATACCCGCCGGGCAGTCGGACGAATTTGTCAGGCGGTTTGAGGCGGAGAGCGGCTTTTCCTGCGTGGTGGCCAGCCCCGAGCAGGTGAAGCATTCGAAGCCCCCTATCCGGGTCAGCGAGAAGGGACCCGGCGCCATAATGTCCCCGCTGGTGAGGATGTACGGCCTGCCGGCCTATGGAACAGTGGACCCGAAGCTGTTCATGGTCATCACCTATACTCTGTTTTTCGGCATGATGTTCGGTGACGCCGGACAGGGGGCCGTGCTGGCAGTGCTGGGCTTTCTCCTCTTTAAGAAGACGGGGGCATGGCTTTGGCGGATCATCGGCGTATGCGGGTGCAGCGCCGTGGTCTTCGGCCTTTTCTATGGCAGTGTGTTCGGCATGGAAGATCTGCTCCCCTGGGGCGGGTTCCACCCCCTGGAGTCGGAACACATCATGCCGCTGCTGCTGGCGGGCGCCGGCGTGGGCGTGGTGGTGCTGGTGGTATGCATGGCCTTCAACATCACCAACTCCTTGCGGCTGGGTGACTTGCAGGGGGCCCTGTTCTCCGCCAACGGCGCGGCGGGCATGGTGCTGTACGTGGCGGTGATCGCTGCCATCGTGTGTGCCTATACCGGCGCGGCGGATCTGCTGCGGGCCTGGTATCTCATCCCCTTTGTGGGGCTGCCGGTGCTCCTGATGTGGATCGGCGAGCCTCTGGCGAAGCTTCTGGAGGGTCGGCCTGACTGGAAGCCGGAAAGCTGGGGCATGTGCGTGGTGGAGGGCTTCTTCGATATTTTCGAGGCGGTCATCTCCTATATGTCCAACACCATGAGCTTCCTGCGCTTGGGAGCCTTCGCCATCTCCCACGCGGGGATGATGATGGTGGTGAGTATGCTCTGCCAGAATATGGCCGCGGTGGGAACGGTGGCCGTCATGGTCCTGGGCAATGTCTTCGTGGCGGCCCTGGAGGCGGCGCTGTGCTCCATCCAGATCATCCGTCTGGAGTTCTATGAGATGTTCGGCCGGTTCTATGTCAGCGATGGCCGGGCGTTCACACCGGTGACGGTGGATTATACGAGCTGAAAACGATCAGATATATACATTTTTGGAGGTATACCATGATTTTCCTGTATGCATTTCTTATCCTGCTGGCTATCGCCGCGCCCCTGGCGCTCATCTATCACCGGGTCCGGACCGGCCATAAGAGCAAGGCCCCGCTCATCACCAATCTGTGCAGCTTCTTCGGCGTCATGGTGGTTCTGTCTTTGACCCTGTTCAGTCAGGGCGTCCTGGCGGCGGACGATGCCGTCACCGCCGAGGGCCTGGTCAACTCCGACGCCTTTGCCACCGGCATGGGCTATATCGCTGCGGCGCTGGCCGTGGGTATCCCCAGCTTGGGCGGCGGTATCGCCGTGAGCGCCTCCGCATCGGCGGCTCTGGGCGCCCTGAGCGAGAATGAGAGCCTGTTCGGCAAGAGCATTGTCTATGTGGGCATGGCCGAGGGGCTTGCCCTGTATGGACTGCTCATCGGCTTCATGATCCTGTCCCGGCTGTGAGATACTGGCTTGTCTCCCACGACCGGACGGCGCTGGACGGCATGAGGCTCGTCGGGATATCCGGGACGCTGGTATCCGATGGCCCAGGGGCGGAGGCGGCCATACAGGACGCCTGCGCCGATGAGACGGTGGCGGTGCTGCTGGTGACGAAGACTGTGGAGCGTTGGCTCCCGGCTACGGTGGCCAGGCTGAAGCTGGAGGGCCGCCGACCGCTTCTGACCGTGATCCCCGACCCCGGCAGCGAGGGGCTGGGTTCGGATGAGATCACCGGCCTCATTCGGGATGCCATAGGGGTGAAGATCTGATGGAAGAAAAGCTGAACTATTTTTTGGAGGATATCCGGGTCCGCTCCCAGCAGGAGATCGACCGGCTGACGGAGGAAGCCGCCGCCCGCCAAGCCGAGGCGCGGGAGGAGGCCGGGACCCAGGCGGAGGAAGAGGCCGCCCGCTATCGGGAGCGCGCCCTGGCCCAGCTGCGGAACGTGGGCCAGGTGCAGACGGACGCCCGGCGGGCGGAGGATCGCCGCCGGCTTTTGGAGCAGCGCCAGGCCTGGGCGGAGGAGACAGCCGCTCTGGCGGAGGAGAAGGTCCGGGCATTCACCGCCGGCCCGGAGTACCCCCGGCGGCTGGAGGAGTTGCTCCGGCAGGCGCTGGACGCCTTGGGCCGGGACGGCCCGGTAACGGTATATCTGCGCCGGGAGGATATGCCCCTGGCGGAGGGACTGAAAAAGCGCGAGCGGATCGCGGAGCTCTCCTTCCGGGAGGGAGAGTTTGGACTGGGCGGTCTGATCGCCGTCTCGGCAAAGACGGACCGCCGCGCGGATATGAGCTTTGACACCGCCCTGGAGGCGGCCCGGGACCGGTTCAGCGAGCTGGCCGGACTGGCCCTCGACTGACCGGGGCGCGGAGGGACCGATGGAAGAAACTGTTTATAAAATACAGGGCGTGAACGGCCCCATCGTCACCGTGACCGGCGGCCGGGGCCTGGCCAAGATGAGCCTTGTCCATGTGGGCCATCAGCGTCTGCCGGGGGAGGTGGTGTCCGTCCGGGGACAGACCAGCATCGTCCAGGTGTATGAGGACAGCGCCGGCCTTGGCACCGGACAGCCGGTGTATCCCACGGGACGGCCCCTGTCCGTGACCCTGGGTCCGGGGATGATCGGCGTCACCTATGACGGCATCGCCCGGCCTCTGAAGGCCATTGAGGATGCGGCTGGGAGCTTTATACCCCGGGGCGTCAGTCTGCCCTCCGTGGATATGGAGCGGGTTTGGGACGTGACCGTGGACATCCGCGAGGGCGATATGCTCTCCCCCGGGCAGGTATTTGCCAGGACCCAGGAGTCCGCCGCGATCGAGCACAGGAGCATGGTGCCTCCCGGCCTGTCCGGGAGAGCGGTGGAGGTGAAGCCGTCGGGGCGGTATACTGCGGCGGAACCCATATGCCAGGTGGAGGATGCCCGAGGCCGCCGTACGCCTCTTGCCATGAGTCAGGTGTGGCCTGTGCGCCGTCCAAGACCCGCCAAGGCCCGTTTGCCCATCACCAGGCCCCTGTTCACCGGCCAGCGGGTGCTGGACACCCTGTTCCCTGTGGGCAAGGGCGGCTGCGCCGCTATCCCTGGCCCCTTCGGCGCAGGCAAGACCATGGTGCAGCATCAGCTGGCGAAGTGGTGCGACGCGGATATCATTGTATATCTTGGCTGCGGTGAGCGGGGCAATGAGATGACTCAGGTGCTGGATGAATTCTCCGAGCTGAGGGACCCCCGAAACGGACAGCTCCTGCTCCAGCGGACCATCCTCATAGCCAACACTTCCAATATGCCTGTGGCGGCCCGTGAGGCCAGCATCTACACAGGCATGACCATCGCGGAATACTACCGGGACATGGGCTACCATGTGGCGTTGATGGCAGACTCCACCTCCCGGTGGGCGGAGGCCCTGCGGGAGATATCCGGCCGTCTGGAGGAGATGCCCGCAGAGGAGAGCTTCCCGGCCTATCTGCCCAGCCGCCTGGCCGGGTTCTATGAGCGGGCCGGATATATGCAGACCCTGGGCGGGGGAGAGGGAAGCGTCACCGTCATCGGGGCGGTAAGTCCTCAGGGCGGAGACTTCTCCGAACCCGTCACCCAGAACACCAAGCGGTTTGTCCGCACCTTCTGGGCCTTGGACCGGACACTGGCCTATGCCCGGCACTTCCCGGCCATCAACTGGAACAGCTCTTACTCAGAGTATTTTCAGGACTGCCGGGAATGGTATGAGCAGAACTTTGGCGCTGGCTTCACCGCCATGCGGGAGCAGATCATGGGCATTTTGAACGAGGAGACTGGCCTGCAGGAGATCGTAAAGCTCATCGGCCAGGACGTGCTGCCGGACGATCAGCGGCTCACGCTTCTCACGGCCCGCATCATCCGGGAAGGCTTTTTGCAGCAAAACGCCTTCCACCCCACGGATACCTATATGCCAGCTCAGCTGCAGATGGCCATGCTGGAGGTGATATTGCACCTGTATGAAAAGGCCCGGGAGCTGGTGAGCATGTCCATCCCTGTGAGCCAGCTGGAGGCCACAGGCATCTTCGCGGACCTGTCCCGGATGAAGTTCGGCCTGGGAGAGGGAAAAAGCCGGGATGATTACATGGCCCTGGTGGACAGCGCTATAGGCAAGGTCAGAAAGGCGAATATATGATACGCATAGAATATGCGGGCCTCAGTGAGATCAACGGCTCGCTGGTGACGCTGGAGGGCGTCGGGGATGTGAGCTACGATGAGATGGCCGAGCTGACTCTCCCCGGCGGAGAGAAGCGGCTGGGCCGGGTGGTGCTCATCGACGGGGACCGGGTGGTCCTTCAGGTGTTCGAGGGCACGGACGGCATCGCCATGGACAGCGTCAGCACTCATTTCACTGGCAGCCCCATCACACTGCCCCTGTCAGGGGAGCTGCTGGGCCGCATCTTCACCGGCGCTGGCCGGCCCATGGACGGCCTGGGTCCGGTATATCCCAAGGAGCGCCGGGACATCAACGGCAGCGCCATCAATCCGGTGAGCCGCCAGTATCCCAGAAGCTGCATCCTGACGGGCGTGTCCTCCATCGACGGCATGATGACCCTCATCCGGGGACAGAAGCTGCCCATCTTCTCCGGGGACGGCATGCCTCATAATGAGCTGGCAGCCCAGATCGTCCGCCAGGCCAAGGTGGCCGGGGACGAGGGGCAGTTCGCTATCGTCTTTTGCGCCATGGGCGTGAAGAACGACACAGCCGGCTTTTTTATGAAGGACTTTCGAGAGGCCGGCGCTCTGAGCCGGTGCGTCATGTATATCAATATGGCCTCCGATCCCATCATTGAGCGCATCCTGGCCCCCCGGTGCGCCTTGACGGCGGCGGAGTATCTGGCCTTTGACCTGGGCTATCATGTGCTGGTGGTCATGACCGATATGACAAGCTACTGCGAGGCGACCCGGGAGGTATCCTCCTCCAAGGGGGAGATACCCAGCCGGAAGGGTTATCCCAGCTATATGTACTCCGATCTGGCCAGTCTCTATGAGCGGGCGGGAATGATCCGGGGCAAGCCCGGCTCCGTCACCCAAGTGCCCATCCTCACCATGCCCTCCGACGACATCACCCACCCCATCCCGGACCTGACGGGATATATCACCGAGGGGCAGATCGTCCTGAGCCGGGATTTGAACCAGAGGGGGATATATCCCCCGGTGAGCGTTCTGCCCAGCCTGTCCAGACTTATGAAGGATGGTACCGGCGAGGGCTTCACCCGTGCCGACCACGCGGACGTGTCTAACCAGCTTTTCGCCTCCTATTCCGCCGTGATGGACGCCCGGAGCCTGGCCTCTGTCATCGGCGAGGATGAGCTGTCCGAGACGGATAAGCGGTATCTGGCCTTCGGCCGGGCCTTTGAGCAGGAGTTCATCGGCCAGGACCAGCGGGAGGACCGAACCTTGGAGGAGACGCTGGACCGGGGCTGGCGGCTTCTTTCGATGCTACCCCGGGAGGAGCTTAGCCGGGTGTCCGACAAGGTGCTGGATCAGTATTATACCGGTAAATAAGATCAAGGAAGGACGGCTATGGCAAACGCTGCGCCCACCAAGGGAAGCCTGATGGCGGCCAGGCGGTCCCGCGCTCTGGCGGAGACCGGCTGGGAGCTGATGGATCAAAAACGGAATATACTTATCCGGGAGCTGGTATCCATGGTGGACAGGGCCAATGCCCTGCAAAGCCGGATAGACAAGGTGTTCAAGGCTGCCTACGAGGCGCTGACCATCGCCCGGATCGAGTCGGGCAGCTGTGAGGACGCCCTGGCCATGGTGCCCTTGGACGACTCCGTCCGACTGCGCTGGCGCAGCGTCATGGGGGTGGAGCTGCCATCGGTCGGGTCACAGCCGGCGGACCCGGACGTGATGCCCTATGCCCTGTCGGTATCCAGCTCCGCCCTGGACGAGGCGTACCGCCGGTTCACGGAGGTCAAGGAGCTGCTGGCGGAGCTGGCGGAGACGGAAAACACCGTCTACCGGCTGGCCTTTTTCATCCGCAAGAGCCAGAAGCGGGCCAACGCCCTGCAAAACATCGTCATTCCCGGCCTGGATCAGGATATCCGGCGCATCGCAGACGCCCTGGCGGAAAAAGAGCGGGAGGAATTTGTCCGCCAAAAGGTCATCAAGGCCCGGAAAGAAGCGCGGTAAAAATAATAAGACGATCCCCCGGGCGGAGACAGTCCTTCTGTTCGCGCCCGGGGGATCGTCTATGTGCCGGCGTTCGCCCTCAGGAAAAGGCCAGAGTGATGACGAGGCAGCCGTCCTCACAGGCGGCGGTCAGTGTGCCGTCCATCTCCAGCTCCACCCGCAGGTCCCCGGCGCTGTACTTGACGGCATTGGAGAGAATGTTGGACAGTACCCGCCCCAGAGCCTGACGGTCCACATGCCGGATAACGGGCTTTCCGGGCATATATCTTTCCGGCCGTAGAGAACGTACTGCCCCGCCGTGGGAGCCTGGAGTCCGCGGATGAGTCGGATGAGGGTGGTCTTCCCCGCCCCGTTTCGGCCCACCAGACCGTAAATGGCGCCCTTGGACACGGTCATGGTCAGACCGTCCAGGGCCTTGAGATGGCCATAGCGCTTTGTCAGGCCTTCGGTACGCAGCACATAGCCCATAAAAATATGCCCCCATATCCTTGATGGGCCCATGATACAGGAGAGGAGTAAGGACGGCGGCCAGGGAAACGGTCAAGATTTGGTTAAGGCTCCGGCTCGTTCAGCTTGAAGCCGATGCCCCAGACCAGCCGGGGGGCGCGCCGGAGGAGGCCGCCAGACGCAGCTGCACGGTGATGCGGGTCAGCAGCTCCCGGGTGTCAAAGGGCTTGGTGAGATAGTCCGCCGCCCCGGCCATGAGCAGGCTCACCTTGTCCTGCACCTCCGTGACCATGTCGCTGATATAAACGGCGTCATCGACGACCGCGATGGTATACATGCCGCCCCCTCGTTTTTTCTCAGCATATCATATTTGTCAGGGGAGAGAAAGTTGTCAGGGACGCCGGGATGTGATATGATGGAATGGTCCTGCGAGAGAAAAGAGGGATGGTATGTTCTGCAAGCGTGAGGATGGGCTGGGAGCGCTGTTTGTGCCCTTTTATATCGCCGCCATTCTGCCCACGGCCCTGTGTGCCCATGCCGCGGGCCTGACGGGGCTGGCATTGCTGGGGGCTGTCATAGGGCTTTTTATCGCCTGGTCTGTGGGATTGCTTTTTGTTTACATAATTTTTGTTTGGTTTGTGAGCCTGACAGTGGATCTCAACAAGCCCGTGACGGAGGACCGGCCATTTTACCGGTTCATCGTGCTGAGCATCATCGGCCTTTTATGCCGGATGGGGCGGGTGCGCATCCATGTGAGAGGCATCGGGAACATTCCTGAGGGGCGGTTCCTTCTGGTTGGGAACCACCGGTCCAACTATGATCCTATCGTCACGGTGTGGGCCCTGCGAAGGTGGAAGATGGGCTTTATCACCAAGCCGGAGAATCTGAAAATACCCATCGTGCGGACCATCCATGCAGCCAACTACCTGGCCATCGACCGAAAGGACCCCCGGAAAGCCGTGGCTACCATCCGGGCGGCGGCGGACCTTTTAAAGCGGGATGTGGTGAACATCGGCGTGTACCCGGAGGGCACCCGCAGCAAGGGAAAAGAGATGCTGCCCTTCCACAACGCGGTGTTCAAGATCGCCCAGCAGGGCCGTGTGCCCATTCTGGTGGCGGCCATATCCGGCACGGAGAACATCCATGTGAACCTGCCATGGCGCCATACGGATGTGACGCTGTCCCTGCGTGCGGTGATAGACGCCGGGGAGGTTGCCGCCAGCTCCACAAGGGACCTGGGGGACCGGGTCCGTGCCATTTTGGAGCGGGAAGCGGAGGCCCTGGAGGTCGGTATACCTGATTGTAATAAAATGTAATCTTTTGGGTGGGTATATTGTGTTATAATAATAATTACCTATCGAAGTATGCTGGCGGATTCGAGAGGAGGGACGAAGGATGAACAAAAAGGTCGCGGCCGGCGTGGCTGTTACCGTGATGGCGGCCAGCGTGGCCACCAATGTGGCCTTTGAACCGCAAGAGCTGATTCACAGCGCGGATCATCTGGCGTCGCACACAGAATATGCCGAGACCGTCCAGGAAGGAGATACCCGGGTGCTGGCCTCCTATTCGGAGGCGGAACACATCTCGCTGGCTGACGCGGCGCGGGGCTGGTTCATCCGGCTGCCGGTGGCCGTGAAGGCTGTTTTTCTGCTGCCGCTGTGGGCGCTGGGCGCGCTGCCCGTGGCCATCGGGACGGCGCTGGCTCCCGTGTGGGTCCAGGTGCTTGGCTTCGCACTCCAGGCGGGCGTTCTGATAGGTGTGTTCTGCCTGGTGTATAAGCTGATCTTCCCCAAGAGGAAGGTTCGGGAGCTGTTCAAAAAGAAGAATTTCAAATGGCTTTTCATGGGCGCCGTCACCGTCACGGCGGCGAATATGCTGCTGGCCCAGGTGTGGACCGGATGGCCGGTGGCGCGTCTGGTGCTGACGGCTGCGGCAGGATTCGGTGTGCTGTGCCTTTTGTGGAAGCGCCTTTGCGGGAAATTCAAGGCCCCGAAGCCTCAGACGGTGGAGACAAGGCTCGTGCTGGAGTATTGATTATTAAATTTTGCATACAACGCCTCGGAGCGCGGCTCCGGGGCGTTTTTTGGTTTGTATTGCCGGGAGGAATGTGTTATACTATCATTTAATGTAAAAACCATAAGAGAGGGCATGATATCATGAGCGAAGAATGCAGCAACAGCTGCGAATCCTGCGGCGTGGCCTGCGATCAGCGGCAGGCTCCCAACCAATTTCAGGAAAAGCTGAATGAGAAGTCCCGGGTCGGCAAGGTCATCGCCGTGGTCAGCGGCAAGGGCGGCGTAGGCAAATCCATGGTCACGTCCCTGTTGGCCGTGAGCGCCGCCAAGGCCGGCAAGAAGGCCGCCGTACTGGATGCGGACATCACCGGCCCCTCCATCCCTATGGCTTTCGGCATCCATGAGCGGCCCACAGGGGACGAGAGCGGCATACAGGCCCTGGAGAGCCGGGACGGCGTGAAGGTGATGAGCATCAACCTGCTTTTGGAGAACGAGACCGATCCCGTGGTCTGGCGGGGTCCCATCATCGCCGGGACGGTGAAGCAGTTCTGGACCGATGTGATCTGGGGCGATGTGGACTATATGTTTGTGGATATGCCTCCCGGGACGGGGGATGTGCCCCTGACGGTGTTTCAGTCCCTGCCTGTGGACGGGGTCGTGGTGGTGACCACGCCTCAGGACCTGGTGAGCATGATCGTGGAAAAGGCCATCAACATGGCGAAAATGATGAATGTGCCGGTGCTGGGCCTGGTGGAGAACATGAGCTGGTACGAGTGCCCCTGCTGCGGGCAGAAGCTGCCCGTCTTCGGGGAGAGCCATGCGGAGGAGGAAGCGGCCAAGTACGGCGTGGACAATGTGGCCCGTCTGCCGCTGAACCCCGCCCTGGCCGCCGCCTGCGACCGGGGTCTTGTGGAGGACGCGGACGCGTCCCTTCTGTGGGAATTTGCCCAGAGGCTGTGAGGTTGTTGGAGCACTGGTGGTCCGTGTAAAGAGAGAGGATAGCCCATGATACGCATTTTGGTGGTGGAGGATGAAAAACCTATCTCCGACCTGATACGCATGAGCCTGCAAAAGGCGGGGTATGAGTGCGCCTGCGTGTACGACGGTCTGGCTGCGGCGGACACATTGGAGCAGGAGCGGTTCGATTTGATATTATTGGACGTGATGCTCCCCGGGGTGGACGGCTTCGCCCTCATGGACTACATCCGTCCCCTGGACATCCCGGTCATCTTTCTCACGGCCAAAAACTCGGTGGACGACCGGGTGAAGGGCCTGCGGATGGGGGCGGAGGACTATATCATAAAGCCCTTTGAGGTATTGGAGCTGCTGGCTCGGGTAGAGGTGGTCCTGCGCCGGTATAAGAAGCTGGACGAGGTGCTCCATGTGGGCGGACTGGAGATCGATACCCGCTCCATGACCGTCTCCCGGGACGGGGAGGAGATAGCCCTTACCAACAAGGAATACGATCTGGTGCTGCTGTTCGCCCGCAATCCGGGCATGGCGCTGTACCGGGAGACCATCTATGAGCGGGTCTGGGGCGGCGACTATATCAGCGGCAGCCGGACGGTGGACCTGCACATCCAGAGAATGCGGAAAAAGGTAGGCTGGGAGGATAAACTGGTAGCCCTGCCCAAGGTGGGCTATCGCCTGGAGACCTGAGATGAAGTTTCGTCTGCGGATGATGCTGAGCATCGTGATGCTCCTGGCCCTGGTGTTCGGGGCAGGGGGCAGTATGCTCATATCCGTGTCCTTCCGTCAGTCCATGGACGGGGAGAAGACCGTGGCTGTGCGCAGCTTTGGCATGATCCAGAACACCATGGTGCTGGCCAACAGCATTGCCGACCAGACGGGGTATAACGATTTGGTGGACACTCTCCGGCAGCTGGACAAGCAGGGGACCACCCCCTGGCGTGGATTGCGTCTGCGGGACGGCGACGGGGACCTGTACGCCAGCGGGAGCCTTCCCTTTGCCGACAGCGCCGCCGGGGAGGATGGGGTCTGCTCCGTCCGGCTGTATGAGGATGAGGGCCTGGCCACCCTGCAGATATCCGGCCTGATTCAGGTCAACGGGGCATATCTGACCCTGGACGCCGGGTACGACGTGTCCCACCTGTATGCCATCCGGCAGACCCAGCTGGATATCTACTACCGGCTTTTGGCCGTGGTGATCGTCTTGGGGGCGGCGCTGAGCTGGGCCATGTCCGCGCTGCTGACCCGGCCTCTTTATCAGCTGTCCCGCGTGACCCGTCAGATCGCCGGAGGCAACCTGTCCAGCAGGGCCAGCGTCCGCTCCGGGGACGAGTTCGAGCAACTGGCGGCGGACTTCAACCACATGACCGACCAGGTGGAGGACACCATCGCCCAGATCCAGGAGGCCATGCGCCGGCAGGAGGAGTTCATGGGCTCCTTCGCCCATGAGATGAAGACTCCCATGACCTCCATCATCGGCTATGCGGACCTGCTCCGGGGCCAGAGCCTGTCGGCGGCCGACCAGCAGCAGGCTGCCAACTATATCTTCTCTGAGGGCCGGCGGCTGGAGAGTCTGTCTTTGAAGCTGCTGGATCTTCTGGTGCTGCGCAAGCGGGATTTTGAGTTGACGGAGGGCTCGCCGGAGGCGGTGGTCACCGGACTCGTCCACGTCCTGCGGCCCGCCATGGCCGAACAGGACATCACCCTCCAGTGCCGCTGCGAGCCGGGCCGGTGCCGTATGGAGCCTGACCTGGTGAAGAGTCTGGTCATCAACCTGATGGACAACGCCCGCAAGGCCATGGACGGGCCGGGAAACATCTATATCCTGTCGGAGATGACGGATGCCGGTTGCCGCATCCGGGTTGTGGACAATGGCCGGGGTATGCCGGAAAAGGAGCTCAGCCGGATTACGGAGGCGTTTTACCGGGTGGATAAGTCCCGGTCCCGGGCCCAGGGCGGCGTGGGCCTCGGCCTGGCCCTCTGCCAGGAGATCGCGTCCATCCATGAAGGGGAGATATCTTTTCAGAGCGTGGAGGGCAAAGGCACGATGGTCACGGTCACGCTGAACGGGGGGCGGCTGCCATGAGAAGAACAGTCCGTTGGGTGCTGGGGTCCCTGGCGGCGGTGGCCTTGAGCGTGGCGATGCCCTTATTGGCCCTGTATGTCCAGGATGTCCGGCTGGCCGGGACGGTGGAATATGAGACGGCGGAGACGGCGGATCTGAGCCTGCTGTCCGACTTGACGACGGCCCAGACTCTGACACTGGTCCGGGACTATGAGTCCCGGGTGGAGCTGGATCAGGGCCGGGTGATGAACGCCGCAACTGCTTCCGGGGCGGCGATGAGGGCGGCGGACTTTTTCTCTGCCTACGACGTCGAGGGGTCGGCTACGCCCTGGCTATATATTGGCCCGTCGGGAGAGAGCGTAGTCCTCTGGCAGGTGGACATGAGCGGGTACGGGATAAACGCCCTGGCGGCGGCAACAGACGCAGGCCTCAGGGCCATGAGCATCACGGCGCTGGTGGACGAGCGGTCCGGCAATGTGGTGAGCCTGTTCGCCCAGTGGCAGACGGAGGAGACTGAGACAGTTCTGACGGAGGGACCCACAGGGGAGATCATAACGGCCGTCCCCTATGTAGATCCGGCCTCATGTATACAAGAGTTCGCATTCTACCTGCTTTCGATCGATCCCTCATTTTACTGGCTGGATGTGGGCGAGGAGGACAACGGAATGTTTCTCTATCTATACTACGCTGAGGGGAACGCAGAGGTGCCTTGGGCGTGGGATGTGTCGACCGTGCGGTTCAACGCCGTTGGCTGAGACTTAGTCCGAAGACTGGAGGGTGAATTTTTTATGAGGGATACCGGGCATGGGAGACGGCTTTCGCCGATCTCCATTATGCACTATATAAAACTGGTATACCGTTCCTGTTTGCTGCTGGCGGCGCTGGCGGTGTATGTGGTCAGCCGGGTACGGACCGGCAGCGGCTCTCTGGAGAGCCTGACCCGGTATCCCGCCGTGCTGGCGGTGATCTGGGCGGTGTTCGCGGTGGAGATGGTGTTCCGGTTCTTCCCCTCACACCTGGAGAGCATGGGCTGTCAGAAGCAATTCGCCAAAAACTATCGGCCGATCCCCGGCGGCGGACTGCCGGAAAAGCGCGAGAGGAGCCATGGCGCCGCCGGGGCGGCCGGGGCATGGTTTGTCCTGAACGGGGCCATCGGCGCGCTGTACTTCACCCATGTGATCGACGGGGGCATCCTGCTGCTCATCAGCCTGACCTACTCCGTGTGCGATATGGTGTGCATCCTGTTTTTCTGTCCCTTCCAGACCCTGTTCATGAAAAACAAGTGCTGCACCACCTGCCGCATATACAACTGGGATTATCCCATGATGTTCACGCCCCTGATCTTCATCCCGGGACTTTTCACCTGGAGCCTGCTGGCCCTGGCCCTGGCGCTTTTGATCAAGTGGGAGACGGTGTATCACCGCCATCCGGAGCGGTTTTATGAGAGCGCGAATCAGTCCCTGGCCTGTGCCAACTGCCGGGAAAAGCTCTGCCACCACAAAAAGGCCCTGCGCCAGTTGTGGCGGCGGCAGAAGCGGGCGGTACAGGAGAAGCTCCCGCCCCTCCCCGGCCGGCAGAAAAACACCCCGCCGCACGGTCAAAAAAGCTAGAAGATGCAGTAAAGACTTGGAACGGGATTTTTGCAGGTCCGGGCGGAGGGACGCAGACGGGCTGACGCCCGCTAAGGACGGCAGCGACGCCATGCGGAGATCCGGCCTAAGGATTATTGCGAATCCGGGCCTTTTGGACCGCCAGGAAGCGCTACCGGGCAGATAAGATGCTGCGAATTGTCCTCCCGGATAAAAAACGGATAGGCCGAGAACAGGCAGCCGCTTTTGATGCGGGGCCATATTCCAATGTGCCGAAGACACGGCCGGCCGCCGCGCCTTGAGCCGTGAATATATTGCAAATGCCTGCGGCCAGAATTCGTATTGCTATGCGGACTGTCTGGAACGCGTTGGGCGCCGTCTGCTGAAAGGAATTGGCATTGCAAGGGATATTGAAAAGGCGCATATCTTTTTGAGCGATGCGCTGCACGGATTTTATATGCGCGGAAAAACCGCCCCCTTTGCCGCGGGCCTGATCAAAAATACGAGGAAACTGCTTGACGAATGTGAGAAGATCCTGAACGGCGAGTGTGTCGGCTAGCGGTATTATTTTCACCACCAGGAGACTGATTTTGAAAAAAACGAATGTAATTACTAACTTTTTATATAATTCAGCATATCAAATACTGCTTATTATTTTGCCCTTGATCACTACCCCATACATATCACGCGTTCTGGGGGCCGATGGAGTAGGCATGTATTCCTATACCTATTCAATAGCATCTTGCCTCGCTCTTGTAGGTATGCTTGGTGTAAATAATTATGGAAACCGGACGATTGCTGCGCTACAGAATGAAAGATCGGAGAGAAGTAAAGCTTTTTGGAACATAGTAACATTGCAGATGCTCACTACCGCCGTTATGGTAGTTGTGTACCTGGTCTATTTGATATGGTTTTGCCCTGAAGGATACCGGTTGGTTTCATATATACAGATTTTTACGGTTCTGTCCTCGTTTGTTGATGTTAACTGGTTTTTTTTCGGAATGGAGAAATTCAAGCTAACTGTCACAAGGAATGTCGTTGTTCGCTTGCTTACAGTTGCCGCTGTTTTTGCGTTTGTCAAAAATTCCTCGCAGGTATGGCTATACACGTTATTGATGGTTGGCGGACATTTTATTAGCAATCTCATAATTTGGCCATTTCTAAAAAAAGAAATAGATATTGTCAAACCCAGTTTTTCAGAAATAAAACCGCATTTACAGCAAATGATCGTGCTTTTTATTCCAGTTATCGCCGTTACTCTGTACAACAAAATGGACAAAGTAATGATAGGCCTGCTTAGTAACGTGACTCAAAATGGATTCTATGAAAGCACGGAGAGAATCATTACAGTTCCAATGGGGCTGATAACTGCTTTGGGTACCGTAATGCTCCCGCGGATGTCTAGTTTATTTGCCGGTGGAGATCAGGGAAAAGCAAAAGGATACATCAGATTGTCAATGGAGTTTGTATGCTTCATGGGCTTTGCGTTGATGTTTGGTATTGCTGGTGTAGCCAAGGAATTTTCGCCGGTTTTCTTTGGGGCAGAATTTACGTCTGTGGGATCGTTGATTATGTTGATTTCGCCAACAATCTTTTTCAAATGCTGGGCGAATGTGATCCGTACCCAATATTTGATTCCGTTAAAGCATGACAAACCTTATGTCATATCTGTTTGGGTCGGCGCCGTTATCAATTTGATTATAAACTATGCCCTGATTGGACGATATGGCGCCGCTGGCGCTGTTGTGGGTACACTTTGCGCAGAGGGCGCCGTTATGGTTTACCAGACATGGTTTGTAAGGAGAAAATTGCCAATAGGGCAATATTTGAAAGATGGGGCAGTTTATTTGATCCCCGGGATCATTATGTTTGTGGCGGTAAGGATTGTGGGTACACATTTTGGCGCGAATCTTTTATCGGTTTTGCTTGAAGTGATAGTTGGCGTTGTAGTATATATAGGTCTGTGTATTCCTATATTGTTATCACGGCATAAGGATATGATACAATTTCTGTTTAAGAAAATGAGAAATTAAGTGAAAATGCGTAACTGTGCAGATCTCACGGAAAAAGATATCGTCAAAATGTAGAATTTTTCAAAACGGCAATTGGGCAGAAGCTTTGAAGAAGCTTTGCACAGTCAAACTGCCAGTGGCCTGATTTGCTCTTTGTCCCGTTTTGCCATATAATAGGCTTACAGAAGCGGAGTTACGAAAGCGATCAAACAAGAACTCCCGCAACAGCTCTAAGCCGCCATTCTCAGATGATCACAAGAAGCCAACGCCAAAGAGCCTCCGAGAATCCGGCAGGCGCAGGCCGAGAGAACAGGAGGGGCATCATCTCAATATCGAGCAGAGTACCAAAGAGAGCATAGCCCATATACCGTCCGGCTGCGTTGGTTGTCCTTTATATGTGAAGTGCAGAGGCGAGGCATGCAGGAAGCTCCTTTCTCTGTTTTCCGGCCCTGGCAATAAAAAAACGCAGTCGAAAACCGTTTCCGGTTTCTTCTGCGTTTTATATTACTCTCTGCCTGCCGTGTGAGACAGCTCCTTTTGACTTGTAAATGAACGAAGATTGTTCTATAAT
>CAZVRP010000018.1:0-4378 GCA_964630255.1 uncultured Oscillospiraceae bacterium | reverse complement strand
TAAAGTCAGGTGGTGATAAGGATGATAAAAAAGAGATTGCTCCCGTGTGTGCTCATCGTGGTAGTGACCCTGGGCTGTGTTCTGCTCAGCCGGCCCACCCGTATCCTGTTTTTTTTGGCACTGGCAGTGGTATCGGCCTGGGAGATGCACGACGTGCTGCTCCAGGCGGATATGCCCGTGTCCCGGGCGCTTTTGATTGTCTACAGCTTGCTCCAGACTGTGCTCTGTTGGCTGAACGCCTCGGAGGTATGGATGGTCGCGCTGTTCGCTCTGGCGGCGTTCGCCGCCATGTTCTGGGGCGTGTTGAACCATCTGCGGGGGGCCCGGTTTGCCATATCGAATCTGTTTGTGCTGCTGTGGCCCTTTGGGTTTTATACCATCATCTTTCACGCTGCGGCCAGCGATATGTGGCTGCCGGTGCTGACACTGGGGGTCCTGGGCACATGGGCTTGTGACAGCATGGCCCTGGTGGGCGGTAAATTACTCGGAAAGCATAAGCTGGCTCCCCTGGTCAGTCCCCATAAGACCTGGGAGGGGGCCATCGTCGGCGGTGTGTTTGCCATCGTGGCGGGCTGGCTGATCGGTCTTCTGATAGGACCCGCTATCTACGTGTCCATGCCGATCTGTATTCTCACAGCCTTCGTGGCCAGCTGCTTCGGACAGGTGGGTGATCTGGCCGCGTCCCTTGTCAAGCGCATGGCCGGGGTGAAGGATTACGGCCATCTTATGCCGGAGCACGGAGGCATCATGGATAAGATGGACAGCATGCTGTTCTCCATCCCCGCCGCCTATTTCTGCTTGTATCTGGCGGCGCAGATCATGGGCCACGCTTGAGAGACGGTCAACGGTGTCGTTCGGTCCTGGGCTGAATGATTGAGCTATTGCCGGTGTTCGTGCGAATCGGAAGTTCTTTTTCCCTGCTGTTTCTTTCAAGAAAAAGTAGGAAAACCGCCGGTACAGCCAATCACCTGACCGGTGATGAAGGAGGCCTTGTCGGATGCCAGAAAGGCGATGAGCTCCGCTACATCCTCCGCCGTTCCCAGCCGGCCCAGGGGTGTTTGCTCGATAAGAGCCTGCCGGTCGGCCTGGTCGAACTGGGCCAGCATATCGGTGTCGATGACGCCGGGGGCCACGCAGTTGACCCGGATGCCGGAGGGGCCAAGCTCCTTGGCGAGGGCCTTTGTCAGACCAACAAGGGCGGCCTTGGAGGCGGAATAGGCCGCCTCGCAGGATGCGCCGTGTACCCCCCAGACGGAGGAGATCAGGATGATATTCCCCGCTTTCCGCCGTACCATGTGGGGGATGGCCGCCCGGCAGCAGCGGTATACTCCATCGGTGTTCACCGCCAGTACATGGCGCCAGTCATTCTCGGTCACATCGGTGAAAAGGCCGTACTGGGCGATGCCCGCGTTGCAGACCAGAAGGTCGACCGGCCCTACGTCCTCGAACAGCGCCGATACCTGATCCGGATCGGTTACATCCGCCCGGACGGCCCGGGTGTGCAGCTGTCCGGCAAGGGCCAGCGCGGCGTCCTTTGATCTATTGTAATGGATGACTGTGTCCCATCCATCGGCGGCCAGACGCCGGGCGGCGGCGGCGCCGATGCCCCGGGATGAGCCGGTCACCAGGGCGGTCCTATGCATAGTGAGTGCCCTCCATAAACGTTTTCAACGGTATTGTATCACAATCAGCGTTTCAAAGGTAGGATAAAATGGATTTTGAACGTGACGACAACATGAAAAAACCGAGCGAGGACGATATTTTCCAGTGGTCGCCGGAGGATGATATCCAGTGGACCAAGGAGGAGGCCAAAAGCGATACCCGGTTTGATTTTGCCGCCTTTCTGGGTCCGGACAGTCTGGAGGACCAGATCACCGATGTGCTGGATGGGAAGGATCTTCTGAATCCCGAGGCCTATGGGGAATTCGCGCCGGACTATGTGCCCCGCCGGACTGTAGACGGCGAACATGGCCGCCATGAGGCTCCCGGTCAGGAGGAACTTGATCTGCCGGAGGAGGAACGGGAGGAGGAGCAGCCGCCCGCCCGGCCCAATATGACTTATCGGGAGGAACCCCCGCCCCGGCCCAAGGTGGTGGTGGCGGAGCCGGCCCCCCGAGTGTATGTCACGCCGCCGGAGATGGAGTACCGGGATGATGATGAGGCGCCTCAGGGCCTGCGCGGCTGGCAGAAGGGGCTGGTCGCCGTTGCGGTCATCGCGGCGGTGCTTATCGTGGGTCTGGGCATATTGCTGGCCGGATCGTCCGACGATGACGACAGTCTGGACGCCACGCCGTCCCCATCGCCCACAGGTCTGTTGGAGGGCATCCTACATCCGGACGCGACCCAGACGCCGGCGCCTGCGGACACCCCCGCCCAGAGCACTGTTCCACCCACGACGGCCAGCTATTCCATCACGGTCACGGCAGGGAACGGCGGCAGCATAACCCCCTCTGGGACCATCACGGTGGATGAGGGCGGCAACGCCAGCTTTGCTATCACGCCCAACAGCGGCTATGTGATCAGTCAGCTTTTGATAGACGGTACGTCGGTGACGGTGGACAGCTACTATACCTTCTCCGATGTGCGCCAGGACCACACCATCTATGCCGTGTTCCAGGCCGCCGCCACGCCTACGCCTACCCAGGCACCCACTCCCACGCCCCAGGAACCGACCCCTACCCAGTCGCCCGCATCCACGCCGGAGCCGGAGGTGACGGAAGAGCCTCAGCAGGAGGATGTTCCGCCAATGGCGGACGATACAGCAGGTGATCCGGAGCCAGTTGAATAAAATAGCGATATGAGGCGGTAAGGTTATGGTTTTCGCTTCAGTATAAGTTATGGTGTGCGCCAAAGCCAACGGCTGAAAAGGGGCATCTCTTTCTCTTAATGGACAAAGCTCCTTGGCGTCAACAAGTAAAACGCCTTATATCCGAAGATGAGCAATATTCTGATGCTGTGACTATCCTCTCCCTTCCACCCTGTTTTCCCGCTAACAATCCGATTGAACAGGTATGGCGTATTACCAGTCGGGAGAAAATACACAATCGCTTCTGGGCTAAACGGAAAACTTTCGTTAGCACTTTGGATACATGGTTTGCCAATTTTGCGCGCCAAAATGAGAAGCAAGCATCATTGCGTTCGTCTTCATAAGGGCAGACAGAAACGATTATACACATTGTTTACGATAAATCATCTCACCGATCCGGGAGGTTTTCTCTCATGGCAGAACAGTATGCCCGGCGGCGTCTGACCGACCGCCGGGACGGCAGACGGCTGCGTACCATTTCCCCCGTCTTCCAGCTCACGCCCTTTATAATGCTCGACCCCAGCGATGCAGTGAACAGTTTCACCGACCAGGCGGACGTCAGCGCCATCGAGACCTGGCTGCGGGCCCGGCGGCGGGAGGGCAACGAGGACATTTCCCTCATCCACATCGTAATTGCGGCCTATGTGCGGATGCTGGCCGTCCGGCCTGCAATGAACCGGTTCGTTGCCGGACGGTATCTATATGCCAGAGACAGCATCGACATCGTCCTGTCCTCCGGCAGAAGCGGTTCCGCAGAGGCGGGCGCACGGGCCGTCACGGTGCGGTTTCGGCCCACGGATACAGTGTATGACGTTTTTCGCAAGATAAACACCCAGGTGGACAATCTCAAGGCCGACCAGTCCGCCGACCGGATCGAGCGCGCGGCTTTCACCCTGGTGAAGACGCCCAGATTCGTGTTGCGCTTTGCCACAGCCGTCCTCCGGTGGCTGGACTATCACGGCTGGCTGCGGAAGAGCTGGACGGACAAGAGCCCCTTCCATGGCTCCGCCGTCATATCCGATGAGGGCAGCTATTCTCTGCCGCCTATCAGCCGGAGCATCAACAGTCTGGGCAGTCTCCCGGTGAGTCTTTCGCTTGGCCGTTTGCGCTCGGCGGTGGAGCTGGATAAATCCGGTCAGCCTCAGGTCAAAAAATATGTTGACTACACTGTCTCCTTTGACAGCCGCATTGCCGACAGCGCCTATATCGGCGCGGCCTTCCGCTATTTCCGTTACTATCTGGCCAATCCGGAGGAACTGGAAAGGGGCCCCGAGCGAGTCAACGAGGATGCCTTATAACGATAACCGACAGACGCGTCTCTTTTGAATGAAGCACAAAAGAATGCGGAAGAAATTATAGACATTCTGCATGCGCATGGAATAAGCGATGGGAAGAAGCCCTGCACATATCGTGAAAAGGCACGGAAGCAGTACAACTCGTTCTCGAAGAATCGAAAGAAAACGAAGGCGCTGATAAGGAAGACGATCCGGCAGCAGCTGGGTCATCTTCGCCGGGATTTGGAAGCGATACAGACGGGAACAACGGAAACAGGAGTGGCTGGAATCCGGCGCG
>CAZVRP010000017.1:0-25274 GCA_964630255.1 uncultured Oscillospiraceae bacterium | reverse complement strand
CGGCTGTAGCCGGGGGCATTGGCGATTTATACGGGTTCAGGCCAGCAGCACGCTGCCGCTCTCAATGGCGCTGCCTCTGATCGAGACAGCCCCTGTTGTTTTGCTGTTTGGGACCGCTCTTTCTGCTGATTAGCCTACGGACGCCTCTCCCGACGCGGACGCCAACGGAACCAGCGTGATGCTGCCCGTGTAGGTCCCCGGCTGAATGGGCGTTTCCACGCCGTCCACCGTCATAGAACCGATGACCTGGCTGCCGCTCTCCACAACGAGGCAGCTCAGATAGGACGTGCCTGTGACGGTCCAGACGCTGCCGCCGGTGAGGGTGACGTTGACGCCGTTATTGATGACGGGGCGGACGGTATTGGTGATATTGCCCACCTCTTCCCAGGTGTCGATGGTCTGGATGATCTCGCCGGTGACGGGGTCCACATGCTCCGCCATGGCGGAGGAGATGACGCCCTTGACCGTGGTGTTGTCAAAGGTCAAAAACATGTTGCTGGCAGATGAGTCCACGCCCACCCGGTCCGCGGTGGTGAAGCTCTCGCTGCTGTTGTAAAAGTCCCCGGTCAAGTCCATGTTGGCAAATGAAGCCTCCAACGCCAGACCGGAGGAGCCGTTGACCGTGAGATATTCCCCGGCCATCGTGGCGAGGAAGTCCAGCGCCTGGCCCTCATAGTCGTGATTGACTTTTGTCAGATCGCGCCCCTCGATGTAGACGGGCGTCACGTCTCCGTCAGTATATGACGTATTCAGCGGTGCGCCCGTCTCCAGGAAGTTTGCGCCGGCATCGTCGCTGTCCATGAGCTGCAGAATGATGCCCGCCTCCGAGCTGATCTGGGCGCCGTCAAAGAACAGCTGCGCATTGCCGCCCTTGCTCAAAATGGACGCGCCGCCCGTCTCGATCACGGTGCCGGGCTGGATCTCCGCCACGGAGCCCCCGCCGACCCGCAGGCCTTCCCGTTGGCACCGCAAAACGCTGGGCGCGGTCTCATCCAATAGACCGGTGGCTATGATCTCGTCCGCGCCGTAGACGCCCTCCATATTCTCCTGGGAAGCGGGGCCAATGAGCAGCGTGCCAGCCGTGAGATTCACCAGAATGCCGGTCACATCAAAGGTGGAACCCAAGATCTTGATGGCGCTGCCATCGCCGATGCCAAAGGCTCCATAGACGCTCTGCCCCTGAGAGGAGACAGTGCTGTTTACGATGTTCATCACCGGCGCCGTGGCGTCATCCGCGGAGAGAACGCCCCAGCCGTCGGCAGAGACAGCGCTGTTGAAGTAGGTGGTAGTGGCGCTGCCCAGCAGGTTTGTAGCCCGGTTTGTGCCGGAGATGCCCAGCGTCCAGGGCGCGGCCTTCATCAAACCGGTGGAGTTTTCCACGTTCTGCACGTAGTCCTCCGGGAGCACGCCCTCATGGGACGCGAGGGTAGAGTTCATCACCAAAACCTTTGCGCTGCCAGCGGTGGCCAACGCGCCGCGGGTCAGGCCGGTCGCGTCAATGGACGCGTTGTCCAGCACGACCTGGGTATCGTCCCCCGTGACCAGAACGGCCGCGCCATAGCCGTTGAAGTCGTTCCCGCCGTCGCCGTTCAGCGTGATCTCGGCGTCCCGGATGATGTAGTCGCCGCCGGTGACGATAACGCCGTTGAACGTAGTGCCCTGGGATACGATCTTCCCCACCGTCAATTCGCCATTGTCATAATGATAGTCCGGCGCGGCCGCCAGCACGGAGCCGCTCTCCTGCAGACCGTTTTCATCCAGATAGATAGCGGTCCGATAGTCAGATCCGGCCCAATCCGCCGCCGATCCCTCATGTCCGGTCACATCCAGCTTGTCCGTGACGGTAAAGGTGATCTCCCCCGTATAGGTCTCCCCGGGAACAAGATCCATCTCCACCCCGTTGACAGTTACCGACAGCAGCTTTCCGCTGGGGGCCTGTATCGTCGTCCCCTCCGGCAGGGTGAAGGAGTCCACCGTTGCCGTCTCGCTAATGATGAACGCTATGTCCGCCGTCTCATCCGCCGCCAGCGCTGTCGCCTGCGTCAGCGGCAGTACAAGACACAGGGCCATCAGTATCGCACTCCATTTGATTTTCATCCAGAGCCTACCTCATATAATAAGATTTGCAGATGATTTTGTAAGTGTATCTGCTTAGTTCACTCCACAAGATCATCAGGCTTGGAGACGCCGTGATGCAATTTTCTATCGTTTCTACTGCTTTCCTCCTGATTTTTTTGGGTCAATCACCTCCTGACTTCATACCACTGGACTGAAAAAAATAGATACCTTTACATTTTTTATGTATAGGCAGCCTGATCCTGTTTGTCAAGTCACAGGGCACAAACAACGCAGAATCCGCGCAAACAGCGCTATCCCCGCCGGCCCGCCCGCCGTCAAACTGCCTGTTGCGTTTTCCCGGCGGGCATTGTATAATTTTTACGATCAGGACGGAGGAAAGGAGCGGAACACGAATGAAATGGCTGATCGCCTCCGATCTGCATGGCTCGGTCCCCTGCTGTGAACGGCTGCTGGCCGCCTATGAGCGGGAAGGCGCGGAGGGACTTGTGCTGCTGGGAGATGTCCTGCGCTACGGTCCCGATGACAGGACCGTAGCCAAAATGCTCAACGGCCTTGAAGGCCGCGTGATCGCCGTTCGCGGAAACTGCGACACGGAACGCACCCAAGAGCTTCTGGCCTTTGCCCTGCAGCCCGGCTATGTCATTCTCCCCATGACAGGCGGCAAACGGATATTCGCCACCCATGGCCACATCTACAACAGCGCCCATCTGCCGCCAGCGCTGGAAAAGGGAGACATCCTCCTCCAGGGGCACACCCATGTCCCCATGACGGAGGCCCACGCCGGGTTTCTCTGCTTCAACCCCGGCTCGGCCGCCCAGCCCCGGTGGGGCAGCGAGCGGAGCTACATGACCATGGAGGGCGGCGTCTTTCTCTGGAAGACACTGGACGGCGAAGAATACCGCCGGTATGAGCTCTGATGGTCAGATCGCCTGGCCGGCCCCGGAGGCCGGCTTGCCGGCATTGGCCAGCATCAGCTTCAGTCGGTTCTCCTGGTTGACCCGGCTGGCGCCGGCATCGTAATCGATGGCGACGATGTTCACGTCCGGGCGCAGCTCTTTGATAGGCCGCATCATCCCCTTGCCGCAGATGTGGTTCGGCAGGCAGCCGAAAGGCTGCGTACACACGATATTCTTGCAGCCCGACGCCGACAGCTCCAGCATCTCCGCCGTGAGCAGCCAGCCCTCCCCCATCTTGACGGCCCGGTTGATCACCAGGTCCGCCATGCCCGCCACCTCGTCAAAGGGCGTAAGCCCGGTGAACAGAGGGCTGGCCTCCATAGCGCGGCTGACGTCGTCCCGCTTCCGGCACAGCAGCCGGTACACCGGGCGCACTACAAGATACCGCCCCAGATGGCGTTTGTATATCTTGTAGTCCATCAGCCCGTTATAGACGCAGAACAGGCAGAAATCCATGAACCCCGGGACCACCGTCTCCGCCCCCTCCCGAATGAGGAAGCGCTCCAGATCGTTGTTGCCGAAGGGGGAGTATTTGACGAATATCTCCCCCACGATGCCCACCTTGACCTTCTCCTTGCGCTCCATGGGGACAGCCTCAAAGTCCCGGACGATCCGGCTGTAATTCTCTTTGATCTTTCGGTAGCTTATGCGCCTGGAGGTCAGCTCCGTCCCCAGCCTATCGATCCACTGGTCCGCCAGCCGCTCCGCCGCGCCACTCTCCATCTCATAGGGACGCACCTGATTGACAAGATCCATCAGCAGATCGCCGTATGTGACGGCATAGATCAGCTGGTGGAGTTTTTTCAGCGTCACCCGGAAGCCGGGGTGCCTCTCCAGCCCCGCCAGACTGAAGGAGATGACGGGTACATACTCCATGCCGGCCTTTGCCAGCGCCTTGCGGATGAGGGATATGTAATTGGACGCCCGGCATCCGCCGCCGGTCTGGAACATGATAAGGGCCGTTTTATGGGGGTCGTATTTTCCGGACAGCAGCGCATCCATGAACTGGCCGATCACCAAAATGGCGGGATAGCACGTGTCGTTATGGGTGTATTTCAGCCCCGTCTCCACGATCTGCGGCCCGGCCGTCTCCAGCAGCTCCACATGATAGCCGTAAGTCTCGAAGATGCTTATCATCAGCTTAAAGTGCATAGGCAGCATATTGGGGGCCAGGATGGTATAGTCCTGGATCATATCCTTTGTGAACGGGACAAAGCTCTTATCCTGCATCGGCCGCCCTCCTTTCCTCCAGCGCGCCCAGCAGACTGCGCAGCCGGATGCGCACCGCGCCCAGATTGGTTATCTCATCGATCTTGATCTGTGTGTAGTACCTGCCGTTTTTCTCTAAAATCGACCGCACCTCATCGGTGGTGATAGCGTCCACGCCGCACCCGAAGGATACCAGCTGCACCAGCTCCACATCCTCATTCGCCGCGGCAAAGGCCGCCGCCCGGTACAGCCGCGCATGAAAGGTCCACTGATCCAGGACCTTCACGTACTGCACCGGCGCAAGATGACACACACTGTCCTCGCTGACCACCACAAAGCCCAGAGAGGACGCCAGCTTATCGATGCCGTGTCCGATCTCGGGATCGATGTGATAGGGCCGTCCGGCCAGGACCATGATCCGTTTTCCGTGGCTGCGTGCGTAGGCGATGGCCGCTTCTCCCTCCCGGCGAAGGTCCGCTTTATACGCCTCATAGGCCGCGAAGCCCGCAGACACCGCCTTCTTCACCTCGGACCGGCGGATACCAGCATCCAGCGCCCTCAAGGCGGGATAGAGGGTTTTTGTCAGCTCCCTTTCGCTGTCCAGGCTCAAATACGGGTGCAGGAACATGACAGAACGCAGCTGCTCCATATTGCCGTCCAGCAGCTCCCCGTAATAGGCTACCACCGGGCAGTTATAGTGATTGCTGGAGACTCCCTCGTCCACATTGTAGGTAAGCCCCGGGTAGAACAGAACCTTGATGCCGTCCTCCATCAGCTCCATCATGTGCCCGTGCATAATCTTCGCCGGATAGCACACCGTGTCGGAGGGGATGGTGAACTGGCCCTTCTCATAGGTGGCCCGGTTGGACTGCCTGGAAAAATGCACCTCAAAGCCCAGGGCGGTGAACAGAGCGTGCCAGAGAGGCGCCTGCTCATATATGGACAGGGCCATGGGGATGCCCAGCTTTCCCCGTGGGCCGGGGACAGGCGCAAGACCCTTGAGCCGCTCCCGCTTCCAGGCATGTAGATCCGGCAGTTCCGAGGCTTCCTTCAGCCCCAGTCCCTTTTGGCACTGGTTGCCGGAGATGAACCTCCGGCCGTCAGAAAACCGGTTGACCGTCAGATGACAGTGGTTGGCGCAGCCCTTGCAGACCGTGGAGGTGGACTCATGCTTGAATGTCCGCAGCTCCTCCGCCGAGAGGAGAGAGCTCTCCCGGCTGTGCATGATGTGCAGCGCCGCGCCGTAGGCGCCCATGAGTCCCGCGATGGCAGGCCGCACCACCTCCATGCCCACCTCCTGCTCAAAGGCCCGCAGGACAGCATCGTTGTGGAAGGTGCCCCCCTGGACCACCACATGATCGCCCAGCTCCCTGGGCGACACGGCCCGGATGACCTTATACAGAGCGTTTTTCACCACGCTGATGGACAGCCCCGCGGAGATATCCTCCACCGTGGCTCCGTTTTTCTGCGCCTGCTTCACGGAGGAGTTCATAAACACGGTGCAGCGGGAGCCCAGATTTACCGGCGCCTGGGCAAAGATGCCCAGCCGGGCAAATTCCTCCACCCCGTAGCCCATGGCCTTGGCGAAGGTCTCGATGAAAGAGCCGCAGCCGGAGGAACACGCCTCGTTGAGCATGATGCTGTCGATGGCGCCGCCCCGGATGCGGAAGCACTTGATGTCCTGTCCTCCGATATCCAATATGAAATCCACATCCGGCTGGAAATACCTGGCCGCCGTATAGTGGGCAATGGTCTCCACCACGCCCTCATCCACATGGAAAGCGTGCTTGATAAGGTCCTCCCCGTAACCGGTAACGGAGCTGCCCCGGATGGTGATACGGTCCCCGCAAAGGCGGTATATCTCCTCCAGCCGCTCTCTCACCAGGGATACGGGACTGCCCTTGTTGGAGCTGTAAAAGGAATAGAGGATAGACCGGTCCCGGCCCAGCAGGACCAGCTTCGTGGTGGTGCTGCCGCAGTCGATGCCCAGCCAGGCGTCTCCCGTATAGGCGCTTATATCCCCTTGGGGGACCGACGAGCGCTCATGACGCCGGCAAAACGCGTCATATTCCGCCTCATCGGCAAACAGCGGCGGCAGCCGGTCGATGCTGAGAGATTCCTTCCCGGCGCTGTCCTCGATCTTATGTAAGAGCTCTTCCATCGGGACAGGCTCGGTCCGCTCCGACGCCATCGCCGCGCCCATGGCCACGGCATACAGGGCATAATCGGGAAACACGGCTGTCTCCTCCGTCAGCTTCAGCGTCTCATAAAACCGCCTTTGCAGCCCCTTGCAGTAATACAGCGGCCCGCCCAGAAACATGACCTTCCCCGTGATCCGACGGCCCTGGATGAGCCCGGTAACGGTCTGGTTCACCACCGCCTGATAGATGCTCGCGGCGATATCTGCCTTGCCGGCCCCCTGGTTGAGCAGGGGCTGGATGTCCGACTTGGCAAACACGCCGCAGCGGGAGGCGATGGGATAAATGCGCGAGGCGGAAAGGCTGGCCTCGTCCATCTCGTCGATGGTCATGTCCAGCAGCACCGCCATCTGGTCGATGAACGCGCCGGTGCCACCGGCGCAGGAGCCGTTCATCCGCTCGTCCACACCACCGGCGAAAAAGATGACCTTTGCGTCCTCGCCGCCCAGCTCGATGACCACGCCCGTATCCGGAGCCAGCTTTTCGATCACCTGCCCGGTGGCGTACACCTCCTGGACAAAAGGCAGTCCCGCCGACTCCGCCAGCCCCATGCCGGCCGAGCCGGAGATGGTGACGGAGAGTTCCTCCACATCCCGCTGGTCCAGCATCTCCCGGAGCATGTCCAGCGCCGTCTGCCGCACCCTGGACAGGTGCCGCCTGTATTGCTCATAAACGACCTCGCCGCCGTCCATCAGCACCAGCTTTGCCGTAGTGGACCCGATGTCGATGCCAAGGGTATACCTGTTTCCCACGTTTTTTCCTCTTTCTCTACAACAGGGATCTTGCCGCCGCAGCGGCCACGCTTTATCGCGTTGTTTTATTATACTCCTCCCTTTTTCCGTCTTCAAGCCCCATCATACGACATCCCAGGGCAATCGCTTACCAATTACCAAGTACTTGACAAAGAAATCAGATGTGATCGGCCCGTTTCTGTGAGCGCGATGTCCGTCTTTGCCTCCAAACCTACTCGATCAACCGTCAAACCATCCGATTATTTATTTCATCAACTGTTAAAGATTTCGTAAGCGGTTCCCCCGCGGCCTGTGATTCGGGTTCTTGACAGTTTTCGGAAAACAGCTTAAAATACAAAAAATAAGAGTCCGTATCCATAAGCGGAGAATATCGGATAGGCGAGAAATGTCCCCGTCAGGCAAGGCAATTTCCCGCGGGAATACTGGCGTGTTGCGAGGAAAATGAACGCAGCATGCGGAAAAAGCTCCGTTCAGGCGGCGCTTAGCGCTTATGAATACAGGTTCTAAATAAAACACAAGGCTTCGTGGCCGGCCAGACGCTTGGTCTGTCCGGCTGAACAAGAGAACCGGGTGAGAACCCCGGACGGTACCGCCGCTGTATGCAGCTTGATGCCCTTTCACGGCGAAAGCCAGTCACTGGAGCGATCCGGGAAGGCGAAAGGACCGGGAGGCTATGCTTTCCAAGGCGCAAGTCAGAAGACCTACGAAGCCTGATGACGCCGGCCCATGCGAGCTACAGAGGGCCGGTCGGGAGTTTGCGCGAAAAACGGCCGCTGCATCCATATCGGATGCAGCGGCCGATATATTTTTAGGAGGAAAGTCATGAAAAAGAATACGAAGATCATCCTTGGGGCCGTAGCCATTGTTGTCGTGGCGGCGCTCTTTCTTGGCGTCTACCTCGGGACGCGGCCGGAGACCGCTTCCGGGGAGAAAACCGTCACAGTGGCGGTGGTCCACAGCGACGGCAGCGAAAAGAGCTTCACCTATGAGACGGACGAGGAGTATCTGGGCGCCGTTCTCCTGGCGGACGGCCTGATCGACGGGGACGAGAGCGAGTATGGCCTCTACATCACTACCGTGGATGGGGAGGACGCCATCTATGAGGAGGACGGCAGCTATTGGGCGCTCTATGAGGGCGAGGACTATGCCCAGCAGGGCGTGGATCAGACGCCCGTCCAGGACGGCGGCAGCTACTCTTTGGTCTACACCATTGACTAGGTCCGGCCTGCGGCTCAAAGAGCTGATGCTCTTTGCGCTGCTTGGGACGCTGACCTTCGGGGCCAAGGTGGCGATGATGGGACTGCCCAACATCGAGCCGGTATCCCTGACTGTGATGCTGTATGGAGCCGTCTTTGGGCGCAAGGCGCTGTATCCCGTGTATATATATGTGGCGCTGGAGTTTATCCTCTATGGACTCAACCTGTGGAGCGTCAACTATCTCTACGTATGGGCCATTCTGGCCCTGATAGGATGGCTGCTGCGGAAGATGGACAGCGCCTGGGGCTGGGCGCTGGTGTCCGGAGCATTTGGGCTGTTCTTTGGGCTTCTGTGCGCGCCGGTGTATCTGGTCACCGGCGGATGGGCCTTTGCGGTGAGCTGGTGGATATCCGGCATCCCCTTTGACCTGATCCATTGCGCCGGCAATTTCGTCATCGCGCTGCTGCTGTTCAAGCCCCTGCGCAAGGCCGTGGAGGCTATGTACGGCAAGCTGCGGCAAAGCTGCTGACGCCGCCGCGGAAAGTTCCCTTTGACAGACGGGGAAAGGCCGGCTATCATAAGTACACGGGTCAGCGCCGCAAAGGCGCCTGGCTGACGCAAGGAGGCTACTATGGCGGCATTTGAGAGAGTGTTATCCGGTATACCCATGATGGACACAGCCCTGGACAATATCCGCATGGGAGACAATGTGGTCTGGCAGGTATCGGAGCTGGACGAGTTCCGGGTGTTGGCCCGGGCCTTTGCCGACCAGGCGGTCAGGGACGGACGAAACCTGATCTACTGCCGCTTCGCGGAGCATCCCCCCATTCTGGAGCCCATGGAGGGCCTGCGGATCATCCATGTGGAGCTGAGCCACCGGTTCGAGACCTTCACCATCGACATCCACGACCTTATCGAGAGGGAGGGCAAGGACGCTTTCTATGTTTTCGACTGTCTGTCGGAGCTGGAGGAGGCATGGGCCACGGACCTGATGATGGGCAACTTCTTCCATCTGACCTGTCCGTATCTGTTCCTTCTTGACACGGTGGCCTTTTTCCCCATCATCCGGGGCCGTCATTCCTTTGACGCCATCGCCCAGATACGGGACACCACCCAGCTTTTCCTGGATGTGCTTCCCGGGGAGGAAGGCGAGCTGTTCGTCCGGCCGGTGAAGGTTTGGAACCGGTACTCCCAGACCATGTTCTCCCCTCATGTCTTCCACCCCGCCACCGGGGAGTTCCGTCTTTTGAGCGAGGGCGTGGAGATCAGCCGCTTTTACCGGCAGATGAACGCCGCCGCCCGGGAGACCCAGGATCAGAACATGGACAGCTGGGAGCGGTTCTTCCAGCGGACGAAGCTCAAGCACCGGAGCGGCCTGGACGTATCGGCGGAATGCGGCCGGATATGCGATGTGATGCTCACCCGAGACACCCGCCTGCGGGAGCTCATCAAAAAGCACTTCCGGCCCCAGGATTATTTTGAAATACACAGCCGTATGGTGGGCACAGGACTCATCGGCGGCAAGGCATGCGGCATGCTGCTGGCCCGCAAGCTCATCGAAAACCTCCGCCCGGACCTCTTTGAGCGGATCGAGCCCCACGACAGCTTTTATGTGGGTTCCGATGTGTTTTACGCCTACATCGTGGACAACGGCTTCTGGGACCTGAAAATACGACAGCGGACCGAGGAGGGCTACTTCACCCTGGCAGCGAGCTTTGGGGAGCACATCATGGCCGGGCGGTTTTCTCCCAATATCGAGGCAGCTTTCCGCAATCTGTTGGAATATTATGGAAATGACCCTATCATCGTCCGCTCCAGCTCCATATTGGAGGACGGCTTCGGCAACGCCTTCGCGGGCAAGTATGAGTCCGTTTTCTGCGGCGGAGGCGGCACCCTGGAGGAGCGGCTGGAGACCTTTGAACAGGCCGTACGAACCGTGTACGCCAGCACGGTGAGCATGTCGGCCCTGGACTACCGCAAGCGCCGGGGCCTGGAAAAGCTGGACGAGCAGATGGGGCTTCTGGTCCAGCGGGTGTCCGGCTCCCGATACGAGGGATTTTTTATGCCCTGCGCCGCCGGCGTAGGTTATTCTATCAGCCCCTACCGCATGGGGGTAGAGCACCCAGAGGAGGGCATGCTCCGGCTGGTGGCGGGCCTGGGGACTGCGGCGGTGGATCGGCGGACCGGCTCCTATCCCCGGATGGTCAGCCTGGACGCGCCCACGAAAATGCTTCTGTCCTCCTCCGCCGACCGGCACCAGTACTCCCAGCGGCTCATCGATGCCGTGGGCGATGGCGCTGAGCCTTTGCAAAGCTTCAGCGCCGAGTATATCCGCAAGGCCCTGGCGCCCCACCAGGTCAACCTCCTCTACTCCCACGATTGGGACGCGGAGCGGGAGTTCCGGGAGCGGGGCCTGCGGCGGGAGAGCCTGTATGTGTCCTGCGACGGCCTTGTGAAAAACGACGCGCTCATGGAGGATATGCGCTCCATCCTGCGGCTTTTGCAGGACACCTATGACTACCCCGTGGACATCGAATACACCATCAACACCGCCCCCGACGGGAAGTACGTGATCGACCTGCTCCAGTGCCGTCCCCTCCAGCGCACCAGCGAGGGCGAGGCGGTGACGCTGCCCCAGATCACAGACGAAAGCTGTGTCCTTCTGGATACAGCGGGCGTCTCCATGGGCTTTTCCAGAAAATTTCCTGTGGATGTGATTGTGTACATCGACGCCATCGCCTACTATCAGATGCCCTACAGGGAGAAATACCGGGTGAAAAACGCCCTGTCTGCCGTCAACTGGCACTTTAGGGAACAGGATAAGCATCTGCTTCTCATCACCCCGGGACGAATATGCACCTCCTCCCCGGAGTTGGGGGTGCCCTCCACCTTCGCGGACATCAGCCAGTTCGACGCTATCTTTGAGGTATCCGAGCGAAAGGCCGGCTATGTACCCGAGCTGAGCTATGGCAGCCATATCTTCCAGGATCTGGTAGAAGCCGGTATCCTCTACACCGCCATATTCGAGGGCAACAGCACCCGCATCTTCCGTCCCGAGCGGCTGCGGGCCATGGAGAACACCTTGGGGAAATACGTGGAACAGACAGCGGACCTGCTGGATGCGGTGCATGTGTGCGAAACCGCCGGCCAGGGGATCGAGCTTTACTACGACATGGTATCGGAGCGGCTTCTTATCATGAGCCGCCCCGTGTGAGACATAAGGAGCGCGCTGTTCCCCGATCCTTTTAAAACCTATTCAAAAGCGTTAAACTCCGTCTGAGCGGATCTTTCCCGCCCATTCGATATTTTCCGCTCATGGATACAGGTTCTTATGCTCTCCGCTTTCCAGGTCCCGGCCGCCGCGTGCCAAAGCGGTCTATGGATACCTCCCGCCAGATCAACGGCAGGAAGATTCGCGCCGCCGTTGGTCTGATATTTGATACGAAAACAACGGCGCCATGTGCAAATCATCCCAAAAAGAATCCATGATTTTTACCGGAAAATAGCAAAAACCGGCGGCATATCTCCCAAGAGATGTGCCGCCGGACGCCTATGCGCTCAGTCCTTTGATCAGAGCCTCTGCCGGGAAATCACTTCTTTGCGGGTTCTGGACGGTACGGCGTCACTTTCTTGCCTGGATCGAAGGGGTTGACCTCCTTACCGGCCTCCACTTCCTTGAACCACTCGAAAGGCTTGGTACGGAAGCCTTCCCAGACCTCCTGGGAGGGGGGCTGCTGCATCCAGTCGTGGCAGTAACGCCAGTCGTTGGTCTGGCTGATATACTTCTCATCCTGCTGACCGGCGTTGGTGTCGCCCATCTCGCCGGCGGAGATGCGCAGCAGAGAGCCATACTGCTCGGAGGTGGTGTGCAGCTTCAGATCCTCCACGAACAGCTTCTTCAGCGGACGCTTGGCCAGGTTGGACATGATGGTCCGGTTCTCATAGGGCATACGCTTCCACATCCGGGCGATCTCCCAGGCGCGCTCCATGACCTTGTCTTTGGGCACGACCTCGCTGATCATGCCCCAGTCCAGCATCTGCTGGGCAGTCCACTGACGGGTGGTCATCATGTAGTAGTTGCCGCGCTTGGTGCCGAAGTAATGCTGCGCCATCAGACCCATGCCGTCGCCGGGGACCAGTCCGCCGTGGGCGTGTGGGACCTCCATCCAGGTATCCTCGGAGGCGATGGTCACATCGCACAGCATGGCGCTGTCCCAGTGGAAACCGGGTCCGGGGATCGCGCCGATGGTGGGCACGTCCAGATCGAACACCATGTTCTTGATCAGGTTGGTGTCGTCAAAATACTGATGCTGGAACCGCTGGGTTGGCAGCTCGGAATAGGTATCCCAGCCGTTGGGATCGGACTCGGTCATCCAGCTGTCGCCGATGTGGGTGTAGATGATAATCTCGTTTTTCCAGTCCATGGATATCCAGCGGGTCAGCTGGCTCATGGCCCGGTGGCTCATGCCGCTGTGCTGCATGGGGCCATCGTTGGTCTTCCAGGTCACCTGCAGGATGCCGTCCTCGCGGTACAGGTCCGCAAAGTCCTTGAACCACTCCTTGTACTCGTCCAGTTCGGGCAGCTTGACGTAATCGGCCAAAGGCTGTGCCATTTCTGTTTCCTCCTTATGTAAATTTGATATTCAAACGCCGGCGATCCGGCCGTTCGAACAGTATCAGATAAATCCGTACTGCCGGGCCTCATAGCGAAGCTGGTCCCGCCAGTCCGGATGGGCGATGGCGATGAGCTGCAGCGCCCGCTCCCGAACGGTGCGGCCCCGCATATACGCCACGCCATATTCCGTGATGATGATATCCGTCAGATTCCGGGAGATGCTGACCACGGAGCCGGGCGTCAGGATAGATTTAATCTTGGTGATGGCGCCGCCCTTGGCGGTGGAGGCGATGGCAATAATGCCCCGGCCTCCCTTGGAATGAAGGGCGCCATAGGCAAAGTCAGTGGCTCCGCCGGTGCCGGAATACTGCTGGGGACCTATGCTCTCTGAGCACACCTGTCCGGTCAGGTCTATCTCCATGGCTGTGTTGATGGACACCATGTTGTCGATCTGACTGATGATGCAGGGGTCGTTGGTATAGCTGGCCTGGCTGAACCGCACCCCGGGATGGGTACTCAAGATACGGTATAGCTTTTCATCCCCCAGCAGAAAGTTGCCCACATGCTCGCCTCGGTCGATGTTCTTCCTCTCGCCGGTTATGACCCCGGCCTCGATCAGATCGCCCATGACCGGCGTGAACATCTCCGTGTGCAGGCCCAGGTCCTTTTTGTCAAAGAAGGAATTGCCCACCGCGTCAGGCATACTGCCCAGCCCCAGCTGGATACAGTCGCCATCGTGGACGAACTCCGCGGCATACCCGCCGATCGTCAGATCTGTCTCAGAGGGGACGCTGCGGGCATCGTAGACGGTGACCGGGTAGTCCACCTCCACAATCCTGTCCACCCGCTCCAGGGGGATGGTGAGGCAACCGGGGAATCGGGGCAGGTTGGGGTTCACCTCCAGAATGACTTCCTCCGCCTGCCGGTAGGCCGCTTCCTCGCACATACCGCATCCGGACACGGTGAAAAGGCCGTTTTCATCCATGGGCGTGGCCTCGGCAACGAACTTATGTATGACTGGCTTATACTGGGTCCGGCGCGTCATCACATCGTGGAGATTACCCGGTATCGGGGTGGCAAGTCCCAGCTTGGCCGCTTCCCGCAGGGCGGAATCGAACAGCACGCTGATGATGTTGATCCGGCCCCGTAGCTCCTCCATCTCCATAAACGGGTACATGCGCCCCTTGCCTCGCTTGCTTTTAAATAGGTCGATATCCTTCAGCGTGGGGGCCACCCTATGGAAATTATTGAAAAACTCCTGGGGCTCGCAAAGCTCCTCGGCTCCAAAGATAACGTCGCCGTCCCGGATATCCGCCAGGACCTGATCGATGGAGCATACTTTCGACTGATATAATTCTGAACGCTCTATTGTGGCGCACCTCTTTCTGTTCTGCATTTACTTTATAATATCATCTGTTTTTCTATCCCTCAAATATCCAAAACAGTTGATTTGATATAAACAAAAAGCTATAATTAGATCACCAAAGTGAGGAGGTCCCGTTATGACGTCTTTGCAGATCCACTACTTTTTAACAGCCGCGGAATATATGAGCTTTTCCCGCGCCGCCCAGGAGCTATACGTTTCCCAACCCTCCGTGAGCCGGCAGATCAAGCTTCTGGAGGATGAACTCGGTTACCCGCTGTTCGATCGGTCCCGCAAAAATGCCATCAGCCTGACGGCGGCCGGGATCGTCTTCAGAGAGGCGTTCCTCACCTCCCGGCGGCAGTACGAAGCGGCCAAGACCATGGCGAAAGCGGTGACCGGTCAGCCAACGCTGCGGCTGAATGTGGGCGTTGGGACGTACTGGGATCTGAGCCATGAGCTCCGGCTGTTCCGGGAAAACGTTCGGCTGCTCTATCCCCAGGCCGTTCTCTGTTTTGAGAGCAATGACTTCAAGCAGCTGCGCAGCCAGCTCCGGGCCGGAACACTGGACGCCATCGTATGCACAAAAACGAGCCTAACCGTTTTTGAGGAATTGGAGATCATGCAGATTGCCGCCCCGAAGTGTCTGGCCTATGTGCGGCGGGGACTGCTGCGGCCGGCGGACGAGCCCCTGCAGGTAGAGGATTTTCAGGGCCAGCGGCTGATGATGCTCTCGGAGGATGAGTCCCCCATGGCCATGGAGCTGGCCCAGATGCAGTTTTTCGCCCATCAGGTAACGGTGGAGCCGGTCTTCATGCCCAATCGGGAGACCATTCTCCAGGCCCTGCTGCTGGGGGACGGGGTGGCCGTATTTGACGAGTATATGCGCTTCAACGGAGATCCCCGATTGGCCAGTCTGCAGCTGGATGAGCGCATCCCCATCAGCGTCGTTTGGGACCGCCGGAACCATAACCCATTGGTCCGTCTATTCGCAGACAGCATGAAAAACTATATGAGCCGGTAAGATGCGGTCATTTACTGGCCGTCCCTTTAAAATGGAGAGATCCGAACTTTGTTCCCACGGGAAACAGGTTCGGATCTCTTGTGTATATCTGGGATATGGAGCGCCTTCCTTGGCGTTGACTTTACCCTATCCAGGTGATTACATTTGAATTTGGCTTCACGCGCTGTATACCAGCTTGCCGGCCACATAGGCGGCGCGCACATCCAGCGACTTGTCCAGCACCGCCAGGTCGGCGTCCATGCCGGGAGCAATGGCGCCCTTCCCGGTCAGCCCGAGGAGCTTGGCGGGGTTTTGCGTCAGCAGAGGCAGGACCCTTTCCACGCCCGCGCCGGTGATGGCCACAAGGTTTTTCAGCGCCTGCCCGGCGGTGAGCGTGGAGCCGGCCCGAACGCCTGTATCCGCCAGGAGCGCGTCTCCGTCCCGGACCACCACGTCGTTGACGCCAAGCTTGTAGCGCCCGTCCGGCAAACCAGCGGCCTGGATGGAGTCCGTGACGGCCACCACTCTGTCATAGCCCTTGCAGGCCAGCAGCATCCGCACCGCTCCGGGGTGCAGGTGTCTGTTGTCGCATATAGCCTCGCAGTATACGTCCCGCTCCAGCACCGCCCCCATAATGGCCGGCCGGTGCTGGTGGAAAAGCCCCATGGCGTTGAAAGTGTGGGTGGCGGCCCTGGCCCCGGCGTCGATGGCCTTCACGGCCGTCTCATAGTCCGCGCCGGAGTGGCCAAGGGCCACGGTCACCTCACCCGATATCTCCCGGATCATGTCCACCGCGCCCGGGACCTCCGGGGCCACGGTGATATACTTCACCGCGCCGCCTGCCGCCGCCTGGTACTTTCGGAACAGCGCCGCGTCACCGGTCCGAAGCAGCCTCTCCGGCATGGCGCCCTTGTATGCCGGGGCCAGGAAAGGTCCCTCCAGATGAATGCCCAGCAGCCGGGCCCCCGTCACAGGCCCTGCCACGGCCTCTTTGGCGTATCCGATGGCCCTGAGTGTCCTCTCCTCGGTGTCTGTCAGGATGCTGCAAAGCCAGCCGGTGACGCCTTGGGCAGCGAAAAAACGGGATATCCTCTCAATGCCCGTCCGGTCCGCGTCATTCACGTCCACCCCGCCGCCGCCGTGGGTATGGATGTCCAGAAAGCCGGGGACCAGCATCCGCCCTGCCAGGTCCACCGTCTCGCAGCCGGGCGGGACCGGCGCGTCCGGCGGGGCGATGGTCCCGTCCAGGATAAGTAGCTCCCGCTCCGTGAACCGACCGTTTTCATAAACCCGGCCGTTTTTAAACAGCGCCGCGCCCATGTCAGAAAGGCTGCCCGGCGGCGGTGCTGTTAGCGTATATCACCGCGTCAGGATGGTTTTGCAGGAGGCTGGCCGGGAAATGGGCGGTCACGGGGCCATAGGCCGCCTGACGCACCACCGCCCGGTGCCAGTCCCGGAACACCCCAAGGCGCACCTGACCTGCGGCAAGGATTTGTTTGATGCCGATGGTGACGGCCATGGTGGGCATGGCGTCGATGGCCCCGCCCCGGTCTCCGATGGCGTTGGCTGTCCGGGTCTCCGGATTCAAGGTCACCACCCTGGTGCTCAGGGCCGCGAACTCCTCCGCACCCATGTCCTCCCTCGCCTCATTGAAGGCCAGGTGGCCGTTGATGCCGATGCCGCCGAAGCAGATATCCACGCCTCCCAACTGGTCGATGAGCCTGTCCACCCGCTCCGGAGCCGCCGGGTCGGGGAACACCCGCTGCTCCGGAGGCATGAGCAGGACGGGGTCGATCCTGCCGTATACGTTCCGGGCCATGTAGCCCCGGAAGGACAGGGGGCTGTCCATGTCGATATACGTGCCGTCATCATTGAGATATTCGTCCATGTTGATGAACCAGCAGTGCTTTAGGCTCAGTCGTTCCCGGTCCACCAGCCGCACAAAGATGTGATACTGACCTACCGGTCCCACAGGACATATAAACACCGTTTTTTTACCGGCGGCGTTGTTGGCCCGGATAGCGTTTATCATCTCCAGTGCCAGTTCATAAAAGACCTCTCCGGAATCGGCCAGGACCTGTACGGGGATCTTGGAGTCCCGTCCAAGCGCATCGGCGGGGATATTGAAGCAATCCATAGGCGCTCCCTCTCATGATCTGATAATGACATTATTCTAATCAGTCCCGCTTCCCTTGTCAAGACGGCCCAACCATGGTTAAAGCATATATTACTCCAACAACTAAGCAATCGTAAAGCACAGCTTTGCTATAGTTTTAATTTCCCGGAATCATTTTGATTTGAACCCGGATTCGTTGCTTTTCAGAGGGCGCTTTGGTATACTTTGACACAATATAAATGGTGCAGCCAAAGTAGTATGAATCACTATCGCGCATTTTGACTAAATCACGCGCATAAAAGCCTTGCGTATTCGTCATTATCATGATAAGATAATGACAGTTTCATCACAATCCCGCTGTGGTCCGGGGAGCCGCAGGCCGGATGGTGGCAAAAATCAAAATGGAAGCGAGTGAAGAACATTGAACGAAACAAAGCCTAAAAAGACCAGAAAAAAAATCGTCATCAGCAATAAGGTATGGCTTCTGATCTCTCTGGCTGTGGCAATCCTGGTGTGGTATCTGCTGAGCCTCGGCAAGGCCACCGGCCGCAGTTTTCCCTTCATCGGCAAAACCTTCATCCAGTCCTTCCCCCTGATGGCCATAGAGCGCAAGGTGCTGTGGAAGGACCTGGCCAGCAGCATGATCTGCGTGGCCGCCGGCTTCGGACTTGGCTTTGTCACCGCCGTTCCCGTGGCGTTTTTGATGGCCTGGTACACCCCGGTGCAGAAGATCATCCAGCCCTGGATCAACTTCATCCGGAACATCCCTGCCCTGGCTTACGCGCCCCTGATCGTCATCATGGTGGGCGTGGGCAAGACTCCGGCCATCATCCTCATCTGGATATGCACCTTCATGACCATGTGCGTCACTATCTACGGCGGCATCGCCAACATTGACACCACTCTTGTCAAGGCGGCCCGGGTCCTGGGCGCCAATGACCTGGACATTTTCTTCCGCATCACTCTGCCCGCCACTGTGCCCTTTATCATAACCGCCGTTCGGCTCGGCCTCGGCGCAGGCCTGACCACCCTGCTGGCCGCTGAATCCACCGGCGCTCAGGCCGGTCTGGGCATGCGCATCCGCGCTCTGTCCGGCACCTTTGAGTCGGCGCCCATGCTGATGTATATCATCATCATTGGCATCATCGGGCTGCTTTTGAACCTGTTGGTAGATTTTATTGAAAGGAGGCTGACCTCATGGCAGGAGAAGAGAGAACAGTAAAGCTCCATATTGAGAACGTATATAAAGAATACAAGGGCGAAAAGAGCACGACCGTCGCCCTTAACGGCGTCAGCCTGGACATTATGGAGAACGAGTTCGTGTGCGTAGTGGGTCCCTCCGGCTGCGGCAAGTCCACGCTGTTGAACATCATTGCCGGCCTCCACGATGCCACCAGCGGCGCCTGCTATCTGGACGGCAAGCCCATCACGGATGTGGGCGTGGAGCGGGGCGTGGTGTTTCAGCAATACGCACTGTTTCCCTGGCAGACAGTTCTCAAAAACGTCATGTTCGGCCCCCAGATGAAGCGTATGCCCAAGGATAAGTGCGAGGCCATCGCCCGCAAGTACATAAAGCTGGTGGGCCTGGAGGGCTTTGAGAACGCCTATCCCAAGGAGCTGTCCGGCGGCATGAAGCAGCGGGTAGCCATCGCCCGGGCCTATGCCAACAACCCCGAGGTCCTCTTGATGGACGAACCCTTCGGCGCCCTGGACGCACAAACCCGGGCCCAGCTCCAGACCGAGCTTTTAAAGACCTGGGAGGAGGAGAAGAAAACCTGCTTCTTTATCACCCACGATGTGGACGAGGCTATACTGCTTGCCCAACGGGTGGTCATCATGTCCGCCCGGCCCGGCCGCATCAAGCGCATTGTGGACATCGACATCCCCTATCCCCGGGATCAGGCCACCAAGAACGACCCCCGTTTTCTGGAGCTGAAGACCATCATCTGGAACGAAGTCTACCAGGAATACCTGGAGGTCCGCAAATAACCTCATGCCTGACCGGCCCTGCCGGAAAATATACAGGTAAAATGGAATTTTTAGGAGGAACACTATGAAAAAGCTACTTTCACTGCTTCTGGCCATGCTGATGGTGCTGTCCCTGGCTGCCTGCGGCGGCAGTGCGTCCGAGGAGTCCGCTGAAGTGTCGGCCGAAGAGCCCACCGAAGCTCCGGCTGAAGCTCCCGCCGATGAAACTGAGGAGCCCGCCGAAGCCCCCGCTGATCCCATTACCCTGCGGGTGGGCTATATGGCCAACTATGCCTCCCTCTGGGCCGTCATGACCGGCATCAAGGGCGGCTACTTCGAGGAAGAGGGCATCACCGTCCAGCTGACCGAGTTCGGTGACGGCCCCTCTGAGATCGCCGCCATGGAGGGCGGCTCTATCGACCTGGCCTACATCGGCAAGGGCGCCCACCGGCTGTGCATCACCGGCAGCGCCATCATCTTCGCCCCCAGCTCCGTGCATACCACCGACCGTCTTGTGTGCGCCGCCGACTCCGGCATTGAGACCGTGGAAGACCTGGCCGGCAAGCGGATCGGCTACAGCGCCGGCTCCTCTTCTGAGACCACTCTGGACAACGCCCTGGCCACCGCCGGCCTGACACGTGACGATGTGACCCTAAACGCCTTGGATCCCGGCTACATCGTGCCTGCCATGATCTCCGGCGACATCGATGTGGCCGTGACCTGGAACCCCTACACCGCTATGTGCCTGGAGCAGGCCGAGGGCTCTTATGAGATCGAGTTCTCCGACGGCTCCACCAATATGTCCAGCTGGATCTGCCTGCCCGAATACGCCGAAACAAACCGCGACGTGCTGCTCCGCTTCAGCCGGGCGCTGTTTAGGGCCATGGACTACGGCGCCGATCCCGATAACGCCGACGAGGTCGCCGGCTGGTGCGCCGAGCAGACCGCTACCGACAAGGACATCAACCTCCTGCAGTGGGGCGATGCCCATTGGTTCAACATCGCCGATATGAAGGCCGCTATGGACGACGGCACTATGCAGACCTATTATGAGGGCGTGCAGAGCGACATGATCGCCGGCGGCAACATCACCGAGGAAGAGGCCCGTGACACCAGCGAGTGGGTCTTGTACGATGTGATGCAGGAGGCGCTGGACGCCGTGGGCTGATACGGCTTGACGGCCTGCGCTCTTTCGAGTAAAATATTGCAGGGCCCTGGGTCACCCAGGGCCCTCTTTTCTGACAGAAACGAGGTCGCACCATGCGCATCACCGTCACCCACGTCCCTGACGAGGTCCTCTCCTTCGCCGGAGACGAGCTGCGCTCCTACTTAGGCCGGATGCTGCCGAAGGAGGGGCCGGATATCGCGCTCTCCCTGTCGGTCCGCCCTGCCGGGCCGCAGGAGAACGACGCCTTTTCCCTTCAGATAGGTCCCTCCGGCGGCGCCCTTACAGGCAACTCCCCCCGGGCGGTGCTGCTGGGGGCATACGATCTGCTCCACACCCTGGGCTGCCGGTTCACGGCCCCGGACAAAAACAGCGAGACAGTGCCCTCCATCCCCCGGTCCGCCTTGGCGGCCCGGTACGAAAAGACCGCCTCCTACCGGCACCGTGGGGTGTGCCTGGAGGGAGCGGACAGCCAGGAGAACATCCTGGCCTTCATCGACTGGCTGCCCAAGCTGGGATATAATTGCTTCTTCCTCCAATTCAAGACCCCCTATATTTTTCTGGAACGTTGGTACGCCCACGAGAGCAATCCCCTCCTGCCGCCGGAGGACTGCAGCGGGAGTATACGCGCCATCATGGCCCAGGCCCAGGCCGCCATCAAACGGCGGGGGCTCATGCTCCACAAGGTGGGCCACGGCTGGACGGGGGAGGTCCTGGGCTATACAGCCCAGTCCTGGCTGCCGGATGACAGGCCCCTGGCGGAGGAACTCCGGCCTCTGGCTGCGGAGGTGGGCGGCATACGGGGGCTCTACAAGGGCGTACCCGCCAATACCAATCTGTGCCTGTCCGAACCCCGGGCTGTTGAGCGGATGACGGATCTGGTGGTGCGGTACGCCCTAGAGGACCCGGAGGCGGACTACCTGCATGTGTGGCTGGCGGACGACTACAACAACGTGTGCGAGTGCGCCGCCTGCCGCAAGACTACCCCATCGGACCAATACGCGGCCCTTTTGAACGGCATCGATGCGCGGCTCACCGCCAAGGGACTGGACACCAAACTGGTATTTCTAATCTACCAGGAGCTTCTCTGGCCTCCTGTCCGTGAGCGGCTCAAAAACCCGGACCGGTTCGTGCTGATGTTCGCCCCCATCAGCCGCACCTTCGAGCGCTCCTATGACCCTGCCCATGCCGGGACCATCCCGGCCTATGTGCGCAACCGCATCACTCTGCCGGATCAACTGGAGGATAATATCGCCTTCCTCCGTGGCTGGCAGGCTCTGTTCAGTGGGGAGAGCTTCCTCTATGACTACCCCTTGGGTCGGGCTCACTATGGCGATCTGGGCTATGTGCACATGGCCCGTATCATCCATGACGATATCGCCCAACTGGATGCGCTGGGCCTGGATGGATACATAAGCTGCCAGGAACTGCGGGCCGGCATGCCCAACTTCCTGCCCAACTACGTGATGGGCATGACCCTTTTTGACAGGAACGCGGATGCGGATGCGCTCATCCGGGAGTATTTCCAGTCCGCCTATGGCACGGATGCGGACCGGGCATATGAATTTCTGTCGGCACTGTCGGCGCTGGAGCTGTGCGACTATGTGAACGGCAAGGGTCCCCGTACAGACCCCGTCGTCGCGGCCAGGGCGGAGCGGTCTGAGGAACTCTGCCGCCAGTTCCTGGCGCGGGAGATGCCCGGGGACAGTTCCTTCTGGCGGCGGCTTTATTACCACGCCGAATACGCCGCCCTCTTCTCCCGGGCACTGGCTTTGCTGGCCCGGGGCCGGACGGAGGAAGCCCGCCGGACCTGGGGGGCCATGGCGGACTTCATTCGCGCAGGGGAGACGGCATACCAGCCCTGGCTGGACGTGTACCGGGTGCTGAACGTGACCGCGGCCTATACCGGATTTTGAATACCACCGCCCCGCCATCTCATGCCGATGGCTAGCCCATCGAATTTTGAGTGTTGGGGCACTATTTTTGTTTCTGGGCAAATACCGCGATATGTGCTATTCTATATGATATACATCAACACAGTGAAGGGAGTATGACTATGAAGTTGAGTCGTATTATATCAACCGTCCTCGCAATATGTCTGCTGCTGTCCGTATCGGTTTTTGCCTCTGGCGAGGCGTCCGGCGGGGCCTCTGGCGGCAGCCGGTATTTGACCGTCTCCGACGGGACCGTCACAGTCTCGGAGGAGGGCGGCTGGACCGTGGATGGCAACGTTCCCACCCAGGCAGACGATATCGCGGGCATCAAGTTCGTAGCCGGGTCTGTGGGGGACTCCTTCCTGTCCGTGACGGCATCGGAGCATGTGGACCCGGCGGCTGACGGCTTCACCGCCGTACTGGGCAGCGACGAGGAGCTGTTCGACGGCCCCAACCTGGCCCAGGTCTATGACAATGAGGGACTGGACCCCAACGCCGAGGGCTTCCCACTGGATTACACCTGGATCAGCCAACTGGACTGGGATGAAACAAGTCCCACCTACGGCCAGTATACCGCCGTCACCGATGGCGGCCAGGCGCTGCTGTCCGGCCTGCTGGGCGGCGCCCGGTACAGCAACTGGATCGAGGGCGGCTCCGGCGCGGATGAGACCGGCCTCCGCGGCCCCACCCAGGTATCCGTATCCGGTGGCGCGGCGCTGCTGGTGCAGAACTCCTACATATACAGCGAGGGTCTGGAGGGCCTGGCCATCTCCAACAACGGCTCCGCCGGCGTAGGCTCCACCATGGTGGTCCAAGACTCCCTGCTGGTCACCAGGGGCTATGTGCCTGCCTATGCGGAGCAGTCCGAAAATCTGCCTAACGACCCCCTGCTGGTCACCGGCGCGGACCGGACCAATCTCTCCGGCGGCGAGAGCGTAACCTATTACTATGACTCTGCCGTCCTAGTGGACGGCTGGGCCTCTCTGTCCACGGACGCGGCCTCCGGCAGCGGCGTGGATCTGGTGGCCGTGAACACCTTTGCCTCCGCCCTGCTGGGCGGCTACGGCACATACGCCGACGGCAACTGCCGGGACTACTTCTACGGCACGGTCCTGGAGGGCGCGGAGATCGGCGTCATTATCGCCGGCACCGGCGAGGTGAGCGTATATGACGGCGATGAGGGGTTACCCGGCGGCGCCGGCTACGACGTGGGCGGAAGCCGCGATATCGACCCCTATGCCTTCGCCGCGGAGGACGCGGACTACAGCCAGCTGGGCGGCTCCGTGATGGCCGGCGGCCGGTACGCGGTCATGATGCATCTGGCCGGCTCCTATTCCGCCGAACCCCAGGGTTACTTCTACGCCAAGGACAGCGCCCTTGTCACCGACCGGGCCCTGCTGTCCGATGAGGACACTGAGTACAGCATCAACGCCTCCTGGTACGGCCGGGAGCTGAGTCCCAACATCCAGAAATATCTGGAGTACACCGAGGGCGATATCTTCCTGCTGCGGGGGACCAATGCCGAGGTGGTGCTGGACAACGTGACCATGGAGTCCTATAACGGCGTACTGTTCCACTCCGTTCTGAACAATGACACCAGCACCCCGGAGACCCCGGCGGGCACAGATCCCGTGGGCAACCGCATCACCATGAGCAACATGGATGTGGCCGGTGACATCGTGGATGACGACTATGAGCGGCCTATGACCGTAACGCTGGACAACACCGTCCTCACCGGCGCCATCACCAGCGGCACCTGGGCTGACTGGACGAACTACTGGCTGGATGCCGGCTATGTGGAGGACTACACCATCGGCTTGGCCTCCAACACCTTCGGCGTCGAAGCCCCCCTGGACGCCTTTGTCCACGGCATCACCATCAACGACGACGGCTCCTACGAGCTGACGGAATACGGCGACGACCAGGGCACCGAGCTTACGCTCACCAACGGCTCCGTGTGGCATGTGACAGAGGCAAGCAGTCTCACGGCGCTGACAATAGACGGTTCCTCTACCCTGGACGGCACTCTGCTTGTGGACGGCCAGCCTACAGAGGCCGTACCCGGTACCTATGCCGGGCAGATCGCCGTTCTCCCGACAGAAAACGGGGACGCCATCGGTATCCTAGCCATCGACGGGGAAATTTATGTAAACCTTTCTGACCTGGAATCCGCTCTGGGCTGAGATGACCGCCGCAAAGGGGCTGTCTCACTAAGAGGGCGTGCCCAAGGAGCAAAAATACCGGCAGCCGGCTCTATATAAGAGTCGGCTGTCGGCATATAATTGGTTATTGTTCCAATCCGCCTTCATGAGAAATGCCATATCCACCCACAAGGCCAACGATCACCTTGGCTCCAAACTCTACCGGACAGCCGGATTTTCCGATTGTACATATCCCACTGCTGGCGGCAGGGTTCTTAGGGAACCTCTGAATAATTCCACTTATTCTGGATTCAGGCTGCATCCGCGCATTTTTTGAGCGGCTTTGACGGCTGAATCCCGCAGTTTCCGCGTTATTTGCCCCATTTTTTGGAAATTTCCCCTAAAAGCGCACACTTTCCCCATCCGATGCCATGATGATCTCCTTTTTCATGATGTTTTTTCGGCTTCTTGCCGGAGGGGTGGTATACGATATGCGGGGGTATTGACTTCCGCGCCCGGAAATCCTTGATACAGGCGGGTTTCAAATCTCTATTTTTCTACTATACGCCCGCCGTTTT
>CAZVRP010000016.1:21717-26905 GCA_964630255.1 uncultured Oscillospiraceae bacterium | reverse complement strand
TGCGCTCCCAGCTGAGCTATACCCTTATCTCGGAACAGATGATATAATACCAGACAGAACGGCGATTGTCAATGATTTTTTTGCGCTTCTCAAAATTCTCATCATTCCAGAGATCTGTTCAGATCGGCGATCATGCGCTCAAAGGTCTCCAGCTCCTGGGACGTGTACGCCTTCTGGAGCTTTTCCACGGCGCTGGCGATGAACGGATAGTCTGTATTGTAATAGGAACGGTACCGGTCGCCCACGGATACCCGACACTCCCGGCGATCCTCATCGGAGGCAGTTCGGACGGCATAGCCCTTGGCGGCCAGATTGTTGATCTTGTAGGTGGCGTTGGGCTGAGAGATGCCCAATGTCTCGGCAAAGGTACTGACAGTAGGGTTGCCCAGAAGATAAATCACATCCGCAGCGCAGGCCTCTGTGGCGCTCAGAGAACCGTCCCGCTCCTGGACGCGGCTGAACAGCTCCTGGTAATTTCTTAAGCGGGTCTTTTCATACAGGGCCTTCAGCTCATCAAAAAGCATACCCATCCCTCCTCTTACGGCAAACCGGGGCAGACCCCGGCCTTTATTGTTACGCTGCAACAGCATATCGATGCCGTACTTTACGATGACTTCGTTGACGAAGTAATAATAGTTTATCCCCAAAACTGGGCATTTGTCAATCCCTCCGTCAGGGCAAAATGCCGCCCGGACCGGGCTGCCGGGCCGGGCGGCATGGTGCGTATGGGGTTTATCAGATGCCAAGAAGCTCCTGCAAAGCGTCAAGAGAGATGAACTGCTCGCCGTCCACCTCAATGACGCCCTCCGCCTCGGGGGCGGGAGTGAGGACGATATCGCCCTCGTAGGTCCCGGCCTCAATGGGCGTCTCTACGCCGTCCACGGTCATGGTGGCGTTGACGATGGCGCCCTCCTCCAGGGTCAGGGAATCAAGCTCGGTGACCTCGGTGACGGTCCACTGAGAGTCCTTGTCGAAGGTCAGGCTGCAGATGCCTGTGTCATCGGCATACTTGACGCAGCCGGTCCACTGGGAGTTGATGAAGGAGGCGTTGATCTGATTCACCGCACCGGCGGTGGTGCCCGGCTCGGAGCCGTCGCAGGGGACGGACAGATAGAAGTCGCCCACCAGCTCGCAGGTCTCATCGGACGCGCCGGTCAGATCCCAATAGGTCTGGTCGTTCTCGTTGGTGAAGGTCAGGTTTCCTACGCCGCCGTTCTCCACGGACACCAGCAGGTTGTCGGCAGGGGTGTACTGGGCCCTGTCAGTCTCGGACAGGCCCTGGTACCAGTCGGAGTCCGGACCATAAAGGGTGTAGTTGTCATTGGTCAGCATGGTGGAATCCACGCTGATGGGAGCTTGGGCGCCGGTGACATAGATGACCGCGAACTTGTTGCCGCCGGAGTGGCCAGGGGTCAGGGAACGGTCGGCAAACCACCAGAGCAGGCTGCCCTCATGGTACCGGTCGGAGTTGGCCGGGTCCACGAACAGGACCATGGTAGAGGCCATGTCAAAGCTCACGGTCTGGTCCACCATGATGGTCTGGTACAGGGCCTCGTCCGCACGGGTCAGGTATTCCACATAGGTCTCGCTGGTCTCGTCCCAGGGTTCGATGCCGGCCGCGTCGCCGTAGGCGGCGATCATCTCCTCGGGGCTGCCCACGGGATAGGCCTCCTCAAAGGCCTCCGCGTCAAAGGCGGCGGCCACACGGGAGTTGTAAACCCACAGGCCGGCATTCTCGGTGTCGGAATCGGTGGAGGCTCGGGTCTTCAGGCCCTGGGGCCCCTGGAGCCGGCAGTTGAAGGCGTAGGCATAGCCGGAGGAGGCGGAGCACAGGCCCGCGTCCTGGAGAGAGGTACAGTCGGAGTTGAACAGATACACCCAGCTCTCATTGGAGCCGATGGTATACACACCTGCGGAGCGCAGGCCGTAGCTCTTGGTGACTACCTTGTTGGCCACGATGACGCCGCCGCCGGAGTCGGTGGCCAGGGCGGTGCCCGCGTCCATGCCGGTGCTGATGACGGTCACATCGTCGTCATGATCGGCCAGAATGAGCACGTTGTTGCCATCCTCGTCCTGACCCATGTTGGCCAGGGAGTAATCGGGGATAGTCTCCAGCTGTGGGTCGGCGGTGTTCACAACGCCGTCCGCCCCGATCAGGTTGGTGCCCTCGGTGTTGATGAGGATCTGGCCGCCCAGGGAGCAGTAGGGTCCATGGCCGCAGCTGGTGCTGGAGAAATAGTCGCCGCCCTGGATCACAAGCTGGCCCTGTCCAGTGGCATAGACGGAGTTGGCTGTGCCCAGCACATGGGCCTGCTCCAATACCAGGCGGGTGGTGGTCCCCTCGGCGAAGATGACCGGCTCAGCCAGCCGCTCGCCGGTGCCGCCGTTCACATGGATTTGGGAGCCGTTGCCGAAGAAGTTCAGGCACTCGGAGGGACCGGCGCCGTGCTGAGAACCCCAGGCGGTGAAGCCGGTCACGGTATAGGTGCCCGCACCCTCGGCCATGAGGCACGCCTCATTGGTGCCGCCGTTGGTCTGGGTGTAGCCGTTGATAGGGCTGTCGGACCCGTCGCCGGTATCCACCAGCTTGTAGAGATAACAGGCGTTGAAGCCGGAGCCGCCGCCGAAGCCAAGGCTCTCCGCCGCCAGGGTGCCGCCCTCATAGGCCATGCCGGATGCGCCGCCCGATGCACCGCCCGACGCACCGCCGGCTCCCTGGCCGGAGGCCGCCCCATAGATCCACAGCTTGATAAGATCGTAATCCCGGCCATAGACCCAGCCGTCGTTCACATAGTAGTAATTGATGGCCTCCGCTTTGGTGGCGAACTCGGACGCCTGATTGCACTCGATCATCAGATACAGGTCGCCCTCATAGACGTAATAGTCGCCGGTGCAGATGCCCAGGGCGTTGTCATAGTTGGCGGTGCCGGTATAGCCGGTGTAGAACACATCCTCCGGCAGCGCGGTCCCGTCCGCCACGGCTCCGTCCAGGATATCGATGACCGCCTCGTCCTCCGCCTCGGAGAAGTCCCGGTCCTCAGTCTCCCCGGCGGCCAGAGGCGCGAAGCTCACAGTGACGCCGGAGTCCTCCCCCAGACTGCCCAGATCATAGACCACCCGGGCGCTGGTGGTCTTTGCCGTGTAGTCGGTAGTCTCCCCGTCCACGGTGACGGAGGCGATCTTATAGTTCTGCGCGGACTCGATCATGATCTCCACAGAGAAGCTGCCGCCGGCCATAGCTGTGGGAACGTACCATGTGCCCTCGGGGGTCACATAGCCGCCTTCGCCGCCCTCCACGGTGAAAGAGACCGTCTCCGCCGCGGCGTCGATGATAGTCTTGCCGTCAACAGACGCACCGGCACTGCCTTGGAAGGCGTACAGCGCGCCGCCGCAGCTGGACCAGGAGCCGGCGGTCACATCGGTGACGGAGGCGGGGATGGACCAGCCCACCGTGTCGTTGAAGTCATAGGTGGAGATGGCCGCGATGGTCTGAAGGCCCTCCGGGTAGAGCACGTAGTTGCCGGCGTTTTTGTTGTTAGACATGACGTTCTGCGCGCCGGTACCGAACTGGACCACCGGAACTCCGCCCAGCTCGCCGGGGATCACCACGGCCATGGACTGCTTGGTGGTGTCCGGCGCGGCAGTGATCACCGCGCCGCCGGCGTCTTCGTCGATGTAGTACTCCCAGCCGCCCTGGACCCGGACGTCCCCGTCCGCGCCCCATGCGGCGGCGCCAAGGGAGAGCACCATGACCAGCGCCAGCAGGATGGATAACGTTTTTTTCATAAAGCCTTCCTTTCTGTTGTTCGATGATTAACGATTAGTAATTTTAATATATCATAGCTGCGGGTGCAAATCAAGGGAAACTGTGCTATAATAAAAACAGCGCGGGATATTTTCCCCGCCCGGCGGGACCCGTGCCCATCAAACCACAGGAGGCCCTATATGAGCATCGGAGCGCTCCTCAGCTTCGCGCTGGGGATACTGGGACCGGCGTCCCTTCTGACCGCTTGCATATTTGAATTTCTCGCCCGCCGCATGGCCCGGGACGCCCGGCATGACAAGGAAAAGCTGGCAAAGCGGCAGCGGTATGCCGATGTGGGCCTGGTGGCCGCGTGGTTGCTGCTGGCGGCGGCCTATCTGTGCTTTTCCTTCCTCACGCCAGACGCCGCCGCGTGGCAGGAGGCCTTTCAGGCATGGATGACCGGGATGCTGGCGGCGCTGGCGGTGCTGGACATCGTCTATCTGTACCTGCGCCGGGCCCGGCCCCGACCCGCCGGAAAGAAAAAGAATTTTTGGGAGATATGAACCATGGTAGAACTGAAGCTGTATGTGAGCGATGTGGACTACGGCTCCGTGATCCAGGCCCTGGCCGGGCGTCTGCCCGGGCCGGCGGCTATGGCTCTCCGAGCCCTGCCCGACAGCGCCCGGGAGGAGCTGGCGGTGAAGTATATCAACGGCAATGCCTCGAAAATCGAGGACTGGGTGGAGAGCGCCCTGGCGGCCAAGGGCGTCCGGGTAAAGATCACCGGCGCCCACGCATCTGTGACCGGCTGACAGGACGCCATAAAAACGGCGCTCCCGGCGCAGGGATCTTCGTCCCCGCGCCGGGAGCATTTTGTTCCTATGCTATCGCTCCGCCCCGGTCCGCAATGTTCCGAAAAAGTCCCGCAGCAGACCGGCGCACTCATCAGCCAGCACACCGCCGTAGATGGCGGGCCTAAAGCCGTAGCGCTCCTCAAAGAGGTTGATGACGCTGCCGCAGGAGCCGGTGACGGGTTCTTTGGCCCCATACACTACCGTGGGGATGCGGGCGTTGAGCACGGCCCCGGCGCACATAGGGCATGGCTCCAGGGTCACATACAACGCGCAGTCCTCCAGCCGCCAGGAACCCACGGCGGCGCAGGCGGCCTCGATGGCCTCGATCTCCGCGTGACGGACGGCGTTTTTGCGCTCCTCCCGCCGGTTCCGGCCCCGGCCGATGACGTTCCCGGCCGCGTCCGCCACAACGCACCCCACGGGTACGTCGCCGCCGTCCCGGGCCTTCTCTGCCTCGGCCAGCGCCAGGCGCATATAGTCCTCCCGGTCCATGCGCTCACCTCCCGCGTCCATTATGCCACAAAAGAAAAACGCTCGCAACCGGCGGCGCTCATATTGGAATTTATTTTTTACAAGCTATCTTATCAAG
>CAZVRP010000016.1:0-21617 GCA_964630255.1 uncultured Oscillospiraceae bacterium | reverse complement strand
TCGCAACCGGCGGCGCTCATATTGGAATTTATTTTTTACAAGCTATCTTATCAAGGCTATCTTATCAAGCCCGGATACAAGCGAAAAACAACCCAATGATCCAATCACGACTCTCCATGCCGTGCTATGAATTTCTACTATTATTGGCGGACAAAATGCAGCAAATAGAATAATGATCAATCCCAATATTATCAATGCGACATGAACTGTTTTCATTATCTTGCCTCCGCAAATCCCGATCTGTTTCATTAAATCGTGAAATCGTTTGTTCCGAGATGGGAATTTATCTCAATAATCCAAAGCCTTGTACTCGGCATTATGCGTGGAAATAGCGCGATTGTCAATAACGCGGCCGAAATTTCTTTTGTCAACTCGATAACTTTTGAAAGAACGAGCAGCGGCGTCCAGCCGAAGCCGGGCGCCGCTGTTCGTTTTCCGATCCCGCCAAACAGAATGCCGTGATTTGTAATTCTTGATGGTTTGCTGTCTTGCGGACGCTCCGCTGAGTTCGGGCGTTTTTCGCGGAATGTTTACTGTTCTGTCACGCTCTGGGCCACGGAGACCAGCGTCTCCAGGTCCACGGCCCAGGAGCTGGTAAGCTGGAACCGCAGGCCCAGATCCTCGTTGAACCACTCCACCTGGGCGAAGTTTTCCCCCTCCAGGCATCGGGCCTCCCAGCCGCCGATCATGGTCATGGACTGCTCCGGGTACACGGCGTCCACCATCTCCCTGCTGGCGGCGTCCAAAGAGAAGGACAGGGGCGCTATCTCGCTGAGCTGCGGGTCGTCGGTCCAGGTGAGAATGATCTCCCCGCCGGCGCCCTGCCAGTAGCGGGTCACGTAGCTGTAACCGTTGCCCACAATGGGATCGTCCGCCGTCTGTCCGCCGACAGAGTACAGGGAATATCCCTCCGGGGCGGTCATGGTATAGTCCCCGATGGCGGCAATGGCCGCATCCGCGTCGTCGGTCCGGTTGTAAGTGTCCGTGGCGCTCTCCAGTCGATCCACAAAGGCGTAGTACGCGGCGGTGGCCTGCTCCCGGGTCATGGTCCCGTCAAAGCGCTGGGCCAGGACGCCGAGATCGATGCTGTCGGCGATGGCCTCCAGCTGCTCCTTGGTAACGGCCTGGGGCGGGAACTGCTCCGCCGCGTCCAGCCGCTCCTGCACATGGGCCTCCCAATCGGCCTCGATCTCCTCGTCCGTCAGCTCGCCGCCCATGGCCGCGATCTGCGCCTGGGCCTCCCGTTCAAACTCCATGAACCACTCCTTGTCCATGAGGGGGTCCAGCTCCGGGTCATATTCCGATTGGGAGCCGGCGTCGATGTTCACATAGATGTAGGCCCCTGGGGTCTCGAACAGGATGTAGGAGTCATAGGCAGCCCGCACAAGATCCACGGTCTGGCCGCCGGAGGTAGTGTAGCTCCACTCCTCGTAGTTCTGGTCCACGCCGCTCGAGATCATGGAGAAAGAACCCTTGACGCTCACATACATGCTGGCGTCAGCCCCGTTCAGGTCCATGGCCTCCAGCTTGAATGTGCCGTCGTTGTAGATATAGCCGCCGCCCCCGGCGTCGTCGGGCAGAAAGGGGTCCGTGCCCAGGGCGTCGTATATCTCCTCTGGGGCGTAGACACTGTGCCGGGCCTCCAGCGGCGTCAGGCCGTACTTGGCCATGATCTCATCCAATTTATCCGCTTCGTCCTGGAAATACGCCCTGTAGAGAACGGCGTAGTTGTCCGGCGTCTCGTGGTAGCTGTCGTCCCCGCCCACGGAGGAGAAGTCCGAGGGGTTTTCCTTTTGCCACGCCGTCCACTCCGCGTACGCCTCGTACTCCGGGGTGCCCTGATAGCCCACCATGGACATGCTGGCCTGGGCGGGGGATGCGGTCTGCTCAGCGGCGGCCTCCTGGATCGCGGCCTCGTCGCTGGCGGCCGTCTCTGCCGGAGCGGCCTCCGGGAGGAAATAGTCCGCTATCCGGGCCTGGTATGCGGCGTAGGCCGTCACAGACAGGGCCAGGGCCATGACCGCCGCGATCAGAGCTGTCCGGGCCGGCCTATGGGCCTTCCCCTTGGCTGGGGCCGGGGCTGTAACCACGGCCTGGGGCCGCAGTCTGGCCATGGTCAGCGCCTCGACGCGCTCGGCGTCGGTGACGCCGGCGTCCTCCAGCTCCACGGCGTCGTCCTGATATGTGTCCACCAGATCATAAAACGTTTTTCTCATCCATGATACCTCCCTCTTGAAAGTACAGCCGGAGCTTATCCCGGCCCCGCTTCAGCCGCTGGCGGACCACGTCGGGCGAGAGCTTCATCTCCCGGGCGATGGCGGCGGTCTGCTGGCAGTAGTAGTAAAAGCGGACGAATATCTCACTGTCTGGATAGCCCAGACTGTTCACGGCCAGTCGTACCGCCCGGGTCCGTTCCTGCCTTTCCAGCGCGCCCTCCGGGCCCTCCGCAGCCAGGTCGGTCAGATCATCCTCCGTCCCCAGCTCCACGCCGCGGTCCCGGAGCTTGTTGACGGCCTTGTTTCGGGCGATGACGCCCAGATAGCTCTTCACCTTGCCGGGCCGGGGACGGCCGCCGTTCTGCCACAGAGCCAGAAACACGTCCGAGCACAGCTCCTCCGCATCCTCCCGGGTCATGCACCGCCCGATGACGTTCCATATCACCGTGCTCACATAGGGCGTGTACCGCCAGATGAACCAGCGCAGGCCCTCCGGGTCCCGCTGGACGAGCCGTTCCAGCGCCTGTTGTTCCGTCACAGATCGTTCACCTCCATTTGGACAGCTGTCACCATGAATATCACATTTGGGGAGGAAAATGTGACAAGCTGCCCCAGCGGTTTATTTTTTGCCGGCAGCGGGGCCTGCTTGAAAACCAGATCGCGCACCTATTTAAAATAAACCTCAAATCATTTGATCGCCGCGGTATGAATATGGCCCCGGATGCGGGCGGGGCATGTATATGTCCGGTCCATGAAGCGGATGACCCGCCCAGGGCGCATATAGCCTGTGAACCGTTTCATATAGTCATAAGAACCATCATATCAAACAAGGCCGTCCGCCGCAACCGGAGCCGGGGGGAGAGAAAATTTGCGGGCAAAGGCAGGAGAAGTTTATGTTTTTTGGCGGATAATGTTATGGACAGCCTGTTCAAAATATGCTAATATATTTAAAGTGTAAAAAAATACTAAGCAGAGGTGATGCTCATGCTCTTCAAGCACCATGGCGGCGTGCATCCCAACGATATGAAGGCTCCCGCCAACGAAGCGGCGATAACCACCATCCCCCAGCCGGCCCAGGTGGTCATCCCCATGTCCCAGCACATCGGCGCGCCCTGTACGCCCCTTGTCTCCGTGGGGGACGAGGTGAAACTGGGGCAGAAAATCGGCGATGCCAACGCGCCTGTATCCGCGCCTGTCCATGCGTCTGTTTCCGGTAAGGTGGCGGCCATTGAGCCCAGGCTCAACAACCTCGGCAATATGGTCACGGCCGTCATCATCGAAAACGACTTCAAGGACACCACTGCCGATACCGTGTTCCCCGCGCCCGCCGAGGCGCTTGAGAGTCCGGAGCAGATCACGGATCTGATTCGAGAGGCCGGTATCGTCGGTATGGGCGGTGCCACGTTCCCCACCGCCTTCAAGATTACCAGCGGCTGGGGCAAGGTGGACACTGTTATCATCAACGGCGCGGAGTGCGAGCCTTACATAACCAGCGACCATCGGACCATGCTGGAGCATCCCGAGGAGCTTTTGAAGGGCATTGCCCTCATCATGCGGGCCTGCAAGGTGGACCATGCCTATTTCGGCATTGAGCTGAACAAGAAGTTCGCCATCGAGCTTCTGAACTTCCGGGGGGCCAAGGAGATGGGCATTGAGATCGTGCCCTTGAAGTGCCAGTACCCTCAGGGCGCTGAAAAGACGCTGATCCAGACCATTACCGGACGGGAGGTGCCTCCCGGCGGGCTTCCCGCAGCGGTGGGCTGCGCCGTGTTCAACACCTTCACGGCCTACAGCGTATACCGGGCCTGCTATGAGGGCATACCCGCCATCGAGCGGGTGGTCACGGTCTCCGGCTCCGCCATCGCCCAGCCCAAGAACGTGAAGGTCCGGGTGGGCACCAGTATGCAGTGGGTGTTCGAGCAGACCGGCGGCTTCGCCAAAGACCCCTTCAAGATCATCATGGGCGGCCCGATGATGGGCCTGGCCCAGTATGACCTGAACGTCCCCTGCGGCAAGGGTACTGCCGCCCTGCTGGCCTTTGCCGGGGATGAGGACAAGACCGTGGACGAGCCCGTTTGCATCCGCTGCGGCCAGTGCATCCAGGCCTGTCCCATGAATCTGCAGCCTATCTACATGTATATGTATGAGGAAAAGGGCGACATCGAGATGCTGCAGAAGCTGAACGTTACCGACTGCGTGGAGTGCGGTGCCTGTGCCTATATTTGCCCCGGCCGCCTGCATCTGACCCACGCGTTCAAGACCGCCAAGGCCAAGATCCAGGCCCATACCGCCGCCCTGAAGGCCAGGGAAGAGGCGGAAAAGGCCAGGGCCGCCGAAGACGAAAAGAAGGAGGACAAGTGAGATGAATGAAGATCTGAAGCTTATCGTATCGTCCTCCCCCCATATCCGCACTCCCCGGGATACCAAGGCCATCATGGGTGATGTGATCATCGCCCTGATCCCCGCGCTGATCGCCTCCGTGATCTTCTTTGGGGCAAAGCCCCTGCTCATCACCGCCGTATCCGTCGTCAGCTGCGTGGTGTTTGAGTTCGGCTATCGGAAGCTGATGAAAAAATCTGCGGGCGTCACGGATTTGTCCGCCGTGGTCACCGGCATGCTGCTGGCATTCTGTCTTCCCCCCACGGCGCCCTGGTGGCTGCCGGTCATTGGCGCCTTCTTCGCCATCGTGCTGGTCAAGCAACTGTTCGGCGGCATCGGCAAGAACTTTTTGAACCCCGCTTTGGCGGGCCGCGCCTTCCTGCTGGCCTCCTATGCGGTGCTCATGACCAACTGGCGTCCCACCGTCTTCCAGGCGGGAGTTGACGCCGCCACCTATGCCACCCCTATGGCAAGCCTGAGTCAGGGCGTTCTGGCGTCTGACAGTATTTTCGCTATGATAATCGGCAATGTGGGCGGCTCCATCGGCGAGGTGTGCGCCGTGGCTCTGCTGCTGGGCGGCGCCTATCTGGTGGTCCGCAAGGTCATCAGCCTGCGCATCCCCGTCAGCTACATCGGCACCGTAGCGGTGCTGACTCTCATCTTCGCCCGGGGCAATAACCATCTGCTGTGGATGCTCCAGAACGTGTTCTCCGGAGGCCTGCTGCTGGGCGCCATCTTCATGGCCACCGACTACTGCACCAGCCCCGTTACGCCCAAGGGCCAGATCATCTTCGGCGTGGGCTGCGGCCTTCTGACCGTGCTGATCCGCTACTTCGGCTCCTATCCCGAGGGCGTGAGCTATGCCATCCTCATCATGAACCTGTGCGTTTGGATGATAGACAAGAATACGGCGCCACGGCGCTTCGGCGTCTCCGGCAAAACAGAGCGTGCCGGCAAGGGCAAGAAGGAGGGCGCGTAAGTGATGAAACGATCTGTTGAGGCCATAAGGCCCGGCGTCATTCTGCTGATCGTAGCGGCCGCCGCGGCGCTGATCCTGGGCCTCGTCCATCTGATGACCGCCGGCCGGATCGCCATGCTGGCCGAGCAGACCATGACCAACGCCATGCAGGCCGTGCTCCCCGCTGCGTCCTATACGGACCTGGCCGTGAGCGATAACGGCGAGATCAACGCCGTCTACCAGGCCGACGGCGGCGGCTGGGTGGTCCAGGTCACCGAGAGCGGCTCCCAGGGGGCTGTTACCATGATGGTGGGCGTGGGCAGCGATCTGGCCTGCACCGGCATTTCCGTCACCGAATCCAGCGAGACGGCCGGTCTGGGCGCCATTGCCTCCCAGGCCAGCGATAAGGGCAACGCGTTCCGCAGTCAGTTTGTAGGCCAGAGTGGTGCCGTTGCCGTTACGAAAGAGGGCGGCTCCATCGACGCGATATCCGGCGCCACGATCACCTCCCGGGCGATCTGCAATGGCGTCACCGCAGCCCTGGCCCTCTGCGAAACTTTGGGTTAAGGGGGTACGTCGTCATGAATACGAAACAACAACTTCGGGAGGGGCTTATCACCAATAACCCCGTTCTGGTGCAGCAGATCGGCCTGTGCGCCACCATGGCCATCTCCACCACCCTGTTCAACGGCATCGGCATGGGCCTTTCCGTCCTCATCATCCTGACATGCTGCAACGTGGTGGTGTCCGCCATCCGCAAGATCATACCCGAGCAGGTGCGTCTGGCCATCTTCGTGGTGGTCATCGCCGGCTTTGTCACCATCGTGGACCTGCTTTTGCAGGCGTACATCCCCGCGCTGTCGGAGGCGCTGGGCGTGTTTATCCCGCTGATCGTGGTCAACTGCATCATCATCGGCCGGGCGGAGGCATTCAGCTCCAAGCAGAGCATCAGCGCCTCTTTCCGGGACGGCGTGTTCCAGGGTCTGGGCTATACCTGTGTGCTGGTGCTGATGTGCCTGGTCCGTGAGCTTCTGGGCAGCGGCACCGTGGGCGGCGGTCTGTTCAACGGCGCCGGCTCCTTCATCACCTTGGACGGCACGGGCGCCGGCTTCCGCATCTTCCCCGATACCTACGCCGCCGGTGCGCTGATCCTCCCCTTTGGCGGTTTCCTCACCCTGGGCTGCCTGATGGCAGTGATGCAGTACGCTCTGCGCAAGAGCGCGGAGAAGAAGGCTCAGAAAGAAAAGGAGGGTAAAGAATAATGTTTGCTTCTCTTGTCTCCATTTCCCTGGGAGCCATCCTGACCAACAACTTCATCTTCTCCCAATTTTTGGGCATCTGCCCGTTTTTGGGCGTTTCCAACAAGATGAGCACCGCCACCGGCATGAGCGTGGCCGTCATTTTCGTCATGACCATGGCCTCCGCCATCTGCTGGGTCATAAATACCTATCTTCTGATCCCGCTGCAGCTGGAGTTCATGCAGACCGTGGCCTATATCCTGGTCATCGCCGTGTTGGTGCAGTTCGTGGAGATGTTTTTGAAAAAAGCCATTCCCGCGCTGTACTCCGCCATGGGCATCTTCCTGCCCCTGATCACCACCAACTGCGCGGTGCTGGGCGTGGTGCTTTTGAACACCCAGAACTATTACAACTTCCTGGAGAGCGTGGTCTATGGCTTCACCGGCGGCCTGGGCTTCACCGTGGCGATCGTTCTGTTCGCCAGCGTCCGCGAGCGGCTTGAGTTTGCGGACTATCCCAAGGCCTTTGAGGGCTTTGCCATCTGCCTCGTGTCCGCAGCTCTGTTCGCTTTGGCGTTCATGGGCTTCTCCGGCATGAAGATCCTGTAAAGGGGGCGCTGGATATGACTGTTATTTGGGCAATCGTCATTCTTGGAGCGCTGGGTCTGCTGTTCGGCATCCTGCTTGCCATCGCAGGCAAGGTATTCGCTGTGGAGAAGGACCCGAAGGAAGAGGCCGTCCGGGCCGTGCTGGCCGGTGCCAACTGCGGCGCCTGCGGCTATCCCGGGTGCGACGGCTATGCCGCTGCCGTGGCAAAGGGCGATGCCCCGGTAAACGGGTGCGTCCCCGGCGGTGCCGCCGCCGCTGAGGCCATCGGCGATATCATGGGCGTGTCCGCCGGGGCGGGGAGCGCCAGCATGGCATTCGTCCGCTGCTCCGGTACATGCGGCCATACCAAGGAAAAGTTTGTATATGAGGGCCTGTCCTCCTGTCTGGCGGCCACCCGGCTGGGCGGCGGCTCCGGCGCTAACGTGTGCGCCGCCGGCTGCATGGGCTACGGCGACTGCGCTGCGGTCTGCCCCTTCGACGCCATGCATGTGGTGGACGGGGTGGCCCAGGTGGACCCCGAAAAGTGCGTGGGCTGCATGAAATGCGCCGAGGCGTGCCCCAAGAAGCTGATCGTCAAGGTGCCGGCCGCCGCCACCGACGTGGTGGGCTGCGGTTCCACCGACAAGGGCGCACAGGTGACCAAGTACTGCGACTATGGCTGCATCGGCTGCATGAAGTGTAAGCGGGAGTGCCCCGCAGACGCCATCACCGTGGAGAATAATCTGGCCGTCATCGACCAGGAAAAATGCGTCCACTGCGGCCACTGCGCAGATATCTGCCCCCGTCACTGCATCAGGGATATCGCGTAATACAAGCGCACATACATATCGCCCGGCTTTACGGCCGGGCGTTTTTGTGGAAAATAGCGGTTGACAGCCAGGGCAAATCGGGATATTATATTATTTATAAGATGTTTTGGGAGCGTTTCATCCATGCTTTTTTCCTTTACCGCAGAATTTAACTTCTTTTACTTTCCATTGCAAAAGTAAAAGTGATTTCACATGCGGTAAAGCAAACGGCATTTTAACTGCGCGGTGAGATCACCGCGCAGCTTTTTTATTGCTCTCATATCAAGAAAGGCGGAACATACAACATGGAACTGACAGAACTCAACGAGCAGATAGCGGCCATCGATGGGCAGCTCAGCCGGCTTTTCGCCCGGCGTATGGATCTGAGCGGCCAGGTGGCGCGGGAGAGGCTCAGCCAGGGACTGACCCCTGCGGACCTGACCGGCCAGCGGGAGGCCAAGGCCCGCTTCCAGGATGCGGCTGGGGAGGAGATGGGAGGCTATGCCGGCATCGTCTACTCCACCATCCAGGATGTAAGCGCCAGCTATCAGGAATCCTTTGAGCGCGCGCCCAGCGAGCTGTGCCAGCGCATCGCCAGGAGCCTGAAGAACACCAATGCTCTGTTCCCAGAGACGGCCACTGTAGTCTGCCAGGGCGTGGAAGGCGCCTACTCCCAGATCGCGGCCGACAAGCTGTTCCGGGACCCCCGCATCTCCTATGTGAACCGGTTCGAGGCGGTATTCTCCGCCATCGACACCGGCTTCTGCCAGTACGGGGTGCTGCCCCTGGAAAACAGCACCGCCGGCTCCGTGAACCGGATATATGATCTGATGATGCAGTACAACTTCAGCATCGTCCGTTCCGTGCGGATCAAGGTGGACCACAATCTGATGGTCCATCCCGGGGTGAAGCTGAGCGATGTGAAGGAGATATTCTCCCATGAGCAGGCCATCTCCCAGTGCGCGGGATTTTTAAAGACCCTTCCCGGCGTAAAGGTCACCGTTTTTGAGAACACGGCCATGGCCGCCAAGCATGTAGCGGAGTCCGACCGGCGGGATGTGGCGGCGCTGTCCTCCCACGCTTGCGGGGCGCTGTACGGCCTGGACACTCTGGCCGCAGACGTTCAGGATAAGGGCAACAATTACACCCGGTTCATCTGCATCGGCAAGGAGCCTCAGATATTCCCCGGCGCGGACCGCACCAGCGTCATGCTCACTCTCAGCCACCGGCCCGGGTCCCTGTATCGGATCATGAGCCGGATCACCGCCCTTGGAATCAACCTGACCAAGCTGGAGAGCCGGCCGCTGCCTGACCGGGATTTTGAGTTCATGTTCTACTTTGACCTGGACACCTCGGTTTACTCCCCCCGATTCCTCCAGCTCATGGGCGACCTGGAGGATATGTGCGAGACCTTCCGGTATCTTGGCAGCTACTCGGAGGTCGTCTGACCTCTTTAGCAGCAAAACAAACCCGGAACGGACGATGCTGCCGGTCCGGCGGCATCATTGTGGCCCCACAATAAAGAGTTGCTTGAAAACAGTTATTTATGTGCTTTAATATGATTATAAATAATTTTTTTCAAGGAGGGTGACCCATGAGATCACGCAAGGGAATTTTGGCGCTGATATTGGCGTTTCTGATGCTGTTTGGACTGAGCACCACGGCGCTTGCCTCGTCAGGGGATGCCTCCGGGGAGGCCGCCGCGTCCTACAATGTGGATAACATTGAGGGGATGCTCTCTCTGGAGCAGTATGTGGTGGAAAACGATGGGGCCGATTCGGTATCTGTCAGGTGTTTCGGCGTTTTTTCCGATGAGATCGTCTCTGATTTTTCCGGACGCCTTGCCGTGTACAATGACATAGCCCTTACGACGCCGGCGGCCGGCGTGACAGCGGAGGTGGCGGATGGTGTGCTTACGCTGTCCGGCATCGAGACGGATGTGAACACAGTCTACTATCTGAGCACCGGCGATGGCTATTACACGGTGCTGTATGTGGTGAACGACCAGTATGCTGAAAGCGATCCTGTGACCCAGGAGCTGCGGGACGGGACCTATGTGGAGCTGTCCGGCTATGCGCCGCAAAACGGCTCCGATGTCATCCTGGCCGGCAATCAGCACCTAAACTCTGTAGAGGACTACACGGATCTTGCCGGGGCTTCGGATGAGGAACTGGCGGCGGCGGCCTGGTGGCTGGCGGCCGGAGTCACAAACGGCGGCAACAACCTCACCACCTTTGGTCAGACCCTTCGCGGCTTTGAACTCTCGTATTTTTATTATCGCTATTTCCAGCTGCTAAATAACGACAGCTCCATCCTGCCGGATGATTTCGTGACGCCGACGGACGTTTATCTCAGCATGGGGGATAACGACCAGTTCGCGGATCCCAATATGTACACCATCAAGTCCTCTGTTTGGGACGGCCTGTATACTCAGGTGGGTGAGGACGGTTACCTTTATAACATTGACGGTGTGACGGAGTTGGGCAACTTCCGGCCTGTGAGCGAGGAAACGCTCCTTGTCAGCCTCTACAATGCGTTTGTCAGTCCCTATTCGAACCTCAGTGAGGCGGGCGAAGCGGTCAAAGCCGCGTTGCAGGAGAGCGCTGGCGCGGACCCGGACAACGCATCCAAGGCGGCGGCTGTGGAAGACGTCCTTGACTTCGACTACAGCGAGATTTTGGAGAATGCGTCCAGTCAGAAGCTGGCTGTCATCGAGGTGCTCAATAAACTGGACGGCCTGACCGTTCCGATCCCCGGTACGCTCAAGAGTACGCAGCTCGATGCCAGCGGAGATCCTGTCTTTGTGGACGCGACGTTTGATGAGACCGAGGCGGCCAACGCCGCCGCGGTGATCACGGAGGACACTGTATATCAGGACACGGATGAACTCATCTCGGATACCTGGAGCGCGCTTTTTGTGCGGGACGGAACGCTTGAGCTCATCAACGCGCCCGTCACCGCCACCGGCGCTTCGGCCAATCAGTCCTATCCTATGGGTCTGGGCGCGCTTGTCTCCGCCCAGGGCTATGGAACTCTGGTGAAAGCCACAGCTACAAACGGCTGGCCTGTTCTGGTCGGCGCCAGCGGCGGCACGATGGCCGGCGGTTTCTATAACGGATATGGCGCTGCGGTGAATATCACAAACGGTATTGTGTATTCTCCCAGCCAGCATCCCTCCAACACAGTATATAACGGCACGATCCACTATGACCACAGCGCGGTGTACGGCTGCGGCCGCCAGTATTCCTCAGACTTCTGGGGCGGCTATATCGTATTTGAGGATTCCGTTTCCGTCGGCGCCGCTGTCACAGATGAGTCCACCACCGTCATTTATAAAAACTCCTATACCAATATGGCCAGCATCGGCAGCAGCAGCGGGCAGATCGAAGTGAACGGCTATGGCACCATGTACTTTGAGAACAGCGTCATCGACAACGGCAGCCTGCGCTTCCAGAACAATACCTCTATGCTTACCGACACGTCGAGCCTGACACTGGTGAACTCCATTTGGAACGGTGCTTCCATCGGCACGATCCGCCGCAGCGAGAAAGCTGAGATCATCCTGGTGGATTCCACGCTGAACCTGACCACCGACACCCTTCTCACTGCATCGAACTATGTCTCCTGCTCCTATGAGGACCTGAAGGCAGATGATGAGTTGGTGTCGTTGTACGGTATCGACGCGGCAATCTACGTCATGGGTACCGTTAACGTGAACACGCCGGACGGCACAGTGGATTTTGCTTTCACCACGGAAGACGATTACTCAGCGGATTCCCCGGCGGATATTACGCTGTACGTTTCTCAGATCATAGGGCAGCTGGATGACAGCAATATCCATGTGGTCTACGGCGACGAATACGGCACACTGGTTATTGGCGTGAACGACGTCGCGGCGGCGGCCTCGGCCAGCGGAGAGGCCAGCCTATAAAATAACTTAAACCGCGAGGCCGTGATTGTCTTAGGCCCGTTGTAAAATGGGCGAGCAAAAAACAACAACGAGGACAGGGACCCGAAAGGAGTCGCCTGTCCTCGTTTGCTTGGTTGCCGGCGTAATATCATACGTTGTATCACGATGTGATCACATAGGACTCGCAGCCTTCCGGGACCAGAGCCGACACGGGAACGAAGCGGATATCCGCGTCTCCGCCGTTCATGGCGTCCACGGCCAGCTCCTTGTCGGCGGAGACCATGCCATAGGTTACGGGACAGTACAGCCGGGCGAACAGCCGCCAGAAGATATCCACATCCTGACCGCTCAGGGCGCCCTGGCCGTTTTGCAAAGACGCCTCATCCAGCAGGGCCGACACAGCCACGCCGGAGTCCTCCAGGGCGTTTACCACCCGGCGGCCCATCTGACACACGGCAATCACCGGATCTGCCGGCGTCTGGAGGGTGGTGGAATATGTGAAGCCTGTTTCCGAATCCGATATGGGGTGGTACAGGTCCGCCAGGACGATCTCATCAAAGCCCATGGCGGCCAGCTCCCCGGCCAAATCGGCAATGTACGTGCGGATAGTCTGGTTATAGGGGTCCAGCCAGTAGGTGCCGTCATCGTCCAGATAGGACGCGCCGCCATACTGCAATGTGACCGTCCAGTTCCGGACGCCCATCAGGTTGTCGGCGCAGCAGCTGATCTGGGCGATGGCCGTCAGGCCGGCGTCATGGAGGGCGGCGATGGTCTCCGTCACATCTGTAGCGCCGGCAGTGCCGTAGGCGATGGCAGTCTCGGCGGCGCTGGCCCATGCCAGACGGCCCGAACGGTCCTTCATTTCCAGCACCAGGGCGGAATAGCCTCCGCTCTGGGCGCTGGACACGGCGGTGGCCAGGGCGTCGGCGTTGATGACGTCATCCAGCGGGACGAACCGGGCCTGGATGGGTTCCAGGTCCTCCCAGCCTCCTAGGTCGATCTGGGAGAAGTCCGGGTCCTCCCAGACGATCTGCACCGCCACCGGCTCAAAGGTGGGCTCGGGCGTGGACAGGACTATCTCATCATCGGAGGCGGCGCTGTCCTCATCCTGCCCGCCGAATGGCAACCGGAGACTGACGCCGTTGGCCTCGTAGACCACATATCGCTGCAGGCCATAAAACAGCCCTACGCTTCCTACGATGAGAAAGGCGATGGCAAACAGAAATATGGTCAGGGGCACCCGGAATTTCCGGCGGCCTCTGTATATGTCCCGAGGGCGGTACGGCATTTAATGTTTCTCCAGTTCCTTTATCATCTCCAGGCGCCGGACATGGTGCTCCACGCCGGAAAACTCCACGGACATATAGATGTCCACGATCCTCTTGGCCAGCTCGTCGCCCAAGACCCGCCCGCCCAGGCACAGGACGTTGGCGTCGTTATGCTTGCGGGCCATCTCCACGCAGTAGCAGTCGTTGCACAGCGCGGCCCGGATGCCGGGGATCTTGTTGGCCACAATGGACATGCCCAGGCCCGTGCCGCAGACCAGGATGCCCCGGTCATATTTCCCGGCGACCACCGCCCGGCACAGCTTTTCCGCGTATACGGGATAGTCCACCGATTCATCTGAGTAGCAGCCCAGATCATCCACTTGGAAGCCACAGTCGGTCAAATGCTTGAAAAGTACCTTTTTCAGGGCAAAACCAGCGTGGTCCGATGCGATAGCGATCATAAATACTCTCCTTATTATTTATCTATGGGAAGAAACGGCGGTTTGCGCCGTGTGAAAACAGTGATATACCGAAAGCCGCACGCCGGCGGCATATTCCGCCATCACCTTGTCATAGTAGGGTGCGCGGCTGTCCCGGGAGATATTCGTATGGCGGGGATGATCCGTTAAAAAGGCCATGTGTCAACAAACCATTTCAGAAAGATCTGGCTGTATGCGGCGCTCCGTGGTATACCGGAGAGCACCGGATAAAACAGAATAAACAGGGCGACGGTCACTGTGGCAAAGCTGCCCACAGCGGCCCGCCAATGGGCATCGTGCCGGCGCAGATCCGCGAAGATATACCCCAGCGCCAGCACCAGAAATACCGTGCATGGGAAGTAGTGATAGGCGAAGGTCAGACGGCTGACCAGCATCCAGGGAAGCAGATTGGCCAGGTAGCCGATGAGGATGAACACCGCCCGCTCGTCCCGATCTCGGATGGCAAGCCAGCCCATGCCGATGACAGCAACCAGACCGCCCCAGGCCACCATGGGGTTGGAGAAAGCCCCGAAGGAGATGATGACGCCCTCCGACGGGTACTGAAGGTAGTAGAGGATAGGGCGGACATCGAATATCCACTGATACCACTTGGAGGAGTAAGGGTGGGTGGCCACCAGATCGGAGTGGTAGTCCCACATATACTTCTGGTTGTCGATGACCAGCTGGAGATATTCCTTTTTGAACAGCCGGAAGGGGCCATCGATCCCCTGACTTGGGCCGTAGGACCAGTAGCTGGCATAGTAGACCAGGCAGGGCACCACCACAAAGAACAGCAGACTCCACCCGATGGTGAGGATAAAATCGTCCCGGGCGGCCTTTTTCTCCCGTACCAGACGGCATATCCAGTACACCAGCCATATAACCCCCAGGCCGGCTCCCGCGTAAATGCATATCCACTTGACAGCGGCGCCCAGACCGAAGCACAGCCCCGAAAGCCCCAGCCACAGCACCCTCCGCCATTCCCGGTCCGGCGGCTCTATCAGCCAGAAGTACATGAAAAGGTACATCATCAGAATGAAGAACACCGCGTAAGAGTCGATGGTAGCCAGGCGGGTCTGAGTATAGTGCATAAAATCGAAGGCGAACACAGTGCTGCCCGCAGCGGCCGCCGCCGTATAGCCGAACATCCGCTTGAGGAGCAGATACAGCACCGGCAGCATCAGCACGCCGAACAGCGTACCCATGAACCGCCAGCCGAAAGGCGTCATGCCGAAGATGCGGATGCCCAGGGACAAAATGGCCTTCCCCAGAGGCGGATGGGTGATCTCATAGGGCCAGATGCCCTGGATCATCTCCATGGCCGTGCGGGCGAAATAGATCTCGTCAAAATAGGTGCCGTTTTTGTAGCTGTACTCATCGGGGATGACGTCCTGCTCATCCAAGAGCATCTCGCAGCCGGGGGCTGCGGTGAGAGCCTCAGGCGGGAGCAGCGTGCCGTCCTCTCCATAGACAGCTACCTCTCCCAGATACTGCTCCGCGCCGGAGATGATGCGGATGTATCGGACCGGGGCTCCGTCCCCGTTCAGAACGGCATCGTTCCAGCGAAACAGCTGGGTATATTGCTGGGTCATGCCGGATGTCCCGTCCTCCTGGACCTGGTCGGTCCAGGTCTCCCCGTCCATGGAGAACTGGAGGGTATAGTCGGCGGTGTTCAGCCCGGAGTAGTACCGCAGGCCGGTGACAGCCTGGGGCTCATGGAGCTCGATCTGGGCATAGATGTTCCCGTCCTCAAAGTGCAGGAAGGTCTGAGGCGCCTTGTTCTGGCCCAGGCCGACAAAGGCCACAATGGCGTATACCGCCGTCAGTGCGCCCAGGATGATCCAGTCCCTCCGGGAAAAGCGCCGGTCCGCCGCCGCTTCGGACGCGGCCTTCCCGCCGGCGTCCCCCGGCAGGGGAAGACGCGCCGCCCGGGGGACGGCCCTCCTGTGGATGATCGCCCACCGGCAGCACCAGAACAGGATGAACAGCGCCGCAGCCAGAGGGAATATGATGGATAGGTAAGAAAGCATAGGATAATACCTGGCCGTTCGGTGGAACGGGTCTTATCAGAGTAAAGGGTCATATACAGCTATTATATACCAAACCCGGGGACAAGACAATGTTGATGCGATAAAAAATGACAGACACGAAAGTGCCTGCCATTTTTTACGCTATTCCCTGGCGGTCCAAACATCAAGAAATATTCGAGGATGATTTCCGCAGGGCGGCGGCAAGCGCGGCGATGTGAACCGGGGTATTCCAGGTTGGCGGCGCCGTACGCCCCCCGCTCTATTGAGAGCCTGCAGCCCTTGGGAAATGCTTTGGACCTGGCACAGCCCCGATTTTCTTGCCGCTGTTCCAGTTCGTTTGATTGTATTTGACTGGCTTCGTCCCGTAGGCGGCGTATGGACTCTAGCCAACCTCGGAGGAGGCCGCAGGAGCCTCTGTCTCCGCCGCCTGGGCCGGAAGAACCTCGTCAAAGACCACGGTGACGGTGATATAGGCCAGTTCCCGATAGACGGTCAGCTCGGCGCTGTCCCCGGCCCGGTACTGCCGCACCACAGAGACCATCTCATCCTTATCGGAGACGGTCACGCCGTTCACGGCAGTGATGATATCCCCTGTCCGCAGCCCCGCCTCCTGGGCGCAGCTGCCGTCCTCCACATCGTAGACATAGACCCCCGGCACCATATTGTAATACTGGGCCACGCTGGGGGATACGGTGGTGAGTGTCAGGCCGAGGTATGCCTTGCCGGGCACATAGCCCCGGGTGATGAGCTCGTTGGCAATATAGCAGGCGTCAGAGATGGGGATGGCAAAGCCGAGTCCCTCCACGCCGTTGTCGGAAAATTTGGCGGTGACGATGCCCACCACCTGGCCATAGGCGTTGTAAACGGGTCCGCCGGAGTTGCCGTTGTTCACCGCTGCGTCGAACTGGAACATATTCACCGTCACGTTTTCATCGGTGGTGATGCGCCGGTCCAGAGCGGATACGATGCCGCTGGTCATGGTATAGGTCAGCTCGCCCAGGGGGTTGCCCACGGCGTAGATGGTCTGGCCCACGACCAGACTGTCAGAATCGCCGAGGACGGCGGGTTCCAGCCCCTGGGCATCGATCTTCAGCACAGCCAGATCGCTGTCCGCCTCCACGCCGATCACTTGGGCGGTATATTTCTCGCCATCATACAGCATGATGGTGATGGGCAGACCGGAGGCATAGGCGCTTTGAATGACGTGGTAATTGGTAATGATATAGCCGTCCTCGCTGAGGATGACGCCTGTGCCGGAGACGCCTTGTGCGCTTGATTGCCCGAAGATGTTCTGCTGATTATCGGAGGTGGTCACGCCCACCACCTGCTGGCAGGCGAGGGGGTATATCTCCTCCGCTGTAAGCGGGGTCGTATCCGCACTCACGGAGCTGGTGGACAAGAGCGACGCGGTCTGGGTCCCCTCCTGCTCCTGGCGGGCGCGGGCGTAAAAATCCGCCGCCACGGCTGTCTGGGCCTGATCCGTCTGGCCGTCCATCCGGTCACGGAACAGGATGTATATCCCTCCTATGCCCAGGGCGCTGGCCACCAGCACACATATCAGGCCCAGGACCAAAATACCCTTTAGACCGAACTGTCCCTGGTGCCGGACGGGACTGTCCCCCTCAGGATAGCATCTGGCCGGATTATAGCCATAGGAGGCGCAGCCGTCCCGGGGCGCTGATCTGTAATAGGCGTCACTGTATACAGAGCGGGTCTGTTCCGGCCGGACGATATGATATTCCGACTCCTCCGCCCCAAAATCGCGGCCATCCCGATTTTCGTTCACGGCTCAGCCCTCCATTTTTATCTTTCCATACATATAATAATACTTTATATGGCCGAAAATGTTAACAGATTGAAAAACAGTTGAGATCTATCAACAAAGCGGCGGTCAATCATGCCGCATCCGGGCCGTGAAGACCAGGACGGCCAAGAGCAGGGCGGCCAGCATGTAGCCAAGCACCCACCAGAGGTGCGGCCCGGGCATATCCCCCCGCAGCGCGGTTCGGCCCAGCTCCACCGCGTGCAGGAAGGGCAGCGCCTCCGCCAGCCGCCGGAACCAGCCGCCCACCAGGGACACGTCGAACCATGTGCCGGAAAGCCACGCCGTCAGGTTGGTCAGAAGGGCCCCGCACAGACCACCCACCTGCTTGTCATTAAGGACCGTCCCGCACAAAAGACCAAGCCCGATGAAAAACAGGTCCGCCGGCAGAAAGGCCAGTACCGCCCACAGCATATTCCCGGTGACGGGCAGGCCCAAACAGACTGCGGCGGCGTAGCACACTACGGTCTGTATCAGGCCGATGGGGATCAGGGGCAGGGCGTAGCCCAGGATATAGTCCCAGGCGGTCAGGGGCGTGGTGTAAAGCCGCCGCAGGAAGCTCCCGGACCGGTCCCGGGCCATGAGCTGGGCGGAGAACAGCGTCATGAAGGACAGGCCGAACACCGCCACCCCCGGCGTCAGGCTCTCCAGGGTGAACAGGGCCGCGGGAACATTTTTCTGGATGGCCGTCAGAAGCAGCAGGATGATAAGGGGAAATCCCAGACCGAAGATCATGGTCAGGGGATCTCGCAGTATCTCCTTGGCCGTCCGGACAGAAAATGTCAGTGTCTTCATTCCGCGCCCGCCTCCTTCACGATGGACACAAAGGCGTCCTCCAACCGCTGGGTCCCAGTACGCTCCTTCAGTTCCGCCGCCGTACCGGCGCACAAAAGCTCTCCCCGGGCCATGACGCCCACCCGGTCCGCCAGCGCTTCCGCTTCCTCCATGTAATGGGTGGTCAGGACCACGGTAACGGTCCCCTTCAAGGTCTGAATCACATCCCATAGGGCGCTCCGGGCAAGCACGTCCAGCCCCAGGGTGGGTTCATCCAGAAACAGTACCTCCGGCCGGGAGATCAGGGCCATGGCGATGCTCAGCCGCCGCTGCCAGCCGCCGCTCAGCTTCCCGGCACGACGGCGGAGGACCTCTCCCAGGCCCAGTTCATCCCATATTTCCGCCGCCCGGGTCCTGGCCCCGGCCCCGGACAGGCCGTGGACTCCGGCCATGAACATCAGGTTTTCCTCCACAGTCAGATTGGAGGCCACCGCCGTCTCCTGGGGGGACAGGCCGATGAGCGCTTTCACCTCCTGGGGCTGGCGCACCACGCTCCTTCCTCCCACCAGGGCGTCCCCCTCCGTGGGCCGGGCCAGACACGACAGCATCCGGATGGCGGTGGTCTTGCCCGCTCCGTTGATCCCCAGCAGGGCAAAGAGCTCCCCTTGGGGTATCGTCAGAGACAGATCGTGCACTGCGACCACATCTTTGTAGCGCTTTGTCAGATGGGAGATGACGATCCCGCCTTCCATTTACGCCCCCTCCTTGCTCTGAAACCGGGCTTGCAAGCCCTCAAACACGTCTGTGAGCATATCGCTCACCATCGTTTCATCCCACTGGATATAGCCCGTGGCCAGCATGGAGGCCACACCGTGGACAAATATCCACATCTCCAAGTGGAGCAGCCAGGCTTTATCCTCGCTGAGGCCGGTCCTTTTCGAGACGAGCCGAATGACGCGCCTGTTTTCCGCCCGGCCGTCGGGGATATTCTGCCCTGTCCGATCCCGCATGAAAAGCCATTGGTACAGCGCGGGCTCCTCCCGGGCAAAGCCGATGTACCCCAGACCCATGGCCTTATAGGGCGGGTATGTCCCGGCAGCCTGGGCTCTGTCCAGGCATTTTTGTAAAAGGCCTTCCGCCGCCGCCAGCACGTCCTTTTGCAGGTCCGCCATGGACCCGTAGTTTGAAAATACCGGCTGGGTGGAGCAGCCCAATTTTGCCGCCACCGCCCGGGCATTCACCGCCTCCGGCCCACCGGTCCGGGCCAGAGCAAGCCCGGCCTCGACGATGTCCTCTCTCGTCACCTTTGTCCTGGGGGGCACGGTACCGCCTCCTTAATATAGCGATTGTTATATATCGCGTGTTATTTTATCATCTCTCCTGTCGGGTGTCAATACCTTTTGTGATTTGTGATGATCCTGCCAGACCTCATCGGAGCCTGGACTTCTCTCTTTTCTTGGGGCATATCATTTTAGCGCGTACATTTTTGTATGGGTAGTTTCAGTAAACCTATTGACATAGTAGGAAAATTTAGATATAATAAATGTATCAGTATATATCAATTTTCGCAAACTACCAGGAGGTGAAAGCAATGTCAGGATTTGAAATCAACAAATCCGGCACTGCCGTTTGTCATCGAATGCTAAGCTCCCGGGCATCTCATAATGGCCGGGGTGCAGTCGTATTTGCTTGCGCCTTGACGCGGTAGTTGACGGAGTAGGTCAGGATATCGTTTGCCATTTGCCCGGGAGCTTGTAAAGAGCTTCCGGTCTTTATTTTTCAGGACCGAAAGCGGCAGTACCGAATTGCAAAATGATAGAAATATCATAGAAATATCTATATTCAGGAGGACGATATGATGAGCAAAGGCTATACGCCTTTCCGCTATGACTATGTGGGAAGCTTTCTGCGCCCTGAGAAACTCAAGCTGGCAAGGAAAGATTATGAAACCGGCAGGATCAGCAAAGATGATTTGCAGGTTGTCGAGGATGAGGCGATACGAAAGCTGGTCGAGAAGCAGAAAGCCGCCGGATACCATGTGATCACCGACGGCGAATTCCGCAGGGCGACTTGGCATCTGGATTTTATGTGGGGCTTCGATGGCATCGGACACAAAAAGACCGAGACAGGCCTCCCCTTTCACGGCGAACAGGCTATGATAGACGATACCTACCTGACTGGGGAGATCAGTCTTCCGGGAGAGCATCCCTTTGTGGAGCATTACCGATTTGTAAAGGCTCTGGAGGACGCGGATACCGTTGCCAAGCAGACCATTCCTGCTCCCGCGCAGTTCCTGGCGCAGCTGATCATGCCATTTGCCAAAGAGAACACGGATAAGTTTTACGATGACATAGGCAAATTGACCGATGATCTCGTCAGGGGGTATCAGGCCGTGATCCGGCAGCTTTACGACGCCGGCTGCCGTAACCTTCAGTTTGACGACTGCACGTGGGGAATGCTGGTCGATCCGGCGGCGAAAGCGATTTATATGACAGATGAGGAGGGCCTTAAGAAGATCCAGGAACAGTATCTGGACATCAACAACCGGGCGATCAAGGACAAGCCGGATGACCTCGTCATCAATACGCACGTATGCCGCGGGAATTTTCATTCCACCTTTGCCAGCAGCGGGGCTTACGATGACGTATCCGCCACACTCTTCTCGAGGGAAAACGTCAATGCCTTTTACCTTGAATTTGACGATGAACGCTCCGGCAGCTTTGAACCGTTAGCCGCTGTGCCCGAACACAAAAAAGTCGTGTTAGGGCTGATCACGACCAAATCGCCGAAGCCGGAGGACAAGGCGGCGGTCATTGCCCGTATCCATGAGGCCGCAAAGTACGTTCCTCTGGACAGGCTGTATCTCAGCCCGCAATGCGGCTTTGCGTCCTGCGAGATCGGCAACAAGCTGACCGAGGCCGAGCAGTGGGCAAAACTGGCTCTGGTGAAAGAGATCGCGGAAGAAGTCTGGGGAGAATGACCGTATGGCAAAAAAGGAAAACAGATATAAGAATTACGGAATCGCAACACAGGCGATCCACACCGGAAACGACTACGATGAGGGTACCGGCGCGGTTCGTCGGCCGCTCCACATGGCCAACAGCTTCAAGCTGCCGGATGATCTGTCCAAGGTGAATTATTCCTCCA